>CAUJJX010000301.1 GCA_963205165.1 Pseudomonadota bacterium | reverse complement strand
CGCCGCGGGCTTCTGGGTCGAGAACGGCGTGATCGCGTATCCGGTCCACGAGATCACCGTCGCGGGCAACCTGAAGGACATGTTCCTGGGCATCACCGCCATCGGCAACGACGTCCTCGCGCGCAGCTCGCGCCAGTGCGGATCGATCCTGATCGACCGGATGGCGGTGGCGGGGGAATGAGCGGACGCACGCCGCGCACCTGCGTCGTCGCCGGACGGACCCCGTGAGCCAGGGACTTTCCTGGATCGGCGTCGGCGGCGTCCCGCCGGACGACGACCCGCGGGCGTACGTCTGGGAGCGCCGGCTCCACTGGGTGATGATCGGCATCGCGCTGCTGTCGATCCCGGGGTTCTATCTCGAGGAACTCGCGTCGACGCGGCCCGCCCGCATCCTCGGCGAGGCCATCGAGATCTTCATCCTGCTCGCCTTCACGTTCGAACTCGCGTGGATGCTGCGGATCACGCGCCACCGCGCGCAGTACCTCTCCCGCAACTGGCTCGACGTGGTCGTGATCGCCTTCACGCTCGCGAGTGTCGTCGGCTTCGAGACGCAGTGGGTCACGCTGATCCGGCTCACCCGGGTCGCGATCGTCGGCTTGCTGCTGATGCGTGCGGTCGCCGCGAGCCGCCAGGTGTTCCGGCGCGGCGGACTGCCCTACATGCTCGTGTTCGGCTTCGCCGCGCTGCTTCTCTCCGGCTTCGGGTTCTACTGGCTCGAGCCGACGGTGCAGAGCTACGGCGAGGGGCTGTGGCTCGCGTTCGTCACGGGCGCCACGATCGGCTACGGCGACTTCGTGCCGACGACGGTGGCGGCGCGCTTCTTCGCCGTGTTCATCGTGCTCGTCGGCGTTGCCACGATGTCGATGCTGACGGCGAACATCGCGGCCCTGCTCGTCGGCGAGGACGAGGCGCGTCTCCGCGCGGAGATGCAGCAGGACATCCGCCAGATGCGCGAGGCGCTCGCCGGGATGATCGACGCCGAGGAACGCACCGTCGTCCGCGAACTGCATCGCGACATCCGGGAACTGCGCGGGGAGATCGCGCGGCTGCGGGAAGAGGTCAGGCGGGCAAGGGGGCCGGGGGCGTAGGTCCGGTCGGCCCCGGCAGTCGGGATGCCGGGCGGTTCAGCAGCAGCGGTTGATCCCGCTCCATTTCCGCTCCTGCTCCGACGCGAAGAACTCCTTCTCGGCGAGCGGCGGGACTTCCGGATGGGTCTCGCGATGGCGGGCGAGGTAGCGCTCGTAGGCGTCGTCGCCGGTCACCTCGCGCATGAAATCCCAGAGTTTCTTCAGGTCGTCGCGCATCGTTCGCGGTCAGGCGTCGGGGTCCGCGAAACCGCTCGCGTCGTCCGGCGCGTGCACGGGATGCGCACGCGCCGGTGAGCTTCGATCTCGATCAGTCGCGCGCCCAGGCGAGCTGCGTGGTCACGTGTTCCGATTCCGACAGCGGCTGGACGGGCTTGCCGGCGAGGAAGCGGCGGCTCATGCGGATCATGTCGAAGATCACGATCCAGAGGATCGCGGCGAACAGCAGCGCGAGCGCCGCGTCGATCCGCTGGCCGAGGATCAGCGACGGTGCGGCCGCTGCCTTCTCCGGCGACAGCACGCCCGCGGCGAGATCGGCGGCCAGCTTGTTCGCGCCGGCCAGGAAGCCGACGGCCGGGTTGCTGCTGAACACCTTCTCGACGGCGGCGCTCGTGCAGACGACCGCGAGCCACGTGAGCGGCAGGCCGGTCACCCACGAGTACCGCACCTTGCCCATCTTGATGATGATGCCGGTGGCGACGGTCAGCGCGATGCCCGCGAGCAGCTGGTTCGAGATGCCGAAGAGCGGCCAGAGGATGTTCACGCCGCCGAGCGGATCCTTGACGCCCTGCACGAGGAAGTAGCCCCACGCACCGACGAACACGAGGCTCGACACGACGGTCGCGGGGTACGACGACACATTGCCCAGCGCCGGCGACACGTGCTTGATGAGGTCCTGGAGCATGAAGCGGCCGACGCGCGTGCCGGCGTCGAGCGTCGTCAGGATGAACAGCACCTCGAACATGATCGCGAAGTGGTACCACATGTCGAGGAGGTTGCCGCCGAACGTGCTGCTGAAGATCGTGGCCATGCCCACGGCGAGCGACGGCGCGCCGCCGACCCGGCCGAAGAGCGTCGATTCACCCATGCCGGCGGCGAGCGTGCTCATCTGCTCGACCGTCACCGGGAAGCCCCAAGACGTGATCATCGCGACGGCATCGGCGGCTTCCTTGCCGACGACACCGGGGGGGCTGTTGATCGCGAAGTAGATGCCGGGCTCCATCACCGTCGCGGCGATCACGGCCATGATGGCCACGAAGGATTCGAGGGCCATGCTGCCGTATCCGATCATGCGGATCTCGCGTTCGTTCGCGAGCAGCTTCGGCGTCGTGCCGGACGACACGAGCGCGTGGAAGCCGGAGATCGCACCGCACGCGATCGTGATGAAGACGAACGGGAACAGCGTGCCCTTGAAGATCGGGCCGGTGCCGTCGACGAACTGCGTGATGGCCGGCATCTTCACGGTCGGCGACCAGATCAGGATCGCGGCGGCGAGCATGAAGACGACGCCGAGCTTCAGGAAGGTCGAGAGGTAGTCGCGCGGCGCGAGCAGCAGCCACACGGGCAGTGCCGCCGCCGAGAAGCCGTAGATCATGACGAACCAGGCGCAGGTCATGTCGTCCCAGTCGAACATGCCGCGGAATTCCGCGGAACCGTTCACCCAGCCGCCGCCCCAGACGCAGACGAGCAGGAGCGCGATGCCGATCAGGGAGCCTTCGAGCACCTTGCCGGGGCGGATCCCGCGCATGTAGAGGCCGATCAGCATGGCCACCGGGATCGTCCCGAGGACCGTCGCGGTCGCCCAGGGGCTGTGCTTCATGGCCTTCACGATGACGAGACCCAGCACGGCGATCAGGATGATGATGATCATCAGCGAGCCGATCAGCGCGGCCCAGCCGCCGACGGGACCGAGTTCGTCCTTCGCCATCTGGCCGAGCGAGCGGCCGTCGCGGCGCGTGGAGCAGAACATCGTGACCATGTCCTGGACGCAGCCGCCGAGCACGGAACCCGCGAGGATCCAGAGCGTGCCGGGCAGGTAGCCGAACTGCATCGCGAGCGTCGGTCCGATCAGCGGCCCGGGGCCCGCGATGGCGGCGAAGTGGTGACCGAAGGCGACCCACTTGTTCGTGGGGATGAAGTCGCGGCCGTTGTTGAAGCGCTCGGCCGGCGTCGCGCGGGTCTCGTCGAGCACGAGGACCTTCGCGCAGATCCAGGCGCTGTAGAACCGGTAACCGATCAGGTACGTGCAGACGGCCGCGGCGATGAACCAGAGCGCGTTGATCTGCTCGCCCCGGTGTATCGCGATGCCGCCGATGGCGGACGCGCCGAGCAGCGCGATGGCCACCCAGATGAGTTTCGACAAGGCGTTCGGCATTTCGGACGTTCCTCCAGCGTGCTTTCTTCGTGGGCCGCGTGCCTCGATGACCGGGCTGCGTGCTTTTGCGGGGACGGCGGCGCGGGGCATTCGCCCGGTGCCGTGAACCGGCGGGCGATCATACGTCATGGACTTCCCGCGGCGAAGCGATGCGGACGGTGTGCGTCCGTGCCTGCGGGCCGACGCGGCGGGGGCCGGGACGAACCATGCGGGGTCATCGCGCCGCAACAAACTTGGCCCGCGAACCCGGGGCGCGCGCGGGGGGCGGTGGTAAACTCCCGCCCCTTTTCCCCGAGCCGGCCGCCGTCATGTTCAGTGCGCAAGACACCATCGCATCCTTCGATCCCGAACTCTTCGCCGCGATGGAGGCGGAGCGCGGGCGCCAGGAAGACCACATCGAGCTGATCGCGTCGGAGAACTACGCGAGCCCGCGGGTGCTGGAGGCGCAGGGGTCCGTCCTGACGAACAAGTACGCCGAGGGTTACCCGGGCAAGCGCTACTACGGTGGCTGCGAGCACGTCGACGTCGCCGAGGCGCTCGCGATCGCCCGGGCGAAGGAACTCTTCGGCGCCGAATACGCCAACGTGCAGCCGCATTCCGGCTCGCAGGCGAACCAGGCGGTGTACGCCGCGATCCTGAAGCCGGGCGACACGCTGCTCGGCATGTCGCTCGCGCACGGCGGCCACCTGACGCACGGCTCGTCGGTCAATCTCTCGGGCAAGCTCTACAACGCCGTCGCCTACGGGCTCGACGCCGACGAGGCGATCGACTACGCGCAGGTCGAGCGTCTCGCGCACGAACACAAGCCGAAGGTCATCGTCGCCGGTGCCTCGGCGTACTCGCTGCGCATCGACTTCAAGCGCTTCCGCGAGATCGCGGACGCCGTCGGCGCGTACCTCTTCGTCGACATGGCGCACTACGCCGGCCTCATCGCCGCCAATCTCTATCCGAGCCCCGTCGGCATCGCGGACTTCGTCACGAGCACGACGCACAAGACGCTCCGCGGTCCGCGCGGCGGCCTGATCCTGTCGCAGGCGGAGCACGAGAAGATCCTCAACTCGGCCATCTTCCCCGGCATCCAGGGCGGTCCGCTGATGCACGTGATCGCCGCGAAGGCCGTCGCCTTCAAGGAGGCGATGACGCACGAGTTCCGCGCCTGCCAGGCGCAGGTGCTCGACAACGCCGTCGTGATGGCCAAGGTGCTGACCGAGCGCGGCCTGCGCGTCGTGTCCGGCCGGACCGAGTCGCACGTCTTCCTGCTCGACCTCCGCGCGAAGCGCATCACCGGCAAGGAAGCCGAAGCCGTCCTCGGTCGCGCCCACATCACCGTCAACAAGAACGCGATCCCGAACGATCCCGAGAAGCCCTTCGTCACGAGCGGCATCCGGATCGGTTCGCCCGCCATGACGACGCGCGGCTTCGCCGAACTCGAGGCGGAGCAGCTCGGGCATCTCATCGCCGACGTGCTGGATGCCCCGCAGGACGATGCCGTGATCGCCCGCGTCGCGACCGACGTGCAGGCGCTCTGCGCGCGGTTCCCGGTGTATCCGCAGCGCTGATCCCCGGCACCTCCCGCCCGCGGCGACGCCCGGATCATGAAGTGCCCCTTCTGCGGACACGCCGACACCCAGGTGGCGGATTCGCGCGTCAGCGAGGACGGCGACAGCGTGCGCCGGCGCCGGCGCTGCCTCTCGTGCGACAAGCGGTTCACGACGTACGAGACGGTCGAGCTGCGCATGCCGCAGATCGTCAAGACGAGCGGCCACCGGTCGGAGTTCGACGAGTCGAAGCTGCGCACGAGCTTCACGCGAGCGCTGCACAAGCGGCCCGTGCCCACCGAACTCGTCGACGCAGCGATCCAGCGGATCACGCAGCGGCTGCTGGCGCTCGGTGAGCGCGAGGTGGCGTCGCGCGCGATCGGGCAGATGGTCATGAAGGAGCTCTACAAGCTCGACAAGGTGGCCTACATCCGCTTCGCGTCGGTGTACCGCAGCTTCCAGGACGTCGACGACTTCCGCGACGTGATCGACGAGGTCGCGAAGCCGGCCCCGAAGCGCCGCCGGACGACCTGACGCCGATGCCCTGGTCCCTCGAAGATCACAAGTACATGGCGCGCGCGCTGCGGCTTGCGGCACGCGCCATGAACACCACGACGCCGAATCCGCGCGTCGGCTGCGTGCTGGTCCGCGACGGGCGCGTCGTCGGCGACGGCTGGCACGAGCGCGCCGGCGAGCCCCATGCCGAAGTCCACGCGCTGCGCGCCGCGGGCGAAGCGGCACGTGGGGCGACGGCCTACGTGACGCTCGAACCCTGCAGCCATTTCGGCCGCACGCCGCCGTGCGCCGATGCGCTGATCGCGGCCGGCGTCGTGCGCGTCGTCGCCGCGATGACCGATCCGGACGAACGCGTCGCCAGTCGCGGGCTCGAACGCCTGCGCGCCGCCGGCATCGCGGTCGACACGGGGCTGATGGAAGCCGAGGCCCGCGAACTCAACATCGGATTCGTCTCGCGCACGACGCGCGGCCGGCCGTGGCTCCGCGTGAAGATCGCCGCGACGCTCGACGGCAAGACGGCGCTGCCGAACGGCGAGAGCCAGTGGATCACCGGCCCCGATGCGCGACGCGACGGCCATCGGTGGCGCGCGCGTTCGTGCGCCGTCATGACCGGCATCGGCACGCTGAAGGACGACGATCCGCGGCTCACGGTGCGTGACGTGCCGACGAGCCGCCAGCCCGTGCGCATCGTCGTCGACAGCCGGCTGCGCATCCCGGTGGACGCCCGCATCCTCGACGGTGGCCGCGTGATCGTCGCGACCGCCACGGACGACAAGGTGAAGTCGCAGGCGCTCGCGGCCCGCGGCGGCGAGGTGTGGTGCCTGCCTGACCACGAGGGCAAGGTCGATCTCGCGGCACTCGTCCGCGAACTCGCCGTCCACGGCTTCAACGAGGTGCTGGTGGAAGCCGGCATCAACCTGCACAGTGCGCTGATGCGCGCCGACGTCGTCGACGAACTCGTGCTCTACCTCGCGCCGAAGCTGATCGGTGATGCCGCGCGCGGCATGCTGCGGCTGCCCGGCTTCACGCACATGGACGAGGCGGTGGAACTCGACATCACCGACCTGCGCCGCTTCGGTCCGGACGTGCGGATCCTCGCGCGCCCGGTGGTCCGGCCGGCCTGACGCCGGTCGCGATCGCACATCCATCTGGAGAAGGAATGTTCACGGGAATCGTTCAGGCCCAGGGCCACGTGGCTGTCTTCGAATCGGGCGCCGCGGGTGCGCGGCTGCGCATCGACGGTGGCGGACTCGACATGGCCGACGTCGCGCTCGGTGACAGCATCGCCGTCGACGGCTGCTGCCTCACCGTGATCGCGTTCGACGCGTCCGGGTTCACGGTCGACGTCTCGCAGGAAACGCTCGATTGCACGGCGGGCTTCGCGCCCGGCGCGCACGTCAATCTCGAGAAGGCGCTGCGTGCGAACGATCGTCTCGGCGGACACCTCGTCACGGGCCACGTCGACGGCGTCGGCGAAGTCGTCCGCATCACGGCCTCCGGCGACAACCGCCGCTTCGAGTTCCGGATGCCGGTGGCGCTCGCGCGCTACGTCGCCCGCAAGGGCTCCGTCACCGTCAACGGCGTGAGCCTCACGGTGAACGCCGTCGGCGACGACCGCTTCGAGGTCAACCTGATCCCGCACACGCTGGCCGTCACGAACCTCGGCCGGCTCGAAGCGGGCAGCCGCGTGAACCTCGAGATCGATCTGATCGCGCGCTACGTCGAGCGCATGCTGACGGGCGACGCGCAACAGGAGCATGCATGAGCATCAGCACGACACCGGAGATCATCGAGGAGCTGCGCGCCGGCCGGATGGTCGTGCTCGTCGACGAGGAGGACCGCGAGAACGAGGGCGACCTCGTGATGGCGGCCGACTACGTGACGCCCGACGCGATCAACTTCATGGCGCGCTTCGGCCGCGGCCTCATCTGCCTCACGCTCACCGAGGCCCGTTGCCGGCAGATCAATCTCGGTCCGATGGTCACGGCGAACCGATCGTCGATGGGCACGAACTTCACGGCGTCGATCGAGGCTGCCGAAGGCGTCACGACGGGTATCTCCGCCGCCGATCGCGCCCGGACGGTGCAGGCCGCCGTGCGCCGCGATGCGAAGCCCGACGACATCGTCCAGCCCGGCCACATCTTTCCGCTGATGGCGCAGAACGGCGGCGTGCTCGTGCGCGCCGGCCATACCGAGGCCGGATGCGATCTTGCGCAGCTCGCGGGCCTCACGCCGGCATCGGTGATCTGCGAGATCCTGAAGGACGACGGCACGATGGCCCGGCTGCCCGACCTCGTGGAGTTCGCGCGCGAGCACGGCCTGAAGATCGGCACGATCGCCGACCTCATCCACTATCGCAGCCGCACCGAATCGCTCGTGAAGCGCGAGTACGAACGCGCGCTCGTGACGGCCCACGGTGAATTCCGCGCCGTCGCGTACGTCGACAGCACGACGCGCGAGACGCACCTCGCGCTCGTCCGCGGCGACCTGTCCGGCGACGAGCCGGTGCTGGTGCGCGTGCACGAACCGCTCTCGGTCGTCGACGCACTCGATGCCGGTGAACGCAGCCATTCCTGGAACCTGCACGACGCCCTCGCGACCATCGCGGCCGCGGATCGCGGCGTCATCGTTCTGCTCCACCGGACCGAAACTGGCGCCGACCTGCTCGACCGCCTCCGCGCGTCCGCGGGCGGAACGGCGCGCCGCAAGTGGGACCTTCGCACGTACGGCATCGGGGCGCAGATCCTGCGCGACCTCGGTGTCGCACGCATGCGGCTGATGGCGCAGCCGCTGCGCATGCCGAGCATGGCGGGCTTCGATCTCGAAGTCGCCGGCTATCTCGAGCCGGGCGTCCAGCCCGGTGCAACGAACGACTGAGGAGTGCCCATGGAGCACGTGGATGACATTTACGAGATCGAACCCGATCTCTCCGGCGAAGGGCTTGCCGTGGGCGTGGTGGTGAGCCGGTTCAACCCGACGGTGTGCGAGGCGCTGCTGTCGGCCTGCCTCGCCGAGCTGGAGGCGATCGGCGTGAACCGCGACGACATGACCGTCGTCAGCGTGCCGGGGGCGCTCGAGATCCCGATGGCGCTGCGGAAGATGGCGGCGACGGGGCAGTTCAAGGCGCTCGTCGCGCTCGGTGCCGTGATCCGCGGCGAGACGTACCACTTCGAGCTGGTGTCCGACCAGTCGGGTGCCGGGATCATGCGCGTCGCGCTCGACAGCGGCATCCCGATCGCGAACGGCGTGCTCACGACCGAGAACGACGAGCAGGCCGAGGCCCGCATGCACATCAAGGGCGCCGAAGCGGCGCGTGTTGCCGTCGAGATGGCCAACCTCATGCAGGCGATCGAAGATGAGCGAGACTGATCCGCAGGAAGCACCGAAGCCGCGCCCCGCGAACCCGCGGCGCCTCGCACGCGAACGCGCGGTGCAGGCGGTCTACACGTGGCTGCTGAATCCTGCGTCCGCGACCGAGATCAAGCGGGATGCGCGCATCGAGGAAGGCTTCACGAAGCTCGACGCCCGGCTCTTCGATCGCCTCATCGACGGCGTGACCGGTGACGTCGACGGTCTGCGTGCGCTGCTGACGCCGCTGCTCGATCGACCGGTCGTCGAGCTGTCGCCGGTCGAGCACGCGATCCTGCTGCTCGGGGCGCTCGAGCTGTCGGCGCACATCGACACGCCTTACCGCGTCGTGATCAACGAGGCCATCGATCTCGCCAAGACCTTCGGCGGCACCGACGGCCATCGCTACATCAACGGCGTGCTCGATCGCCTCGCTGCGCAGGTCCGTCCGGACGAAGCGGTACGACGCTGAGCCGCGGAGGCTGCTGCGCGCCGGCCGGTTCCGGAACCTCGCGTTCCGGCGCGCGGGCGCGCAGCCAGTCCTCGAACTGCGGGGCCGGCATCGGCTTCGCGATGAAGTAGCCCTGGGCCTGGTCGCAGCCCAGGTCGCGCAGCATCTCCAGCCCGGCGCCGTCCTCGACGCCCTCGGCCGTGACCTCCAGTCCCATGTTGTGTCCGAGCTCGATCGTCGACCGCACGATCGTCGCGTCGTCCTCGTTCGTGACCATGTCGCGCACGAACGACTGGTCGATCTTCAGCTCACTCACCGGCAGCTTCTTCAGGTAAGCGAGCGACGAATAGCCCGTCCCGAAATCGTCCACCGAAAGCATCAGTCCGAGGCCGTGCAGGCGTTCGAGCGTCGCGAGGGCGTGCGTCGGATCCTCCATGAAGCCGCTCTCGGTGATCTCGAGGCACACGCGGTCCGGTGGCGTGCCCTGGCGTGCGAGCTGGTCGGACACGTACTCGGTGAGATCGGGGCTCATCAGGTCGCGCGTCGAGACGTTGATCGAGACGGCGATGTCGAGCCCGGCGGCACGCCAGTCCGCGACCTGCCGGATGCCGCGCGCGAGCACCCAGCGCGTGAGCTGCTTGATGGCGCCCGTCTGTTCCGCGAAGGGCACGAATTCGCCCGGTGACACGAAGCCGCGTTCCGGATGGATCCAGCGCACGAGCGCCTCGGCGCGGCGGACCTGTCCCGTGACGAGATCGAGCTTCGGCTGGTAGTACAGGCTCAGTTCGTCGTGCTCGATGGCGTGACGCAGTTCCCCGAGCAGCGACAGATGGGTCATCCGGCCGCTCTCGCGTTGCGGGTCGTAGGCGGCCCAGCCCGTGTTGCCGCGCTTCGCGGCGTACATCGCGACGTCGGCGTGACGCATGAGCACGTCCGGATCGTCGCCGTGCTCGGGATGGCACGCGACGCCGATGCTCGCGCTCACGTCGACGGCCTGCCCGTCGAGCGGGATCGGCGCCTCGAGTGCGCCGAGGATGCGCTGCGCGACCCGTTGCACGCGTTCCGCCGAGCCATCGGGCAGCACGATCGCGAACTCGTCGCCGCCGAGGCGCGCGACCATGTCGGTGTCGCGCAGCGTCGTCTGCAACCGTGCTGCGACGAGCCGCAGGACCTGGTCGCCGGCAGGGTGGCCGAGGCTGTCGTTGATCAGCTTGAACCGGTCGAGGTCGAGCATCATCACCGCGACGTGGGCGCCCGCGCCGCGCGCGGTGTCGAGCGCTTCGGCGAGTCGTTCGCGCAATCGCGCACGGTTCGGCAGCCCGGTCAGCGTGTCTTCGTACGCGAGCCGCAGGATCTCCGACTCGCGTGCCGCGATGCCGTCGAGCATGTGGTTGAAGCTCGTGGCGAGCTCCCCGATCTCGTCGCGGTTCTCGACCTCGACCTTGTGGGCGTAGTCGCCGTCGCGGATCTGGCGGGCCGCGTCCGCGAGGCGCTGCACGGGCCGGCTGATGCCGCGCGCGATCATCACGCTGCCGACGACCGAGAGTCCGATGCTGACGAGCGCGAGGACCGTGAGGATCGTCCGGACCTGGTCGAACGGTGCGAGGGCCTCGCGGCGCGAACGCTGGAGGAGGGCGACGACGCGGCCTTCCGGCGTCTCGCCGAGGATCGGCAGCAGCGACTGGTAATCCTCGCCATCGAGCCCCATCGTCGTCGCGCGGCTGATGTCCGCGAGCGCCGCACTGTGTCCGAGGAGCGATGCACGCAGTGGCGCGGGCAGCGTGGACGCATGCAGCGACCACCGGCCATCGGCGGCGCGCGACAGGAAGGACACATGCAGCGTCGACACGGATTGCAGATCCGACGCGACGCGGTCGTCGAGCGTGAAGCCCATCGCGACCCACGCGATCGGTACCGGCGCGAGCACCGGCACCATCACGATCTGGTAGGGCCGGCCCTCGAGCAGCACGATCGCGGCGGCCTTGCCCTTCTCGCGCGCGACCTCGAGCAGCGCGGGCAGCGGGAAGTGCATGCCGCGCATCCCCTCGGCACCGACGGCGGCGGTGAGGCTGCCGTCGAGCGATGCGAGCATCACGACGTTCGCCTGAATGCGGTTGCCGTGATTGGCGAGCGCGGACGCGATGGTCTCGGCGTCGCTCGTCGCAACGGCCGTGCGGAATCCGAAGTCGGCCGCGAGGACCTGCGCGGCGGCGGCGAGCTGTCCGGACCGCTGGTCGACGAGGCGACGGAAGACCCGTTCGCCGATGGCCAGTTCGTCGCCGATCGTGCGTTCGGCGATGCGCTGGCCGCTCGCGGTCACGACGAAGTACAGGACGCCCTGCACCGTGAACAGCAGGATCATGAAGAACACGATGATCCTGATGTGAAGACTGCGGATCTGCACGATGCCCCGGCCTCAGCGTCTGTCGGCGCGGGCGGGCGGCGGGACGATGTCCAACCGGAGGACGAGCGGCTGCGCGGTCGTGCCCTTCACCTCGAGCCGCGACGGCGCGGGTTCCGCCTTCATCCACGGATGCCAGACGCGGATCAGGTAGTCGCCGGGCGGCAGGTCGATGGTGGCGCGGCCGTCCTTGCCGGTCTTCGCGAACCACGGGCTGTCGACGACGTACACGTGGCCGACCATCCAGTCGTGGATGTTGCAGCCGAGCGTGACAGCGCCGGGCTTGTCGAACACGACCGGCTTCGCGGGGACGCCGGAATAGAGCTTCAGCTCGAACACCTTCGCCGGCGAGAACGAGTAGACGTGATGGCGGATGTTGTCGCGGTTCGGGAAGGTCACGGGCGCGCCGGCCTGCACCGGCACGACGAGCGGCACGAACTCGCGGTCGATCTGGTCGATCACCGACGGACGCGGAGCGGACGGCGCCTTGCCGGTCGCGGGCAGCGCGTACACGACGGCCTGCGTGACGGCTTCGCCGGACGGCGTCGCGACGGTCGCGCTGACGGTCGCGCCGTGGGCGGCCGTGGCGATCAGCAGCAGTCCGAGTGCGCCCGCAGTGCGCATCGCGGCGATGGTCACGACACGGTCCATCACTTCGTCACCACGTCGCGTTTCAGGGGGGCGAGCAGCCCCAGGAGTTCGTTCTTCTCGCGCGTGCCGACGCCGCTGCGGTCCAGGATCGCGACGAGGTGCTCGACGAGCCGGTAGAAATCCTCTTCGGTGATGCCGAGGCCGGCGTGCGTCGTCTTCATGTCGTCGCCCTCGAAGGGGACCGGGCCGCCGGCGAGCGCGCAGATCTGTTCCGCGATCTTCTGCTTCAGCCGCTTGTGGTTCACTTTCACGAAGAGGTGGGCCGACACCGGGTCGACGCGGGACGTCTCGATCAGCTCGTCGACGATGCGTCCGACGGCATCGCGTCCGCCGAGGCGTTCGTAGAGCGTGGGGCCGGCGTGCGCGGACGCGAAGATCCCGGTCATCGCGACGGCGGCCAGCATCAGGCGGACGGGGTGGCGTTTTCTGCTTTGGGTCATGGCGGCTGGTGCATGTTCTGATCGGTCGTTCGAACAGAGGTTAACGGCGACCGGTGCGATGACTTGACCGCGCATCTGCCTCAAGGCGGTCGGGTTCCCGGTCGATACCGGATGCATGAAACGAACGCTCCTCGCCCTGCTGTGCACGCTCGCGCTGCCGGCATCCGCCGCCGGCCTGCCGTCGCCCGGCGCCCGCCTTCCCGCCACCGGCGGGGTTTCCCAGATCGAAGGGTCCGCCGGTGGCGGACTCACGCCGTGGGCGCTCATCGCGGGCTACGGCAGCCGGGACCAGATCGGCTTCACGGTGTTCCACACGCGGGCCGATCCGACCGACTTCAGCCTGCACGCGAGTGGCGTCGCGGTCGGCATCCACGACCGCGTCGAGCTCTCGTATGCCCGTCAGGTGCTGGGTCTCGGACGCACGGTGCCGGGCCAGGCGATCGGTCAGGACATCTTCGGCGTGAAGGTGAAGGTCGCCGGCGATGCCGTGTTCGACCAGGACCGCTGGATGCCGCAGATCGCGTTCGGCCTGCAGTACAAGCGCAACGACGACATGGCCGTGCCGACGGCGCTCGGTGCGCGCCACGCGGAGGGCGTCGATGTCTACGTCGCCGCGACGAAGGTCTGGCTCGGCGCGGCGGCCGGCCGCAACTTGCTGCTGAACGGCACGCTGCGCGCGACGAAGGCGAACCAGCTGGGCCTCCTCGGTTTCGGCGGTGACCGGCGCGACGACTACCGCCTCATGCCGGAGCTCTCGGTCGGCGTCTTCCTGACGGACAACCTCGTGCTCGGGGCGGAATGGCGGCGCAAGCCCGACAACCTCTCGGTGTTCCGCGAGGAATCGTTCAAGGACGTCTATCTGGCATGGTTCGCCGGCAAGCGCCTGTCGCTGACGGCCGCGTGGGTCGACCTCGGACACATCGCGGACCGGAAGGAGCAGCGCGCCTTCTACCTCTCCGGACAGCTCGCTTTCTAGGGACTGTCGAAGGTGCATGGCGGGATAGAATCCGGCCGTGTCTTCCGAGTTCGATCTCATCCGGCGCTGGTTCTCGCCCGCCACCGATCACACCCTGCTTGCCGGCGGTGACGATGCCGCCCTCGTCGCGCCCGCGCCGGGCTGCGCGCTCGCCATCACGACCGACATGCTCGTCGAGGGCATGCACTTCCTCCCCGGGGCCGACCCGGCATCCCTCGGTCACAAGACGCTCGCCGTGAATCTCTCCGACCTGGCCGCGATGGGCGCACGCCCCCGCTGGGCGTTCCTCGCCCTCGCCCTGCCAGACGCCGACGAAGACTGGATCGCCGCCTTTGCTTCCGGCTTCCTCGCGCTCGCCCGCACGCACGGCGTCGATCTTGCCGGCGGCGACACGACCCGTGGTCCGCTGAATCTCTGCGTGACGGTCATCGGCGAAGTTCCCGCGACTCGCGCGCTGCGGCGCGACGGTGCACGGTCCGGCGACGACGTCTGGGTGTCCGGTTGCACGGGCGAGGCCGCGATCGGGCTTGCCGTCGCGCGTGGCGCCATCGAATTGCCCGAGATCGATGCAGCGCGCTGCCGCCGACGCCTCGAACGCCCCGAGCCGCGTGTCGCCCTCGGCCTCGCGCTCGCCGGTGTCGCGAGCGGTGCGATCGACGTGTCCGACGGACTCGTCGCCGACCTCGGCCACATCGCGGAGCGTTCCCGGTGCGGCATCGAACTCGACTGGAGGCGGCTGCCGCATTCGTCCGCGCTTGCCGGCGTGCCGTTCACGGAGCGCGCCGCCGCCGTGCTCGCGGGCGGCGACGATTACGAACTCGCGTTCACTGCCGCGCCTGATCGTCGCGACGCGGTGCTCGCGGCGGGAAATGCAGTGGGTGTTCCCGTGACCCGCATCGGCCGCGTCACGGCCGGCGAGTCCGGCGTGCGCGTCCTCGACGCCGATGGTCGCGCGATCGCGCTGGCCGGCGGCGGTTTCGATCACTTTCGCAAGGCCGCACGATGAGCGCCGACACGTACCACATGCGTCCACCGCGGCGTCCGAGCCTGCGCTTCCTGCTGTCGCATCCGGCACACCTGATCGCGTTCGGATTCGGTTCCGGCCTGTCGCGGTTCGGCCCCGGCACGCTCGGCACGCTCGTGGCGATCCCGATCTTCGCGATCACGTATCCGCGGCTGTCCGACGGGTGGTACGCGCTGCTGCTCGTCGGGGCCTTCCTCGGCGGCATCTGGACGTGCGAGCGCACGAGCCGCGCGCTCGGCGTGCACGACCACGGCGGCATCGTCGTCGACGAGATCGTCGCGTTCATGATCGTGCTGTTCATGATTCCGCAGACGCTCGTCTGGCAGGTCGCGGGCTTCCTGCTGTTCCGGCTGTTCGATATCTGGAAGCCGCTGCACATCCGCCACCTCGACGCCACGGTCGGCGGCGGCTTCGGCGTCATGCTCGACGATCTCGTCGCGGCCCTCTACACGTTGCTCGTCCTCGCGGCCTGGAAGGCGCTCGTACTCTGAACATGGATACCGAACTTCTCGCACTCGCCGAACGCACCGGTGCAGCGCTCGTATCGCGCGGTGCGGTGCTCGCCACCGCCGAATCGTGCACGGGCGGCTGGATCGGCGCCGCCGTCACGATGGTCGCCGGCAGCTCCCGCTGGTACGACGGCGGATTCATCACGTACAGCAATGCCGTGAAGCAGACCGCGCTCGGCGTGTCGCCCGAGACGCTGCTGCGTCACGGTGCCGTGTCGGAAGCGACGGTGCTCGAGATGGTCGACGGCACGCTGCGGGCCTTGCGATCGGACATCGCCGTCGCGGTGAGCGGTGTCGCGGGGCCGACGGGCGGCACGCTCACCAAGCCCGTCGGGATGGTCTGCATCGGATGGGGCCTGCGCGACGGTTCGCGCGAGGCGCGCACGTACCGGTTCGCGGGTGATCGCGATGCCGTGCGGCGGCAGACGGTGATCGAGGCGCTCGCCGGGGTCATCCGGCTGTGCGAGGCGCCGGCCGGCGCCTGAGCTTCAGCCCCGGCCGCAGCCGAAGATGCGCTCCCATTTGCGGTCGAGCTGTTGCGCGTGGAAGGCGCCGCGCGAGATCGGGGTAGTGCCGTCGTCGCGACGCTCCAGATTCGCGAGATAGCGGTCGTAAGCGTCGTCGCCGGACAGCATCCGCAGACCGCGCCATGTGCGGTCGGTGCACCACCACAGCAGGTCGGTCAGCAGGTCGAGCATGGTGCGAGATGCTCCCGGTGCGGGCGTCACCCGATGGCGAAGGTCATCCCCTCGACACCCTCGTCGGTGGGCTTGTGTCCGAAGTAGATGCAGCCGCTGCCGGTGAGTTCGGTCTCGTCGCGGCAGATCTGGCGCCCGTCGCCCTCGGCGGGCTGGACGAAGGTCCCGTTGGTGCTCGAATCGCGCAGCACGAACCGGCCGTCGCGGGCCTCGATGCGCGCGTGGCTGCGCGACGCACGTTTCGTCGACAGTACCACCTCGTTGCCGGGGTCCCGGCCGATCGCGATGGCGCCGCGCTCGATGCGCCACGTGAGCGTGCCGAACTGGAGTTCGATGCTCAGCGCCTTGGGCAGTGCCCGGAGCGTCGCGCCGTCGGCGACCTGCGTCAGGTCGGCCGCCATGTCCCACACGATCTCGTGGAGCCGCACCTCGGCGCTGCGGCCGCGGATCGTCGCCTGCCCGAGCGGCCGGATGCCGAACTTTAGATGCGACGGGAGTGTGTCGCACGCGTCGCTGCCCACGAGGATCTGTCCCGCCGCGGCGAGGGCCACGATGCGGGCCGCCACGTTCACGGTGTCCCCGAAGGCATCGCCGTCGCGCATCAGGACAGGCCCGTGCTGGAAGCCGATCCGGAACATGTTCCGGATGCCGCCGGTCTCGGGCAGCGCGCGCACCAGCGACTGCATGGCGCACGCCGCGAGCAGCGCGGACCCGCTGTCCGGGAAGGTGCACAGCAGCTCGTCGCCGATGTTCTTCACGACGGTGCCACCGTGCTCGGTCGTGGCCTCCGTCGCGACATCGAGGCAGGCCCGGACGCGTCGCAGCGCCTCGTCGTCGCCGAGCGTCTCGTACAGTCGGGTACTGCCCGCCACATCGACGAACAGGACCGTCATCGGTCGGGTCGTATCCAAGGTCGCCACGTCTGCAGTCATGCCGGTGCTCTCAGCTGGAGGGTGCGCGGATCGCCATGACGGCCTGGTTCCGCAGGGTCTTCAGGAGCGACAGCTCCTCGGGAGTGAACGCGAGCTGGCCCGGATCCGGGCTGTCGCCGTACAGCAGCGCGACGGACGTCTTGCCGACCATCACCGGGAACAGCGCGAACGAATGCGCGTTCAGCGACTGCCGGTACCAGCGCGGGACGTGGTCACGCACCTTCGGGCTGTTCGCGTCCTCGATGAAGAGGTCGATTCCCTGAGCCAGCACGGCGTGGAAGACGTCCTTCGCCGGTGCCAGCGGGATCGAGAAGCCCTTGCGCAGGATCGATTCGATGTCGGTGCCGAGACCCATGCGCGTCTTGAGCGAGTTGCTCGCGGCGTCCCGGATCAGCAGCAGCACGCGCGAGAAGCCGGCGCCGCGGTACATCGTCTCGACGACCATCCGCAGGACGTCGTTCATCTGATACTTGCCGACCAGCACATTCGTGATGTCCTGGATGCCGGCCGTCAGCGCGGCCTTGCGGTTCGCCGCGATCGCCGTGCCGTCGGTCGCCTCGCTCTCGACGAGCAGTTCGCTGCTGTCCAGCACGGTGCCGGCAATCGTGTTCTGCGCCTCGTCCGGGACGCGGTCGCCGGACAGGTGCTGCGTCCACGCGACGGCGCGCGCGAAGAACGGGCTGGCGCCGGTCTTCATGCCGAGCACCGACGCGTCGGCGGACACGTCGCGCACGGCCTTCGCGACGGCCGTCAGGATCTGGCTCTGGTTCACGCCGAGCGCCGGCGCGAAGCGCTGCTCGATCTCGAGGACCTTGCGGCCGCGGAGCTGGTCGGGCGTGAAGCGCACGGCGTCGACGATCCCGCGGACCAGGCTCGCGAGCATGCGCATCCGCTCGGCCTCGGTCGGCGGCGGTTCGAGCGTCTTGCCGACGACGGGCTGCATGCTCGCGATTATTTCCTCGGGGAACTTCCAGCTCCGGGCGACACCGGCGCCGAGTTCGTCGAGCGGCGAACCGAGCAGCGCGATCGCGACCTCGCGTTCGTCGCCGCCCTGCTGCAGGCTCTTCATGATCTCCGCGTGTTCCTCGTGGAAGTAGAACGCGGTGAGCAGGCGCCCGAGGTTGTGGAACAGCGCGGCGATGAAGGCTTCCTCGCTGTCGCGCACGCCCGCGGGCGTCGCGAGCGACCGTGCGAGGAGGGCGCCGAAGTAGCCCGCGATGATCTCGTCACGGAGGCCGGCCGCCTGCGAGCGGTTCTGCAGGTGATCGAACAGCATGAGCCCGACCGCCATCGACCGGACCTGGTCGAAGCCGAGCACCATGATCGCGCGGGTCACGGTCGACACGCCGCCGCGGAGCTGGCCGTAGTGCGCCGAGTTCACGAGCTTCAGCAGCTTGTTGGTGATCGCGAAGTCCTTGAGGATCGCGCTCGCGAGCGTGGCGAGCCCCTGCTTGTCGGCCGAGATCGCCTTCGTCACCGACGTGATCGTGTTCGACAGCGCGGGGAAATCGTTCTTCAGCCGGATGCGGCGCAGCAGGAACTCGAGCGTGCCGTCGCTGCCGTCATGCTCGATCGCGGTCGCGGTCTTCGCCGGGCGCAGGTAGTCCTCGATGGCATCCGCCATCTCCTGGGCCGAGGCGTAGCGCAGCGTGGGGTCCTTCGCGAGCGCGCGCATCACGATGCCGTCCAGCACTTCGTCCACCTCGGCAGCCTTCCCGGACGGCGGCGTGAACGGGACGTTCGCGATCTTGTGGAGGACCTCGAAGACGGTCGAACCGCTGATCGCCGGTTCGCCGGTCAGCATCTCGTGGAGCATGAGGCCGATCGAGAACACGTCGGAGCGCGGCGAGAACTCGCGGCTCGTCACGTACTCGGGCGCCGTGTAGGCGGGCGTGCCGTGGAAGCCGGTGTCCGCCGGATCGACGCCCGAGACGAGCGACGCGATGCCGAAGTCCATGATCCGGGCGATGTCGTCGGCCGCGATCATCACGTTCGCCGGCTTCAGGTCGCGGTGCACGACGCCCTTGCGGTGCGCGAACTCGACGGCCTGGAGCATCTGGAGCGTGTAGCGCGCGGCAGCGAGCGGCGCGATGCGCCCGTCGTCGCGGATGACGGTCGCGAGGGTGCGTCCGGGGACGTACTCGAAGACGAGGTAGGGCTTGTCGCCGTCGCGGCCGGCGTCGAATAGGGTCACGAGGCCGGGGTGGACGAGGCGGCTCGCCATCACGGCTTCTTCCAGGAGCGTGCGGACGGCTGCCGGGTTCGTGCTGGCGTCGACGTCGATCGTCTTGATCGCGACCTCGCGCTTCAGCTGCGGGTCGTGCGCGAGCCAGACGCTGCCCTGCATGCCTCGCCCGAGCGGCTGGACGACCTCGAATCGGCCGATGTTTCTGGTGGTCTGGGGAGCGGATGCCATGGGCGCTGACATCGGCAGGATCCGGCGCTTCTTTATCCCGGATGCGTGCCGCGCACAAGTCGTCGCAACGGCGGCAGGTGCTTGAAAAAAGGGGAAATTGGCGCCCATGTCCCGCGGAGGCCCTGTGCGATAATCCGGCCCTCGAAAGATCATCGACTCTCTCCCGGAAAACATGGACGACAACAAGAGCAAGGCGCTGGCTGCGGCCCTCTCGCAGATCGAGAAGCAGTTCGGCAAGGGTTCCATCATGCGGCTCGGCGAGAACGACGTGAGCCAGGACATCCAGGTCATCTCGACGGGCTCGCTGGGCCTCGATCTGGCGCTCGGCATCGGCGGCTTCCCGCGCGGCCGGATCATCGAGATCTACGGTCCGGAGTCCTCCGGCAAGACGACGCTCACGCTCCAGGTCATCGCCGAGGCCCAGAAGGTCGGCGGCACGGCGGCCTTCATCGACGCCGAGCACGCACTCGATCCGCAGTACGCCCGCAAGCTCGGCGTTAAGGTCGAAGACCTCCTGATCTCCCAGCCCGACAACGGCGAACAGGCCCTCGAGATCGCCGACATGCTCGTTCGCTCGGGCTCCGTCGACATCGTGGTGATCGACTCGGTCGCGGCGCTGACGCCGAAGGCCGAGATCGAGGGCGAGATGGGCGACCAGCTCCCCGGCCTCCAGGCGCGACTCATGAGCCAGGCGCTGCGCAAGCTGACCGGCAACATCAAGCGCTCGAACACGATGGTCATCTTCATCAACCAGATCCGGATGAAGATCGGCGTGATGTTCGGCAACCCCGAGACGACCACCGGCGGCAACGCGCTGAAGTTCTACGCGTCGGTCCGCATCGACATCCGCCGCACCGGCGCGATCAAGAAGGGCGAGGAAGTCATCGGCAGCGAGACCCGCTGCAAGGTCGTGAAGAACAAGGTCGCGCCGCCGTTCCGCACCGCCGACTTCGACATCCTCTACGGCGAGGGCATCTCCCGCGAGGGCGAGATCATCGAACTGGGCGTGATCAACAAGTTCGTCGACAAGTCCGGTGCGTGGTACGCCTACAACGGCGAGAAGATCGGCCAGGGCAAGGACAACGCCCGCGAGTTCCTCAAGACGCACCCCGACGTCGCCCGCGAGATCGAGCAGAAGATCCGCGAAGCGGTCGGTGTCGCGCCGCTCGCCGAAGAAACGGCCGAGGAAGATTGACCGGGGGCCGAGGGCGTCTGTCCGGTAGTGGCGATGGACGCCTGTCCGGTAGTGGCGGAGGTCGCCCGTCCGGAGGTGGAATCTCCCTCCGCAACCGTGCGCTCGGCCTGCTCGCCCGCCGGGACCACGGTCGCGTCGAGCTGGCGCGCAAGCTCCAGCGCCACGCGGAGGAGGGCGACGACATCCCCGCCCTCCTCGACGATCTCGAACGGCTCGGCTTCATCTCCGATGCCCGCGTCGCCGAACAGCTCGGTCGCCGCGCGGCCGGGCGCCACGGCCCGCTGCGGCTCGCCCGTGACCTCGCGATGCGCGGAGTCCCGGCCGCCGACTCCGAGGAGGTCATCGCCACCGCGAAGGCCGACGAACCTGCCCAGGCGCTCGCTGTGCTCCGCCGCAAGTTTCCGCAGCCACCTGCCGACGCCGCGGAGTACGCCCGGCAGGGGCGCTATCTCCAGAACCGCGGGTTCTCGCCCGGCGTGATCCGGCGCGTGATCCGCACCGTGGCCGACGACGACACCTGATGCGGGGCCGCCCGATCCGCCGCGCAATTCACGAAAATGCGCATCCAGGCGCTATCCTTCGGCGCCCGGCGCGCCAACGGCGCTCCGACCCCTTGCCCTACGAACCTTCGCCCCTCCGACCGACTTCCCGAACGCTCATCGACCGACCATGAAAAGCAGCGAAATCCGTCACCGCTTCCTCGAGTACTTCCGCCGCCAGGGCCATGCCGTGGTTTCGTCCTCGCCGCTCGTGCCCGGCAACGATCCGACGCTGCTCTTCACGAACGCCGGGATGGTCCAGTTCAAGGACGTCTTCCTCGGCCAGGATCGCCGCCCGTACAGCCGCGCGACCTCGTCGCAGCGCTGCGTGCGAGCCGGCGGCAAGCACAACGACCTCGAGAACGTCGGCTACACGGCGCGGCACCACACGTTCTTCGAGATGCTCGGCAACTTCAGCTTCGGGGACTACTTCAAGCGCGAGGCGATCGAGTTCGCGTGGGGCTTCCTCACCGAGGAACTCGGCCTCCCGAAGAACCGCCTCTGGGTGACGGTCCACGCCGACGACGACGGCGCCGCGAAGATCTGGCTGGAGGACATCAAGGTGCCGGCCGATCGTCTCGTGCGCCTCGCGACGAACGACAACTTCTGGCAGATGGGTGACACGGGCCCCTGCGGCTACTGCACCGAGATCTTCTATGACCACGGCGCCGACGTCGCCGGCGGTCCGCCCGGGTCCGAAGACGCCGACGGCGACCGCTACATCGAGATCTGGAACCTCGTGTTCATGCAGTTCAACCGCGACGAGAAGGGCGTGCTGCATCCGCTGCCCAAGCCGTCCGTCGACACCGGCATGGGGCTCGAACGCATCAGCGCCGTGATGCAGGGCGTGCATTCCAACTACGACATCGATCTCTTCCAGGAACTCATTGCCGCAGCTGCCCGCGCGACCGGCGTCGACGACCTCGACAACAATTCGCTGAAGGTCGTCGCCGACCACATCCGTGCGTGCAGCTTCCTGATCACCGACGGCGTGATCCCCGGCAACGAAGGACGCGGCTACGTGCTCCGCCGGATCATCCGTCGCGCGATCCGTCACGGCTACAAGCTCGGCCAGAGCAAGCCCTTCTTCCACACGCTCGTCGCCGATCTCGCGCGCGTGATGGGCGAGGCGTATCCGGAACTCGTCGCCGCGCAGGGGCGCGTGGAGCAGGTGCTGAAGCAGGAGGAGGAACGCTTCGCCGAGACGCTCGAACACGGCATGGCCGTGCTCGAAGGCGCGATGCAGAAGGAGGACCGCATGCTCGACGGGTCCACCGTGTTCAAGCTCTACGACACGTACGGATTCCCGCTCGACCTCACGGCCGACATCGCGCGCGAACGCGGCTTCACCGTCGACTTCGCCGGCTTCGAGGCCGAGATGGAGCAGCAGCGCAACCGCGCCCGCGCCGCCTCGCGCTTCACGATGCAGACGGCCGTCGACTACACGGGCCAGGCGACCGAATTCCACGGCTACGACACGCTCCGCGTCGACGCCGAAGTCCTCGCGATCTACCGCGACGGCAGTTCCGTGCAGCAGGTCGAGGCCGGTGACAGCGCCGTCGTCGTGCTCGATCGCACGCCCTTCTACGCGGAGTCCGGCGGCCAGGTCGGCGATGCCGGCCAGATCGTGTCCGGCAGCGCCGCGTTCGACGTGGCCGACACGCTGAAGATCCAGGCGACCGTCTTCGGTCATCACGGTCGCGTCGAGGCCGGGCGCCTCGCGGTCGGTGATCGCGTCACGGCGCAGGTCGACGCGAAGCAGCGTCACCGCGCCGCGTACAACCATTCCGCGACGCACCTGATGCACGCGGCGCTGCGGGAAGTGCTGGGTTCGCACGTCGCGCAGCGCGGCTCGCTCGTCGACGCGCAGCGCACGCGCTTCGACTTCAGCCACACGCAGCAGGTGACGGCCGAGGAACTCGCCAGGGTCGAGGACCTCGTCAACCAGGAGATCCGCCGCAACGTCCCGGTCGAAGCCCGCCTGATGAAGTACGACGACGCGATCAAGGCCGGTGCGATGGCGCTATTCGGCGAGAAGTACGGCGACGAGGTCCGCGTGATCGGCATGGGCGACTTCTCCACCGAACTCTGCGGCGGCACGCACGTGCAGCGCAGCGGCGACATCGGCAGCTTCAAGATCGTCGCCGAATCCGGCGTCGCGGCAGGCATCCGCCGCATCGAGGCCGTGACGGCCGACGGCGCACTCGAATACGCCCGCAGCCAGGAACGTCAACTGGGCGAGATCGCCGTCATGCTGCGCGCGCCGACGCCCGAGATCGGAGCGAAGCTCGCGCAGACGCTCGATCATGTGAAGTCGCTCGAGAAGGAACTCGCCCGGCTGAAGTCGAAGGTCGCCGCCTCGCAGGGCGACGATCTCGTGAGTGCCGCGCGCGACGTCAACGGCGGGAAGCTGCTCGTCGCGAAGCTCGACGGCGCCGACGCCAAGGCGCTCCGCGAGACGATCGACAAGCTGAAGGACAAGCTCGGTTCCGCGATCGTGATGCTCGCGAGTGCCGAGGGTGCCGACAAGGTCACGCTGATCGCCGGTGTCACGGCTGATCTCGCTGGCAAGGTGAAGGCCGGTGATCTCGTCGGCCACGTCGCTTCGCAGGTGGGTGGCAAGGGCGGCGGCCGTCCGGAACTCGCGCAGGGCGGCGGGACCGACGTCGCGAAGCTCGATGCTGCGCTCGCATCGGTCACCGCGTGGGTCGAGGGTCGCCTGTAATTTCGAGCCGGCGCGATCGCGTCGCGGTCGCGCCCAGACAAGGGGGAGAGAAGATGAACAACCTGACGAAGTTCGCGGCCGCGGCCGTACTCGCTGTCGCACCCGCGCTGGCGTTCGCCGACGCGAAGGAACTGTCGACCGTCCAGACGATCCGCATCAAGGCGTCGCCCGAGGTCGTGTGGCCGCACATCGCCGACTTCGGCGGGCTCGCGAAGTGGTTCCCGTCGGCGGAGTCGACGCGGCTCGTGCTGCGGTCGAAGCCGGAGGAAGGCGCGATCCGCGAACTCAACCGTCGCAACGGCACGCGCGTGTTCGAGAAGCTCGTCGAGTTCGATCCGTACAACATGCGGATCACGTACACGTACGTCGACGGCGCCGTCGCGGCCAGCGACTACTTCGCGACGATGCAGGTGAAGGACGTCGGCAACGGCGAGTCCGAGGTCGTCTGGAGCGGTCGCTTCACGCGCCTCGCGTACTGGCAGGACCCGCCGCCCGCCGGCCAGGAAGACGAGACGCTCGTGAAGTTCTTCTCGGGCGTCTACAAGGCCGGACTCGGCGCGCTGAAGGCGAAGATCGAGGGGCAGTGATGCGGTGACGGCGGGCAGCACACCCGCCGGTTTCGCGCGAACCCCTGTGGCATCGGGGCATTCGCGATCGAGGCATCGGGAGGCCGTCGCGCGCAGCGACGGCCTTTTTCATTGCGACGGCGGGTGGATCGTTCGACGGTGATCGATCGCGCGTCGGGTGTCGTGAACGGAACGGGTGGCGTTGCGCGGATTCGATCGCCAGGTCGCGAACCTGGCGATCGGCATGTGCGTCGGCGCGCTACGCCTCCGCGATCGTGTTCGCCCACTCGATCGCGCCCATCCACGCGTCGTTGATGCGCACCGGGTCGAGCCCCGGCAGGTCGACGAGCAGGCGTTCGATGGCTGCGATGTCCGTCTGCTCGATGCGCTCTGCGAGCGTGAGCAGCGCGCCGAGCCGGCCGCTGCGCGTGAGCACGGCGTCGCGCACATCCGCGCGGACAGGCAGCGCCGCCAGCATGTCGGCCGCTGGCTGGGCGAGCAGCGCACCCGTCAGCGACAGCGCGCCGGCGAGGAATGCGTCGTCGCCTGCTCGGTCGTCGCCGGTCACGCAGGCGAGCAACTGCATCAGCTTCGCGCGCGTCGCGGCCAGTACCAGCAACGGCGTCGGGAAACTCGCGCCGGGCACCTGCGGTGCCGCGAAGATCAGCAGCTGGACGCAGTGCCGCAGTTCCGCCGCGCCGAGCCGGTCGGCCGCGTCGTGCAGCGATTCGATCCGGTGCTGTCGATCATTGGTGCGCGCATTCACGAGCCGCAGCAGCGTGACCGACAGTGCCGGACTCTGCCGCAGCACGTGTTCGATGCCGGCGAGGTCGGGGACGTCGACGGCCAGCGCGATCAGCCGGAGGATCGTGGAACCCGCGTGCGACGGCCGGACGCCCGTGATGAGCGACGGTCGCGCGAAGTAGTAGCCCTGGAACAGTTCGTAGCCGAGCGCGCGGCAGCGGTCGACCTGCGCCCGCGTGTCGACCTTCTCGGCGAGCAGCCGCACGGGCCAGCGGCGCAGGCGCGCCGTGATGTCCGCGAGGCGCGCGTCGTCCATCGCGCTCACGTCGACTTTCACGATGTCGAGCAGGTCGAGCAGCGGTGCGTACTTGCCGGTGTCGCCGACGAAATCGTCGAGCGCGAGCCGGTAGCCGAGCGCCCGCAGCTCGCGCAGTCGTCCGAGCAACGCGTCGGTGATCTCGACGGATTCCAGCACCTCGAGCACGACACGCTCGCGCGGCAGAAGCTCGATGACGTCGCTCATGAGCAGCGACGCCGACAGGTTGATGTAGCCGGTGAAGTGGCCGAGCACGGCGTCGACGCCGATCTCGGAGAACGCGTGATTGATGACCGTCGCGGTGGCGATCAGGTCGTCGCGGACATCGGCGTCGTCGGACCGGCTCGCGCGGAACAGCAGCTCGAACGCCACCAGATTGCCCTCGTGATCGAGGATCGGCTGGCGTCCGAGGAACAGCGTCGTACTGCTCACATCGCCGCTCAATACGGGAGCTGCGCCGTCGGAGCCACCGCGAGGATCGCCGACCGGAACGCCGCCTGGATGCGCGCGAGCGCCGCGGCGTTGTCGCCCTCGAATCGCAGCACGACGACGGGCGTCGTGTTGGAGGCTCGCGCGAGCCCGAAGCCGTCCGGGTACTCGGCGCGGACGCCGTCGATCGTGATGACGTCGGTCGCACCGTCGAACTTCGCCTCGCGCTGGAGCTTCTCGATCAGCTTGAAGTTCTCGCCCTCGGCCAGCTTGATCTGGAGTTCCGGCGTGTTGACGGAGTCGGGCAGCGATTCGAGCGGCACGCTCACGTCGGCGACGCGCGACAGGATCTCGAGCAGCCGCGCACCGGCGTACACGCCGTCGTCGAAGCCGTACCAGCGTTCCTTGAAGAACACGTGGCCGCTCATCTCGCCCGCGAGCGGTGCGCCCGTCTCGCGGAGCTTCGCCTTGATGAGCGAATGGCCGGTCTTCCACATGAGCGGCCGGCCGCCGCGTTCGCGGATCCAGGGGAAGAGCGCGCGCGTGCACTTCACGTCGAAGATGATCTCGGCGCCGGGGTTGCGCGTGAGGACGTCGGCCGCGAACAGCATCAGCTGGCGGTCGGGATAGATGATCTTGCCGCGCTTCGTGACGACGCCCAGACGGTCGCCGTCACCGTCGAACGCGAAGCCGAGTTCGCCGCCGCTGCGCAGGGCCTCGATGAGGTCTTCGAGGTTCTCGGGCTGCGACGGGTCCGGGTGGTGGTTCGGGAAATTGCCGTCGACCTCGCAGAACATCTCGGTCACGCGGCAGCCGAGGCGGCGGTACAACTCGGGCGCGATCCCGCCCGCGACGCCGTTGCCGCTGTCGACGATGAGGTCGATGGGCCGGTCGAGCTTGATATCGCCGACGACGCGCTCGAGGTAGGCCTCCCGGACGTCGGCCGTCGAGAGGCCGCCGCTGCCGGTCGCGAAGTCCGCGCGGTCGATGCGCTTGCGGAGATCCTGGATGGCCTCGCCCGCGATCGCCTCATCGGCCAGCACCATCTTGAGACCGTTGTACTCGGGCGGATTGTGGCTGCCCGTCACCATGATCCCGGAGCGCGTGCCGAGGTGGTAAGCGGCGAAGTACAGCATCGGGGTCGTGACCATGCCCACGTCGACGACGTCGCAGCCGGCGGCGCGCAGGCCCTTCGCGAGCGCCTCGATCAGCATGGGGCCGGAGAGGCGTCCGTCGCGGCCGACGGCGACGCGCGGCGTGCCCTTCGCGAGGGCCTCGGTGCCGAAGGCGCGACCGATCAGTTCGACGGCGGCCGGGGTGAGCGCGGTCTCGACGATGCCGCGGATGTCGTAGGCCTTGAAGATCTCGGGAGCGATGGAGGGCATGGGTCGGGTCTCGGCGGATCGTTGGAAGTGTGGGTCGATTATCACCGGCGCGGATGACAGCTTCCAGTGCGGCGAACCTCGTGATCGACGGCGGAATGCCCGTCGACGGAGGTCGCGGCCCGTCGTCGGCACCGACCGGACCGCGTGCCGACGGGCGTCATCCGGCCGTCGGACCGTCGGCCGCGGCCGCGAAGAACGCCAGCATCCGCGCCGGCAGCCAGCGGAGGTTCCCGGGGAAGGGGCCACTGACGAACCCGACGTGGCCGCCGGTCGGAGGCTGCTCGATGGTCACGGCTGGTCCGGCGTCCGCCGCGCCGGGCAATCGGGCCGCCGGCAGGAACGGATCGTTGCGCGCGTTCAGGACCAGCGTCGGGACGCGGATGTGCCGGAGGTCGCCGATGCTGCTTGCACGGGTCCAGTAGTCGAGCACGTCGCGGTAGCCGTGGACCGGCGCCGTGAACGCGTCGTCGAAGCCGTGAAAGTCGCGCGCGGCCGCGACGCGGGCGCGATCGGCGAGGTGCGGCCAGCGGTCGAGCTTCGCGAGCGTCTTCGGTTTCAGCGTGCGGAGGAACTCGCGCGTGTAGACGCGGTTGAAGCCGCGGCCGAGCACGGTGCCGGCTGCGACGAGATCGAGCGGCGCGCTGATCGCGGCGGCGGACGTGACGATGGCGCGCGCGCGGTCGCCTTCGCGGCCGAGCCACTTCAGCATCGCGTTCGCGCCGAGCGAGACGCCGGCCGCGAAGAGCGGGCCGTCGGTGTGTTCGCGGAAGCGTTCGAGGATCCAGCCGATCTCGTCGGCGTCGCCGGAGTGGTAGGCGCGCGGCCGGTCGTTGGGTGTGCCGCTGCAGCCGCGGAAGTGCGGGACCGCGCCGCGCCAGCCGCGTCGCACGAGTTCGTGCATGAGCGTCGCGGCGTACGGACTGCGGGCGCTGCCTTCGAGTCCGTGGAACAGCACGACGAGCGGCGCGCCGGCCGGCCCGCCGGTCAGGTCGACGTCGATGAAATCACCGTCGGGCGTCGTCCAGCGTTCGCGCCGGTAGTGCGGCGGACGGGGGCGCAGCACGAGCGCCGGCCAGACCGTCTGGAGATGGCGGCCGGGCAGCCACCAGGGGGCGCGATAGGGCGGGGGCGACACGTAAGTCCGTCGATCGGTCAGCGGTGCGTCGGTGAGCGCGCGACGTGGTCAGCGTTCGTCGACACGAATGCGCACCGTCGTGACCCTAGTGCAGCGTCGGTCGCGAATCGTCGTCGTCCCCGGCCGTGTCCGGTCCGGCGACCGGGTTGCTGCCGTGGTGCATCCAGAGCCGCCAGCCGATGCCGGGCCGCTCGATGAAGACGTTCGTCGCGAGGACGACGGCCGCGATCGCGTCCTTGCCGCGCAGCCGGATCTCCTCGCGGACGTTGTGGATCCGCATGCCCGGCCGGCCGACGATCGAGTAGTCGGAGAGGCGGAAGGTCAGCGGCATCCCGCCTTCGAAGATCTGCTTCCAGGCCTTGCGGATCGCCTCGGGACCGCGGAGCCGCGCGCCGCCGGGATGGATGCAGACGATGCCCGGATCGTCGGGGGACCAGACGTCCATCATCGCGTCGAGGTCGGTGTTCTCGAAGGCGCGGTAGAAGGCCGCCTCGGCGTCCTCGGGCGTGGCGAACACGGGGGCGGTCATGCGGGGACTCCGGCGGCGGACAGGGTTTGATCGAGCACGCGCCCGACGGGAAGTTCCTCGAGGCACGCGAAGTGTCCGAGCGGACATACCCGCTGGAAGCACGGGCTGCACGGCACCGGATTGCGCACGATGCGCGCGAGCGGCGAGAGCGGCGGCGTGTAGTCCGGCGAGCTGGATCCGAACAGCGCGACGACCGGCCGGCCGACGGCGGCCGCGACGTGCATCAGCCCGGAGTCGTTGCTGACGACGACCCGCGCGCATGCGAGGAGGTCCGCGGCTTCGCCGAGATCGGTGCGCCCCGCGAGCACGTGGCCGGCACCACCGGCCGCTGCGCGGATCTCGTCCGCGACGGGGGCGTCCTTCGCGGATCCCATGAGCCACACGGCGAAGCCGGCCGCGTCGAGCCGGCGGACGAGTTCGCCGAAATGGCGGACGGGCCAGCGCTTCGCGGGGCCGTACTCGGCGCCGGGGCAGAGGCACGCGACGGGGCGGGCGAGGTCGACGCCGAGCCGGGTGAGCAACGCGTCGCGGGAGGACGGATCGCAGACGAGTTGCGGCAGTGGTTCGACCGCGGGGCCGTCGCCGAGCAGCAGGAAGCGATCGACGAGTCGCGGGACAGCGACCGGGTCGTAGCGCCGCACGTCGTTCACGAGACCGTGGCGGTGCTCACCGAGAAATCCGGTGCGCCGCGGGATGCCCGCGAGCCACGGCACGAGCGCGGACTTGATCGAGTTGGGCAGGAGGACGGCCTGCCCGTAGCCGCGGCGCGCGAGATCGCGGGCGAGGCGCCAGCGTCCGCGGAGGTCGAGCGTGCCGTGGCCGAACGGACTCACGACGAGATCCGCGACCTCGGGCATGCGCCGCACGATGGGCAGCACCCACGCGGGCGCGAGGACATCGATGGGGGATTGCGGGGCGGCGGCGCGGAGCCGCGCGAGGAGCGGCTGGGCCATCACCATGTCGCCCACCCAGCTCGCGCCGACGATGAGGATGCGGTCGTTCACGGCGCGGTGATCACGGGTTCGGATGCGGATGGCCCGGGGCGCACGGACGGAGGATGTTGCGCGGACGGGTGTCGCCGCCAATGGCGGATCGGGGAACGGTGCGGCGGAAGACGGTGGAGCGAGGACGGGCGTTGAAGCGGGGACGGGCGGTGAAGCGTGACGGTGCGGCGATCGGTCGACCGGATCGACCGCGGCACCGACGACGCCGCAACAGGTGCGGCGTCGTGGTGCTGCGTCGACGGACGGGCCGGCGTGTCCGCGTCAGTGTCCCTTCGGGGCTTCGCCCTTCAGGACGTAGTGCGTGCCGCAGTACGGGCAGCGCGCCTCGCCGGTCTCGGCGACCGGCAGGTAGACGCGCGGATGCGAGCTCCACAGCGCCACCGCCGGTGTCGGGCAGTGGAGCGGCAGGTCGGCGGCCGTGACCTCGACCTGCTTCGATTCACTCCGGGCGGCGGTCATGGCGGCGGTCAGACGAACGACAGCCAGTCCATGCGCTTCTCGTCGCGGCCGTTGACCACGTCGAAGAAGCGCGACTGGAGCTGCGTCGTGATCGGACCGCGCGAACCGCCGCCGATGGTGCGGTTGTCGACTTCGCGGATCGGCGTGACTTCGGCGGCCGTGCCCGTGAAGAAGGCTTCGTCGGCGAGGTAGACGTCGTCGCGGGTCATGCGCTTCGAGATGACCGGCAGGCCGATGTCGCCGGCGAGCTGGATCACGGTGTCGCGCGTGATGCCCACGAGCGCGGAGGTGAGTTCCGGCTCCTGGATGCGGTCTTTCTTGATGATGAAGAGGTTCTCGCCGGCACCCTCGGCGACGAAGCCGTCGACGTCGAGCAGCAGCGCCTCGTCGTAGCCGTCCTGGGTGGCTTCGAGGTTCGCGAGGATCGAGTTCGAGTACGTCGACGCGACCTTCGCGCGGGCCATCGTCACGTTGACGTGGTGGCGGGCGAACGACGACGTCTTCACGCGGATGCCCTTCTCGAGGCCGTCGGCGCCGAGGTACGCGCCCCAGGGCCAGGCAGCGATCGCGACGTGGACGGTCGCGCCGCGCGGTGAGACGCCCATCTTCTCGGAGCCGTAGAAGCAGATCGGGCGGATGTAGCAGGATTCCAGCTTGTTCGCGCGGACGACTTCCTTGCAGGCTTCCATGATGGTTTCCCGGTCGTACGGGATCTTCATCATGTAGATGTGCGCGGAGTTGAACATCCGCTCGATGTGCTCGGCGAGCCGGAAGATCGCGGTGCCCTTCACGGTGTTGTACGCGCGGAGCCCTTCGAAGGCCGCCAGGCCGTAGTGCAGCGAGTGGGTCAGCACGTGCGTGTTGGCCTCACGCCACGGCACGAGCTTGCCGTCGTACCAGATCACCCCATCGCGGTCGGCCATAGACATGCTGAAATCCCCCAGTCGGAAAGCGGCGGATTGTAGCCCAGGATCCCCGGTGGATCGACGCTGCGCAGAGGGACGGACGCCGTCGCGGGCAGGGGCGCAGGTTCGATCCGACGCACGTCCGGTTCGGGTCGACGGACCCGGTTGCGCGCCGGACGCGGGAGGCGGTGCGTCAGGGCCTTGCGCGTGCCGCGGTCGATGACCCGGCGCGAATGGATCGGGCCGCGTCGCCGTGGGGCGCGAAGCCATTGCCGATGCGGCTTGCTGGTCCGGCAGGGCATGCAATACGCTCGGCCGACTTTCATGCCCGGCGCATTTCCGCCTGACGAACGCCGCCTGATGCCCCGGCGACTTCCGGATGACAAAGCCCAACAACAAGTCCGATCGCCGCCCGCCGGCGGGTCCGCGCGTCACGCTGCTCGAGCGCCTCGGGCTCGCCGCCTTCGATCTCGACGACGATGCGGAGCTGCGGCTGCGCAAGTCCTTCCTGCTGCTCACGGCCGCGCTGACCAATGTCGTCGCGTCGGTGTGGCTCGCGGTCTACTGGCTGATGGGCGTCCGGTTGCCCACGAGCCTGCCGCTCGGCTACCAGGTCGCGTCCGCCGCGCTGCTGTTCTATTTCCTGCGCACGCGCGACTTCCGCCGCTACCGGTTCGCGCAGCTCGCGCTGTTCCTGCTGATGCCGTTCGCGGTCGAGTGGTCGATCGGCAACTTCCTCGCGTCGTCCGGCGTGGCGCTGCTCGCGCTGCTCGGTCCGATCTGCGCGCTCGTCGTGGCGGGGCCGCGCGAATCGCTGCGCTGGTTCGCGGCGTTCATCGTGCTGATGGCGGGGTCGGCGGCGTTCGATTTCTTCGATGCGTCCGGATCGGTCTCGGTGCCGATGCGGACGATGTCGGTGCCGCTCCGGACCGTCGCGCTGTTCTTCGTGCTCAACGCGACGATCCTCGCGGCGATCGTGTTCTACCTCCTGCGGGTGTTCACGCAGCAGAAGTCCGAGGCGCAGGCCGACCTCGCACGCGAACACGCGCTGCTCGTTGCCGAGCGCACGAAGGCCGATGCGCTGCTCGCGTCGCTGATGCCCGCGTGGGTCGCCGACCGGCTGAAGCGCGAGCAGTCGATCATCGCCGACGGCCACGCCGACATCTGCGTGATGTTCGCGGACATCGTCGACTTCACGCGCCTCTCGGGCCGGCTCGAACCGCGGCAGGTGATCGGATTCCTCAACCACGTCTTCACGCGCCTCGACCATCTCTGCGCGCGGCACGGGCTCGAGAAGATCAAGACGGTCGGAGACGCGTACATGGTCGTCGGCGGCCTCGGGTTCAGCGGCCACGACTACGTCGCGGCGATGGCCGACATGGCGCTCGACATCCACGAGATGTGCCGCAACGACCCGGTGATGGTCGAGCGCGCGCTGGCCTTCCACGTCGGCATCGCGACCGGCCCGGCCGTGGCCGGCGTGATCGGCGCGACGCGGCTGAGCTACGACGTGTGGGGCGACACCGTGAACCTCGCGGCGCGGGTCACGGAAGACTCCGCCCCGGCGACGATCCTCGTGGACCGCGCGACCTACGTGCGGCTGTCAGACCGGTACCTGTTCGAGGAACCGCGGGAGGTCGTCTACAAGGGGACGGGGAGGAATCTGGTGTTTCGGTTGGTGGGGAGGCGGGTGTGAGTCGAACCCGGACGTGAGGCGGTTGATGGGATCAAGGCAGAAGCGGACGACCGAATTCTTGATGCCTGATGCGTGATGTATGATGCTCGGCATCTGATGCGCGGAAGCCCAACGCCATGCGAACCACCCTTGCGATCGACGACGACATCCTCGCGGCGGCGAGACATCTCGCGGAGCGGGAGCACAAGAGCGTCGGCGAAGTGATCTCGAACCTCGCGCGGCAGGGACTCTCGCGAAGCAGCCGCGCGGTGCGGGCGGAGCGCAACGGCGTGCCGTTGCTGCCCGTCGGTCGCGACGCCGTGCCGGTCACCCTCGAACTGGTCAATCAGCTTCGCGACGAACAGCCGTGAGCCGCTGCCTGCTGGACGTGAACGTGCTGATCGCGCTCATCGATCCGGCGCATGTCCAGCACGATCAGGTGCACGAGTGGTTCGGACGCACCGGGCGGAAATCCTTCGCGACCTGTCCGATCACCGAGAACGGGCTGCTGCGGATCGTCGGGCACCCGAAGTATCCGAATTCGCCGGGGCCGCCGAACACGGTTGCCGGCGCGCTCGCGGCGATTCGCGGATTGCCCGGGCACGCCTTCTGGCTCGACAGCATCAGCCTCGTCGACAGCGACCTCGTCGATGCGGGGCTGCTTTCGAGCCACGGCAGGGTGACGGACAGCTACCTGCTCGCACTCGCCCGCGCCAACAAGGGACGACTGGCGACGCTCGATCAGAAGCTCGCGACGGAAGTCGTGGACGATGGTGCTGCGGTGCTGCTGCTGATCTGACGTTTCGAACGGGGTACCTGCCCGGACCAGTCCGATCGGCGAACGCCCTGTCACCCGGCGCGACCGGTTGTGCGAGCAACGGCGTCGGATTACGCGGCTCACGCCGCTAATCCGACCTACCCGAACTATGCACGGGTTGCCCCGGATCACGGGGTCTATCGGTGTTCGAGAAACTCGTCGATGGAAAGGCCGACGTCTTTCGCGATCTGCCGGAGCAAGGCGGGGGCGATGTCCCGACCCTGATGAAATGGCACCGTCGTGTTTCTGCCTGCCGCGTCTCGAAACTGCTTGTGGGAGCCCCGTTGCCGGACCTCCACGAAGCCGAGCCTGAGCAGAATCGCGACGACCTCTGCCGGCTTGAGTACGGGAATCTGTCCCACCGCTCACGCGACCACGACGGTCTGCACACCCATGAACTCGGAGTCGAGTGCCGGCTCGCCGTCTTCGAGGAGCATGGCCAGGACTTCCCGGAGGTTGGTATTGAGCTCGTCGAGCGTCGCGCCCTGCGAATGAGCACCGGGGAACCCGGGGACGTACCCGACGAACAGGGATGTCTGCGGGTCGCGCTCGATCACTGCCGAAAAACTCCTCACGCGTACACCTCGATTCGGTAAGTGTGTGAGAGGCCGCGATTCTACTTCTGCCCGTCGTTCTGACTCGATCCCATTGCGACGAACGAGTTGCTCTCAGTGATCCCCGAACACCGCCTCCCACAACTCCAGTGGAGTAGGTCGGATTAGCGCGACGCGCGTAATCCGAAGCGAACGGTTGTACGAGCGACTGCGTCGGATTACGCGGCTCCGCCGCTAATCCGACCTACGCGAAGCGCACCTGGATTGACTCGCATCACGGTATCTATTCGCCCCCGAACACCGCCCCCCACAACCCCAGCACCGTCTCACGCTCCCGCTCCAGTTCCTCCGGCACCACCCGCGCATACCGCTCCCCCCGCAGCCGCAGTGCATGCTGCCGCCGCCGGTACTCGCGATACGCATCCCCCGCCGGCACGCCGAGTTCCGCAGGGATCAACCCCAGCGTCGCCATCAGTTTCAGCAGCGCGATGTTCCCGATGTTGCCGGTGAGTTCCGGATGCGTCGCCGCGTGCGCGAGCACGAGGAACTGCACCGTGAACTCGACGTCGACGATGCCGCCCGGGTCGTGCTTCACGTCGAATAGGCCGCTCGCGTTCGGATGGCCGTCGCGCATCTTCTTCCGCATCGCGATCACTTCCGCGCGCAGCGCCGGGATGTCGCGCGGGAGCCGCAGGATCTCGTGCCGCAGCGCCTCGAATCGCGCGCCGAGCGCCGTGTCGCCGGCGACGAAGCGCGCGCGCGTCAGCGCCTGGTGTTCCCACGGCCATGCCGCGCCGCGCTGGTAGGTCTCGAACGATTCGATGCGGCTCACGAGCAGGCCGCTCGCGCCGTCGGGACGCAGCCGCAGGTCGGTCTCGTAGAGCTGGCCGGCGGCCGTGTGGCTGCCGATGCTGCCGTTCAGGCGCTGCGCGAGCCGCGCGTAGTTCTCGGACGCTTCGGGGGCCTCGTCGTCGTACAGGAAGATGAGGTCGAGGTCGCTCTCGTAGCCGAGTTCCTTCCCGCCCAGCTTGCCGTATCCGATGATCGCGAAGCTCGGCGCCTCGCGATGCCGCGTCGGCAGGCGCGCCCACGTGAGCGCGAGCGAGTGCCGCAGCAGCAGGCACGCGAGGTCCGACAGGTGGTCCGACAACGTCTCGACCGTGAGCCCGCCCATGAGGTCGAGCGCGAGCAGCCGGAAGGTCTGCGTGTGCTTGCAGTGGCGCAGGAGGTCCATCTGCGCCTCGACCTCGCCGTCGACTTCCGCGAGGTCGGCCGCGAGCTTCGCGTCGACGGCGGGCCAGTCGGGCACCGTGAGCTGCCGCGTGTCGATCAGTTCGTCGAGCAGCATCGGATGCCGCGCGAGGTAGTCGCACGCCCAGGGTGACAGCGAGACGAGCCGCGCCACCGCCGCGAGTGCCTGCGGATACTCGACGAGCAGCGCGATGTACGACTCGCGCCGGCCGATGCTCTCCAGGATCTTCAGCAGCCGCTCGAGCGTGACGTCGGGCGGCGGCGCGGCCGTGGCCGCGCGGATCATCCGTGGCAGGAGTTCGTCGACGCGCGCCTGGCCCGTCGCCGACATCCGCTGGAAGCGTCCGCTCGTGCGCAGTGATCGCACGTGGTCGAGCGCGCCGGCCGGATCGCGGAAGCCGATCTCTTCCAGGATCGTGATCGCGCCTTCGTCCTCGCCGGCACGCAGCAGCGCGTCGAGCGGATCGTCGCCGGACCGCGCCGCGCCCGCGAAGATCGCGGCGAAGTGGCGCGCGACGATGTCGCGGTGCGCGTCGAGTCGTGCCATCAGCGCGTCGTAGTCGGCGCAGCCCATCGATGTCGCGATCAGCTGCCGGTCGTCCGGGTTTTGCGGAAGCATCTGCGTCTGCTGGTCGTCGAGGTATTGCAGCCGATGCTCGAGATCGCGCAGGAAGCGGTAGGCGAGGTGGAGTTCGGTGACGGCATCGGCGGGCAGCAACCCGCGGTCGGCCAGCGCCGTCAGTGCCGTGCGGGTCGAGCGGCTGCGCAATCCGGCGTCGCGTCCGCCGCGGATCAACTGGAAGACCTGCGCCGTGAATTCGATCTCGCGGATGCCGCCCCGGCCCAGCTTGATGTTGTCGACGATGTCGCGGCGGCGCACCTCGGCGGCAACCTGTCCATGGAGTTCGCGCATCGATTGGATCGCGCTGAAGTCGAGATGCCGCCGGTAGACGAACGGCGTGACCTGCGCGTCGAGTTCGGCGATGCGGTCGCCGGTCAGCGCGCGGCCCTTGACCCACGCGTAGCGTTCCCATGCGCGGCCCTGCGCCGTGAAGTACTCCTCGAGCATGTCGAGGCTGACCGCGAGCGGGCCGCTCTCGCCGTAGGGCCGCAGGCGCATGTCGACCCGGAACACGAAGCCGTCTTCCGTGACCTCGCTGATCGCGCCGATCAGCTTGCGGCCGAGCCGCGTGAAGTATTCGTGCGCCGAGATCGGCCGCGCGCCGTTCGTCTCGCCGTCTTCCGGGTACACGAAGATCAGGTCGATGTCGGACGACACGTTCAGCTCGCCGCCGCCGAGCTTGCCCATGCCGACGACCATCATCCGCTGGCGCCGGCCGTCGCGGTCGACGGGAAAGCCGTACATCGCCGACTGCCATTCATCGAGTCGCTCGGTCGCGAAGGCGATCGTCGTCTCGGCCAGCGCCGTCACGGCCGTCACGACCTCGGCGAGGTCGGCGGCGCCCGTGAGGTCGCGCGCCATCGTCTGCAGCATCACCCGCGCGCGCAGTCGCCGCACGGCGCGCTTCAGCCGGGCTTCGTCGGTGGGGGCCGCGGCTTCGAGTTCGGCGAGCATCGACGCGGCGTCGAAGGGCCGCGCGAGCGTGTCGGGATCGAGGAGATCGGGCGTGCGTTCGAGGACGCGTCTGGCATAGCGGGAGTGATGCGCCGCGGTTTCGAGGGCTGCGATGGGGTACATGGCGAGGTAAACTCGGTGAGTCGATCGGACGTCGGCCACAAGGTGCCGCGAGCAGAGGTTAGCGCGGAACGCACGCACCGGTCGGCCGGTCAGATCAAGGCTGCGTGCGTTGCCGCCGCCGTCGTCGTGCATGGGCCGCGACACCACGGCGACAGCATTGCAGCGCGGGCACGTGCCTGCCGCTTCACCGTCTTCCCATCGAACCACGGACCCGTGGCGCCTGCCGCGCCCTGATCCCTTCCAGGACGCCTGCCTCCTGTTGCGACCTGCCTTCCCCGGACCTCTCGGTCGCATCCTGCCGCAAGCGCTGAGCGTTCTCGGCTACCTCGTGCTCGCCGGCGCCGTCGTCTTCGCCGCGCTCGTCGTCGCACTCCGCTTCTACTTCCTGCCGAACGTCGATCATTTCCGCGAGCCGATCACCGCTGCGGTCACCCGCGCCGTCGGCCAGCCCGTCTCCATCGGCGCACTCGCCGGCTACTGGCACGGACTGCATCCGCGGCTCTCGCTGCGCGACGTCGTCGTCCACGATGCGCAGGGGCGCCCCGGGCTGCGGCTCGAACGCGTCGACGCCGTGCTGAGCTGGCGCACGGTGCTCGCGGGTTCGGTGCGATTGCGCACGCTGCTCGTCGAACGGCCGGACCTCGTCGTGCGCCGCGACCGCGCCGGCCAGCTCACGGTCGCGGGCGTGCCTGTGAACCTCGACGGACCGGACAGCGGATTCGCCCACTGGGTGCTCGCGCAGTCGCAGGTGCAGATCCGCGACGCGAAGCTCACCTGGATCGACGAGGCGCGCGGCGCACCCCCGCTCGAACTCGCCGACGTCCTCGTCCACCTCGAGAGCCGCCGCCGGCAGCACCGGATCGCGCTGCGGGCGCGGCCGACGGCCGAGGTCGGCGGCGTCGTCGACGTGCGCGGCGAGTTCAGTTCCGGACGCCGCACCGGCCTCGCCGCGACGGCGGGCCGCCTCTACCTTCACGCGCCGTATCTCAATCTCGGCGCCCTGCGGACGTGGGTCGATCTCCCGTTCGTATTCGAGTCCGGCGCGGGCGAGGTCGAGGGCTGGGTCGATCTCGGCGGGGGGCGGGCGCAGGGCGCGACGGTCGACCTTCGCGCCGTCGGGATCGTCGCGCGGCTCGATGCGCGGCTCGATCCGATCGACATCCCGGCCGTGCAGGGCCGCATCCTCTGGCAGCGCACGCCCGAAGGGTTCGACGCGACGGCGCGGCGCCTCTCGATCGGCGTCGGCGAGGGCAGCTTCCTGCCGGCCGCCGACATCGTCGTGCGACGCCGCGCGGATCGTCCCGATCGTCCCGGCCGGATCGACGTCGAGTCCGACCGCATCGACCTTGCGCCGCTCACGTATTTCGCGCACCGGTTGCCCGTGCCGGCATCGCTTCGCGCCGCACTCTCGGCCCACGCGCCGCGCGGCAGCGTGAGCCAGCTGTCACTCTCGATCGAGACGGGCGCGGCGGGGCCGGGCCGCTACCAGCTCGCGGCGCGCTTCGACGGACTCTCCATGCGCGGCCTCGGCCGGATCCCCGGGTTCTCGGGCGCCGCGGGAAGCCTCCGGGCCGACCAGACGACCGGTCAGCTCGAACTCGACACCCGCCGTTTCGTCGTCGATGCGCCGGCGCAGTTCGAGGCGCCGCTCGCGTTCGACGCGGTGCGCGGCCTGCTCGACTGGCGTCTCGACGGACCCGCGCCCGTG
>CAUJJX010000300.1 GCA_963205165.1 Pseudomonadota bacterium | reverse complement strand
GCGATGGCCTGCAGGAGCTGCCGCGCATTCTGGAAGTCGCCGCGCCAGAGCAGGCCCGTGCCCTCGCACGCGAGACGGTACGCGGCGTCGGCGGTGATCGTGTCGTCGGCAACGACGACGCGCTTCGGCGGCGGCGCACCGCCCTCGGACTGCCAGCGCGCGCTGCGCGGTTCACCGGCTTCGGTCCAGTGGATCGTGGGGATGTCGGTCACTCGACGGGTGCTCGCGGCGGGATGGAGCGCCGGATGATATCGGGCGCGACGGTGGCGACGAAACGCGGCGTCGAGGCCGGGTCCGGTCAGTGGCGCGGGTGGTGCGATCCCGCGCGAGGATCGCTACGTTCGTAACGGATCACCCGGCCGCGCCGCTGGCCGAACCTTCGGAACCGTGAATCAGTCGTCCCGTCACCCCAGCGAATGCTGGGGTCCAGCAGCGATCGCGACCTCGGCGACGGCCGGACCGGATTCCGGCTTTCGCCGGAATGACGGGGTGAATCGACGTCGGATCAAGCGGCCATGCCGCCAACCCGAACTGCAGTTGGATGAGCCCCGGCCACGGGGCTCACGACTACTTCTTCAGCATCGGCTGCAGCTTCGCCATCACTTCCGAGGCATCGGGCTCGACGCCCGTCGCGAAGCTGTGCACGGTCTTGCCGTCGGGCGCGATCAGGTACTTGTGGAAGTTCCAGCGCGGCGCCTGGTTCGTCGCGGCCGCGAGCTGTCTGAAGAACGGATTCATCGCGTCGCCCGTGACGGACGTCTTCTCGGCCATGGGGAACTGCACGCCGTACGTCAGCCGGCAGAACTCGCCCACCTCGGCGTTCGTCGCGAGTTCCTGGCGGAAGTCGTTCGACGGGAAGCCGACGACCACGAGTCCCTTCTCGCGGTAGCGCTTGTACATGCCCTCGAGCTTCTCGAACTGCGGCGTGTACCCGCATTTGCTCGCCGTGTTCACGACGATGATCGCGCGGCCCTCGAACTGGCAGAGGTCGAGCGGCTTGCCGTCGAGGCCCTTCATCTGATGGTTGAGCAGGGCCGGGCAGGCGGCCGACGCGGCGAGCGGCGCCGCGAGGACCGCGGCAGACACGAAGCGGGCGAACATGTTCATCGAAGGTCTCCGGATGGGGCGAAGTTGGCGGGCGTTGGGCGGACGCGCGTCGGCAAAGTTCCATCGCCACGACTGGAATAGGGATTGTCGTGCCCGATCGGCGGCAGGCGGGGATGTCTCGGCTACCATCCGCCGGACCGTTGCGAGAGCGGCGGCACATCCACCATCCTGAAGGGGACGCACATGATCAAGTCATTGCTTGTCGCGGTACTGGCACTCGGGTTCGCGGGGTCCGCGATGGCGGCGACGCCGCAGCAGGAGAAGATGAAGACCTGCAACGCCGACGCCAAGGCGAAGGAACTCAAGGGCGACGAGCGCAAGGCCTTCATGAAGGAATGCCTGTCCGCCGCCAAGGAAGAAGTGAAGGGCGGCGTCGCGGCCCAGCGCGAGAAGATGAAGACCTGCAACGCCGACGCCAAGACGAAGGAGCTCAAGGGCGACGACCGCAAGAAGTTCATGAGCGAGTGCCTGTCCGCGAAGTAGGTCATCGCAGCCCGATGCGAACGGGGCCGGCGGTTTGCAGGGGGCGTCACGCCATTCCCCGCAACCCGCCGGCCCCGTCGCATTGTCAGCCGCCGGTCGACGCGGACGGCGCCGCGGCCTCGTCCGACATCACCCGTGCGTCATTCCGTCAGGCGGCGTACTTCCTCGCCATCTTCTCCAGCGGCACGACCGTGATCCTCGACGCCTGACCCGCGCAGCCGAAGGCCTTGAAGCGGTCCTCGCAGATGCCGCGGGCGGCGGCCGTCGCGGCCTTCAGGAAATGCCGCGGATCGAATTCCTCGGGCTTCTCGGCCATCGCACGGCGCATGGCGCCCGTCATCGCGAGCCGGATGTCCGTGTCGATGTTGATCTTCCGGACACCGTGGCGGATGCCCTCGCGGATCTCCTCGACGGGCACGCCGTAGGTTTCCTTGATCTGGCCGCCGTACTGGCGGATGACCTCGAGCCATTCCTGCGGGACCGACGACGAACCGTGCATCACGAGGTGCGTGTTCGGGAGCCGCGCGTGGATGTCGCGGATGCGGTCGATCGCGAGGATGTCGCCCGTGGGCTTGCGCGAGAACTTGTACGCGCCGTGGCTCGTGCCGATCGCGATCGCGAGGGCATCGACGCCGGTGCGCTCGACGAAGTCGGCGGCCTGCGCGGGGTCGGTGAGGAGCTGCGCGTGGTCGAGGACGCCCTCGGCACCGACGCCGTCCTCCTTGCCGGCCGTGCCCGTCTCGAGCGAGCCGAGGCAGCCCAGTTCGCCTTCGACCGACACGCCGACGGCGTGCGCCATCTCGACGACGCGGCGCGTGACGTCGACGTTGTAGTCGTAGCTCGACGGGGTCTTCATGTCGGCTTCGAGCGAGCCGTCCATCATCACGCTCGAGAAGCCGCTGCGGATCGACTGCTGGCACACGGCGGGCGAGGCACCGTGATCCTGGTGGAGGCACACCGGAATGTGCGGATACATCTCGACGGCCGCCTCGACCATCCGGCGCAGGAAGGGCTCGCCGGCGTACTTCCGGGCGCCGGCCGAGGCCTGCAGGATCGCCGGGCTGTCGCAGGCATCGGCAGCCTGCATGATGGCCTGGATCTGTTCGAGGTTGTTCACGTTGAAGGCGGGCAGGCCATAGCCGTTTTCGGCGGCGTGGTCGAGGAGCTGTCGCAGGGAGATGAGGGCCATGGTCGTCGTGTTGCGTCGCGGAAAAGGCCGGGAGGTTACGCCAGCGGCGGGCGGTCGGACAGGGGGGCGGTGGACCCCGGGACATCCCCCGTCGCACACGCCCGGCAGAGACACGCCTCGCCGCGCGCGGCTTCCGGAATGCGGGCCAGCACGGCCGGGTCGACCTTCACCGACACGCACCAGCACGGCGAATCGAAGCTGCCCGTCGTGGCGGGGACGCATCCGTTCGGCCCGCCGCACAGGGGGCATGCGACGTTCGGCTTCGGCAGCATCGTCACGAGGCAGTCCTCCGGTTGAACACGACCAGCACGAGCGTCGCGGCACCGATGTAGAACGCCACGAGGCCGTAGAGCGCGTGCGTCGGATGGCCGGTCCAGTCCTTCAGGACGCCCACGAGGTAGGGGCCGACGAAACCGCCGAGCGCGCCGAACGAGTTGATGAGCGCGATGCTGCCCGCTGCGGCGGCGCCCGACACGATCGACGTCGTGAGCGACCAGAAGACCGGGGAGATGCACAGCGACGCCGCGCACGTCACGGTCAGCACGGCGATCGACAGGACCGTGTGGCCCGTCCCGAGCGCGGCCGTGATCGTGAGTCCGAGCCCGGACACGAGCGCCGGGATCGCGATGTGCCAGCGGCGTTCGAGCATGCGGTCGGAGTGCCGCGCGTTCACGACCATCACGACGGCTGCGACGCCCCACGGGATCGCGGTGATGAAGCCGTTCGTGACGAGGTCGGTGACGCCGATGTCCTTGATGATCTGCGGCAGGAAGAAGCTCACGCCGTAGAAGCCGACGATCTGGCAGAAGTAGATCGCGACGAGCGTCCAGATGCGGCTGTCGCGCACGGAGTCGCCGAACTTCGCGTGGCCGCCGGCCGTGCCCTTCGCCTCGACCTCGGCGGCGAGATCGCGCGTGACCAGATCGATCTCGTCCTGCGAGAGCCACTTCGCCTTGGCAGGCGTGTCGTCGAGATAGAAGTACGTGACGACCCCGAACACGACGGCCGGCAGCGCCTCGACGAGGAACAGCCACTGCCATCCCTTCAGTCCGTGCAGGCCGGCCATCGACTGCATGATCCAGCCGGACATGGGCCCGCCGATCACGCCCGACACCGCGATCGCGCTCATGAAGAGCGCCGTCATCTGCGCGCGGCGCTGGGCCGGGAACCAGTACGTGAGGTACAGGATCACGCCGGGGAAGAAGCCGGCCTCGCCGACGCCCAGCAGGAAGCGCAGCGCGTAGAACTGCGTCGGGGTCTCGACGAACATGAACGCCGCCGAGATGAAGCCCCAGATCACGAGGATCCGGGCGATCCAGATGCGCGCGCCGAAGCGGGCGAGCGCGAAGTTGCTGGGGATCTCGAGGAAGAAGTAGCCGATGAAGAAGAGCCCCGCGCCGAGGCCGTAGACCGACTCGCTGAAGCCGAGATCGGACGACATCTGGAGCTTCGCGTAGCTCACGTTCACGCGGTCGAGGAACGCGATCACGTACAGCAGCGCGATGTACGGGACGATGCGCCAGCCGATCTTCCGGTAGGTCGCGTCGGCGAAGGTCGCGGGCGCCGCGGCGGCCGTGGTCGGCATGTGCTTCTCTCCCGATGTGTGGCCGATGTACTGCCGGCACTGGGCGCCGAGCATTCCCGGTTTGCATGCCATGCGCAACCGCGCAC
>CAUJJX010000299.1 GCA_963205165.1 Pseudomonadota bacterium | reverse complement strand
ACCCTGACGACACGGAAGACCCGATGAGCTTCGACCCCAGACACAAGAGCCGCCCCATCTTCGAAGGCCCCGATCGCGCGGTGGCGCGCGCGATGATGAAGGCGGCCGGCTTCACCGACGCCGACCTCGTGAAGCCGCAGGTCGGCGTGGCCCATTGCTGGATCGGCACCATGCCCTGCAACCTCAACCATCGCGAGCTTGCACAGCGTGTGATGGAAGGCATCCGTGCGGCGGGCGGCAATCCGGTGGAGATCAACACCATCGCGATCAACGACGGCATCACGACCGGGACGGAAGGCATGAAGACTTCCCTCGTGAGCCGCGAACTGATCGCCGACTCCGTGGAACTGGTGGCACGTGGCCACATGCTCGACGCCATCGTGACCATCTCGGGCTGCGACAAGACGATCCCGGCGATGGCGATGGTGCTGGGTCGCCTCGACATCCCCGGCCTCACGCTCTACAGCGGCTCCATCGCCAGCGGGCGCTGCCACAAGCCCAACCGCGTGTTCGCGGACCGCAAGCTCACCATCCAGGATGCCTACGAATCGATCGGCGCCTTCAACGCGGGCCGCATCGACGCCGAGGAATTCAAGGACGTCGAAGACCATTCGTGCCCGGCCTCCGGCGCCTGTGGCGGGCAGTTCACCGCCAACACGATGGCGACCGCCTACGAGATGCTCGGCATCTCGCTGCGCGGCGCGAACGACGTGCCGGCGCTGCATCCCGCCAAGGTCGACGTGGCCTACACGTGCGGCACGCGCGTGATGGAACTCCTGAACGCCGGCATCACGCCGCGCTCGCTCGTGAACCGGCGCAGCTTCGAGAACGCGATCACTGGCGTGATGGCCACCGGCGGGTCCACCAACGCGGTGCTGCACCTGCTGGCCACGGCGCACGACTTCGGCGTCGAACTCGCACTGGATGACTTCGACCGCATCTCGCGCAAGACACCCGTGGTCGCGGACATGCGGCCGTGGGGTACCTACACCGCGCCCGAGATGTTCGAGGCGGGCGGCATGGCGGTCGTGGGCAAGCGCCTGCTCGAGGCGGGCCTGCTGAGTCCCGACGAGAAGACCGTGAGCGGCCGCACGATCGGCGAAGAGATCATCGCGGCGGCCGAGCCTGCAGGGCAGGACGTCGTCAAGCCGCTCGCGCAAGCACTCAAGCCGGAAGGCGGCCTCGCCATCCTGCGTGGCACGCTGGCCCCCGGGGGCTGCGTCATCAAGGTGTCGGGGCAGAAGAAGGCCGTGCATCGCGGCCCGGCGCGCGTGTTCGAGAGCGAGGAAGAGGCTTTCCAGGCCGTCAAGGCCGGCCGCATCCAGCCGAACGACGTGATGGTCCTGCGCTACGAAGGCCCCATCGGCGGGCCCGGCATGCGCGAGATGCAGCTCGTGACCGGTGCGATCCAGGGTGCCGGCCTCGGCGAGACCGTGGCCCTCATCACCGATGGGCGCTTCTCGGGCGCCACGCGCGGGTTCGTGATCGGCCACATCGTGCCCGAGGCTGCGAAGCGTGGTCCCATCGCGGCATTGCGCGATGGCGACACCGTCGTGATCGACGTCGAGAACCGACGCCTGGACGTGGACCTCACCGAAGCCCAGCTTGCCGAGCGGCTCTCGCAATGGACCGCACCGGCACCGCGCTACACGACGGGTGTGCTGGCGAAGTACGCGCGACTGGTGTCGGACGCGTCCGTCGGCGCGGTGACCGATCTGCCGCCGATGTGAGTTCGCGGAGCAGCAGCGCGGGTGGGAAGCGCATCACGATGTCGGCGGACCACTCGCGCCGGAACACCTGACGATCCGGCGCTGCGGGCTGCCGCGACTGCGGCGGCACGCAGTCCCGCGGTACACGCCCGCGACAGGCGCCATGGACAACATCCGGCCCGATACGGAGAACCCAACCATGCAGTCGACCGCATTCCGGCGCAGCGTCTCCCGCGCTCTGCACACCGGCCTCGCACTGCTGCTCGGCCTTGCGTGCCCGGCGCATTCGACGGCCGCCGACCTCCCGGACCAGATCCGCATCGTCGTTCCGCTCGCCGCCGGCAGCAGCCTCGACGGCCGCGCCCGCGTGATCGCGGAAGCGCTGGGCCGGCAGCTGAAGCAACGCGTGATCGTCGAGAACCGGCCGGGGGCCGGAGGCACGCTCGCCGCGCAGGTGGTGGCGCGTGCGAAGCCCGATGGCGCCACGCTGCTCTTCAACAACAACAGCCAGGTGATCGCCCCGCACATCTACAAGGCGGTGGGCTACGACGTCATGAAGGACTTCGCGGTCGTCGCGGGCACGATGACGAGCCCGATCGTCCTCGTGGCCCATCCGGGTGCGACGCTGAGTTCACTGAAGGATTTCGTCGCGATGGCGAAGGCCCGGGGCACCGAGGCCGTCTATGCATCGAGCGGCACCGGTGGCGTGCTGCACATCGCGATGGAACTGTTCCTGAAGGAAGCCGGGATCGATCTCACGCACGTCTCCTACAAGGGCGACAGCGTGGCGCTCACGGATGTGCTCGCGGGCCGCGTCCCGGTGATGATGAGCGGCCTGCCCGTCGCGATCCCGCAGATCCGGGCGGGCAAGCTCCGCGCACTCGCCGTGACAACCGGCCATCGCACCACCGCGCTCCCCGACGTGCCGACCATCGCGGAGTCGGGCTATCCGGGCTACGTGATGGATGCCTGGTCGGGACTCTTCGCGCCGGCGCGCACGCCGCCCGATGTGCTCGAACGGCTGCATCGCGAGATCACCGCAGCCATGGCGAGCACGATGGTGAGGGAACACATCGCCGCCACCGGATCGGAGTTCACGCCGGGTTCGGCCGCCGAGTTCGCGAAGTTCGTCGCCCGGGAACATGCGCGCTACGGCAGGCTCGTGAAGCTGCTCGCACTGCAGTCCGACTGACGGTCGGCGCCGGCGCCTGCCGCACGCGACACGGCGGCGCAATCCGCTTCGGCGCGGTCAGCCTCCTCTGCTAGTATCGAAGCGCCGCAGCGATTCGTCGCTGCGGTTTGCATTTCCGGCATCCGGCCACGCACGAACGACCGGGCACCGGACAACAGAACGTTCACCGCAGGCCCGGCCGACACCGGCCCTGAACCACGGCGGCGCTGGCCGCGCGCCGTGGCTTGCCTCACGCCGACAAGCGCCATGTGGATCGTCCAGCTCGCCCTGCGCCGCCCGTACACGTTCATCGTGCTGGCGCTGCTAGTCCTCATCGTCGGCCCGCTCAGCATCCTGCGGATGCCGACCGACATCTTCCCGAACATCAACATCCCGGTCGTCAGCGTGATCTGGCGCTACAACGGCCTCGCCACGCAGGAGATGGAAGGCCGGATCGTCTCGAACTTCGAGCGGGCGATGTCCGCGACGGTCAACGACATCGAGCGCATCGAGTCGCAGACCTACAACGGCGTGGCCGTGGTGAAGGTGTTCTTCCATGGCGGCGCGAACATCCCGGCGTCGCTGGCGCAGATCACGGCGATCGCGCAGACGGTGATGGGCGGCTATCCGCAGGGGACGACGGCGCCGCTGATACTCACGTACAACGCCTCGACCGTTCCGATCCTGCAGCTCGCGCTGTCGAGCAAGTCGCTCGGCGAGCACGAGATCTTCGACCTCGCGAACAGCTTCATGCGCACGCAGCTCGCGACGGTGCAGGGCGCGGTGATGCCCTACCCCTACGGCGGCAAGTTCCGCTCCGTGATGGTCGACATCGATTCGCGCGCGCTGCAGGCGAAGCGTCTCGCCCCGCTCGATGTCGTCAACGCCATCAATGCGCAGAACCTCATCCTGCCCACGGGCTCCGCGAAGATCGGCGAGTTCGAATACAACGTCGGGCTGAACGGCAGCCCCAGGACCATCGCGGAGTTGAACGACCTCCCGATCCGCACGACCGGCGCCGGGACCATCTACGTGCGCGACGTCGCGCAGGTGCACGACGGCTTCCAGCCGCAGACGAACATCGTCCGCCACGACGGGCAGCGCGCCGTCCTCGTGAACATCCTGAAGTACGGCACTGCCTCGACGCTCGACATCGTCAAGCGCGTGAAGGAGGAACTGCCGCGGATGAAGGACGGCCTGCCGCCCGATCTCGAGATCAGCACCGCGGTGGACCAGTCGGTGTTCGTGCGCGCCGCGGTGGACGGTGTCGTGCACGAGGCGATCCTGGCGGGCTGCCTCACGGCCGTGATGATCCTGCTCTTCCTCGGCAGCTGGCGCGGGACGCTGATCATCGCGGTGACGATTCCGCTGTCGATCCTGACGTCGCTCATCGCGCTGTTCGCGCTGGGCGAGACCATCAACATCATGACGCTCGGTGGCCTCGCGCTCGCGGTGGGCATCCTGGTGGACGACGCCACGGTCGCCATCGAGAACATCAGCCAGCACCTCGAGGCCGGGCAGCCGCTCGACGAGGCGATCCTCGAGGGCGCGCGGCAGATCGCGATCCCGACGCTCGTGTCGACACTCGCCATCTGCATCGTGTTCGTGCCGATGTTCATGCTGACCGGCGTGGCGCGATACCTGTTCGTCCCGCTCGCCGAAGCAGTCGTGTTCGCGATGCTGGCCTCCTACCTCTTCTCGCGGACACTGGTACCGACGCTCGCGAAGTTCCTGCTGCGCGCCGGCCTGCTGGATCACGGCCATCCGCGCCCGAGCCGCAATCCGTTCGTGCGCTTCCACCGCGCATTCGAGCACGGCTTCGCCGGCGTGCGGGAGAGCTATCGCCAGACGCTCGAAGGCTGCCTGCGCCATCGCAGGTTGTTCGTCGTGACGTTCATCGCCGGATGCGCCGTGTCGGTCGCGCTGCTGCCCTGGGTGGGCCGTGACTTCTTCCCCGCCGTCGACGCCGGCCAGTTCAAGCTGCACGTGCGCGCGAAGACCGGCACGCGCATCGAGGAGATGGCGCGGATCTGCGATCTCGTCGAACAGGAGATCCGCCGGATCATCCCGCCGGACGAAGTCGCGACGATCCTCGACAACATCGGCCTGCCGCTGTCGGGCACGAACATGTCGTACAACATGTCGGGGACGCTCGGCGTGGCGGACGCCGACATCCAGGTGGCGCTCAATCATGGTCATGGCCCGACGGCCGAGTACGTCCGCCGTCTGCGCGCCGAGCTGCCCGAGAAATTTCCGGGGCTCATGTTCTACGTGCTGCCCTCGGACATCGTGAGCCAGATCCTGAACTTCGGCCTGCCGGCCCCCATCGACATCCAGATCGCGGGCCGGAACATCGAGGGCAACCGCGCGTTCGCCATCGACCTGATGAGCAGGCTCGCACGCATTCCCGGCATCGCGGACCTCCGGATCCAGCAACCGTCCGACCAGCCGAAGCTGCAGGTCACGGTGGACCGCACGAAGGCGCAGCAGGCCGGGCTCAACCAGATCGACATCGCGCGGAACATGCTCATCACGCTGTCGGGCAGCCTCCAGACGAGCCCGACGTTCTGGCTGAATCCGAAGAACGGGGTGAGCTACAACATCATCACGCAGGTCCCGCAGCACCGCATCGATTCGCTGCAGTCCATCGCTTCCATCCCGGTGTCGGGGCGGACCACCGATCGCCAGAACCTGCTGGGCGACTTCTCGACGGTGACCCGCGAATCCGAACGCGCCGTCATCAGCCACTGGAACGTGCAGCCCGTGCTGGACATCTTCGGCGCGGTGCAGGGCCGCGATCTCGGCGGCGTGGCGGACGCCATCGATGGCATCGTGAAGGACAGCGAGAAGTCGCTGCCCAAGGGATCGAAGCTCACGGTCCGCGGACAGATCGAGACGATGACCTCCTCGTTCCGCGGGCTGATGCTCGGCCTCGTGTTCGCGGTGGTGCTCGTCTACCTGCTCATGGTCGTGAATTTCCAGTCGTGGCTGGACCCCTTCATCATCATCACCGCCCTGCCCGCCGCGCTCGCCGGCATCGTGTGGACGCTCTTCGCGACCGGCACCACCGTGAGCGTGCCGGCGCTCACCGGCGCGATCATGGCGATGGGCATCGCGACGGCGAACAGCATTCTCGTGGTCAGCTTCGCGCGCGAGCAGTTGCAGGCCGGCGTCGATGCCACGCGGGCCGCCATCGACGCCGGCTTCAGCCGCTTCCGCCCGGTGCTCATGACGGCGCTCGCCATGATCATCGGCATGGTGCCCATGGCACTCGGCCTCGGCGAAGGCGGTGAGCAGAACGCGCCGCTGGGCCGCGCCGTGATCGGCGGCCTCCTCTTCGCCACCGTCGCCACATTGCTGTTCGTGCCCGTGGTGTTCGCGATGATCCACGGTTACCGCGGGCGCACCCGCCCCGCACCGGACTCGAGCCTGCCGGCCACGAGTGCGGCCTGACCGATTCGAGGAAAGAACGATGCAACCCACCGAATCCCGTCCCGATCACACTGCCCGTCCGGGCACCGGAGTGCCGACCCGCCCGCGAAGGTTTCCGCGCCGTTGGCTGCTCCTCGGTCTGCTGGGCATCGGCGTCGCGCTCACCGCGGTGTTCGGCATCCAGCCGCGCATCGAGGCCCGCGCCGCACTCGCGAAGGACACTGCCGCCCGCAGCGCGATGACCGTCACCGTCATCCGCGCGAAGGCGGCGAACGCCACGCACGACGTGGTGCTGCCGGGAAACATGCAACCGTTCATGTCGACGTCCATCCATGCGCGCACGTCCGGGTACCTCGCCCGCTGGCATGCCGACATCGGTCAGAACGTGAAGGCCGGCGCCCTGCTCGCGGAGATCGACACGCCGGAGATCGACGACCAGCTGCGGCAGGCGCAGGCGGACGTCGTCCGGATGGAGGCCGACTACCAGCTGGCCGCCGCGACCGCGACGCGCTGGGAGACGCTCTCGAAAAGCGGCACGGTCACGCGCCAGTCCGTGGAGGAGCGCACCGGTGCTGCGGCGGAACGGCGGGCTGCGCTCGAGGCCGGACGATTCCAGGTGGCGCGCCTGCGCAAGCTCCAGGGATTCAAGCGCGTCGTCGCACCGTTCGACGGCGTGATCACGGCCCGCAACACCGACGTCGGCGCGCTGATCGAGGCTGGCAGCGGCACCGCGGGTCGCGAGCTGTTCCATCTCGCCGCCACCCACAAGCTGCGCGTCTTCGTGAACGTGCCGCAGATGTTCGCGGCCGAGGCCCGGCCCGGCATCGCCGCCGAACTGGTGCTGGCCGAGTTCCCCGGCCGGACCTTCCCCGGGAAGCTGGTACGCAACACCCAGTCGATCGACGCGGGCTCGCGCACGCTGCTCGCCGAGGTGGAAGTCGACAACGCGTCAGGCGAACTGCTGCCGGGCGGCTATGTCGAGGTGCGCCTGAAGTTCGACGCGCGGCAAAGGGCGCTGATGCTCCCCGTGAATGCGCTGCTGTTCCGTCCCGAAGGCGTCGTGGTCGGCGTGGCGAAAGCGGACCACCGGACGGCGCTCGTGCCCATCAAGCTGGGTCGCGACTTCGGCACCGAGGTAGAGGTCGTGTCGGGCCTCGACGGATCCGAGGACGTCATCCTGAACCCGTCCGACTCGCTGGCGAACGGCGTGGAAGTGAAAGTGGTCCCGCAGGCGCCTGCGAAGAAGGCGGGCAGCTGATCCGGGGAGGGCTGTCCGGGCGTCGTGGTGAGGTACACCTTCCGGGTGGTCAGACCGACGACGCAACCGACGCAGCGGAGGGACGAGACTACGCCGCGTCCGGACCTCGATCCGGCGACACGATCGTGGCAAGTTCGAAAGGCACCTTGCATCCAGGAGGCCTTCGCGTTCCGTGCACGCCGCGCATGTTCTGCATCGTTGAACCGAATGCGCTTCCCGCCACGTCCCGGCTTCGACGTCCGGTTCGGGGCACGAAGGGAGGCACTCGGTGACAATCCGCTACCCCCGATGGACCCGGCCAGACACGATCGGCAGCAATCGCGAGAGACGTGGCCGCCCAGCACTTCCTGCACGCGTCTGATTCAGGCCTCGCTCGAGCCCCAAGGACACTACGGCCTCACCGACGCGCACGGCGCTCCGGCGCATGGGGGCCGGCTGCCAACGAGGTTCGGTGCGCTGAAAGACGAAGTCCCGGTGGATGCCGCCCGTCCTTTCGATGAATGTCGAAAGGACGAGACCAACAAACCAGGTGGTCGAGGACCGCAAACGGCAGGCACTGGCACTGGAAAAGGCTGGAAAACAATGGAGGCGGGGGTCGGAATCGAACCGGCGTACACGGCTTTGCAGGCTGTTTTTATTCTTTTTCGCACAAGGCGTTGCGAGTGATGCCAACCGCAGACCACCCCGGCGTTCGGGGATGTTCCCTGCCCTGCCTCGACTTCCTGGTAAACCCCCTTCCCGGTCCTGCGCAAGAACGCGAGCCGAACGCGAGAAGCCCTGGCCAAAGGGCGGCGTCGGCTCGAACCTGGATCTCTCCGGGAAATCCGCGACGACTCGCGGATCAGACACTTTCGGGCTCTCGCATCCAGGCAGGGATGTCGCGCTCGCCGTGCAGCACGCGCCAGACGTCGAGATGGTCCGGACGTTCGACGTAGAAAACGAAGTAGGGATAGCGCTTCAGCGGCCAGACACGCAAACCGGGAAGGTTCAGTTCGTGGGCGAAGCGCGGTGAGCCGGTGGCAGGATGACGGCTGATGTGACCGTAGGCTTGTTCGAGGGCGTCGATCGGTCCGAGGGCGGCCGCCTCGGCCTGTTCGTTCAGGTACCAGGCAAGCGCGTCACCGACATCCTCGTTGGCTTGTTCGCGGAGGACGACGGGTTTGACCATCAACCCTTGGCGCCGCGCTTTGCGCTCTGGCGCACCCGACTGCGCAGCGCCTCGAAGTACGCGCTATCGGCAGGGGCCGCAGGCAAGGACGACGCGCCCGCCAAGAGCAGCCCGCGCAGGTGGAGCCGATCCTGATCCTTGCGGATCAGCTCGCGCACGTATTCGCTGCTGGTGCCGTAGCCACGCTGGGTGACTTGTTCGTCGACGAACGACTTCAGCGTTTCGGGCAGGGAAATGTTC
>CAUJJX010000298.1 GCA_963205165.1 Pseudomonadota bacterium | reverse complement strand
GATCGCGCGCGAGATCCTGATCCGCAACGACGTCGTGAACGGTCGCCGCTGGCTGTTCGTGCTCGTGACGAGCGTGTGCCTCGCGATCAGTGCGTTCTACGAGTTCATCGAGTGGTGGGTTGCCGTCGCGTCGGGCACTGCGGCCGACGCCTTCCTCGGCACGCAGGGCGACGTGTGGGACACCCAGTGGGACATGTTCATCGCGATGATCGGTGCGATGACGAGCCAGTTCGTGCTGGGGCGCACGCACGATCGGGCGATCGCGGCGCTGCAGGGCGGTGGCGTGCGGAGCTGATCGGCTGCGGGCGCGCGGGCCTCCCCGTCGCGCCCGGTCATCCCGTCGATCAGTACTCGGCCGAGCAGGTCGACGTTTCCTCGAAGCCGCGCTCCGCCGTGACCTTGCCGCGGTAGTGTCCGCCGCCGCGGATGGCCGCATATTTGCCCGTGCCGCCGATGAAGCGGAATGTGCCCTGGTAGTTCACTTCCCAGTTCGAACCCGGTCGCGTCAGTTCCGTGATCGAGTCGAACTTCGCCCAGAGCTTCTCGCCGCTCGTCAGCGTGTACATGAAGTAGCCGACGATCGGCCCGGAGCCGCCGTAGACGTCTTCCAGCGAGTACGCCGTCTGCTGGCTGCCGTCGAAGTCGGGGTCGCGGCTGGAGATCGTGTGGTTGCGGATCGAGAGCTTCAGTTCGTGATCGGGGCGGTCGCCCGGGCGGATGACCTCCGGGGTCGGCTGGCCCTTCGATTTCTTCGAGCCGGAACAATCCATCGTCGCGGCGTTCGCCGCCGTGCCGACCAGCGTTGCCGAAAGCGTCGTGATCGCGGCCATGCCGAGTGCCATTGCCTTCTGCGTGTTCATGCGGACCTCCATCGTCGTGGGTGTGCTGCGCGGCGGACCGACGTCGATGCGTCGTCGTCATCGATGCAAACATCCGCGTTCGGGGGCGGGGTCGCATTGACAACCATCAACGACCGCGGGGCTCGGGTTCGCGTCCGTGCGGGACGTCGCCCGGAGGTACATGCCATCCGGGATTCGCGGGGGCCGATGACCGCACGGCGTCCCGGGCCGCGGGGCGCACGCGGTCGGTCCCCGACGCTTTCGACGCCCGTCCGATCCCGCGATAATCCCTGCTCCTTTCCGCCGAGCCTGCCGCGATGACGAAGATCCTCGAAGTGCGCACCACCCCGCTGATCGCCCCGATTCCCCGCCCCGTGAAGACGGCGTCCGGCGTGATCGACCGATTTCCCGTCGTGCTGATCGACGTCGTGACGGACGCCGGTGTCGTCGGGCGTGCGTACTCGCAGGTCTATCTGCCCGAGCTGCTGCGCGCGCTCGACGAATCGGTGCAGGCGCTGGGTCGCCTCGTCGCCGGCCGCGATCTCGCACCGCGCGATCTCCACGAATTCCTGCTGAAGCGCCTGCGGCTGTGGGGCGTGAAGGGCACGCTGACCGCCGCGATGGGCGGGCTCGACATGGCACTGTGGGACGCCTGGGCGAAGGTCCGCGGGGAGCCGCTCTACGCCGCACTCGGTGCCGCGCCTCGCGCATGCAAGGCGTACTTCAGCGTCGGGATGTACGACGCGAACACGGTGCACGAGGTCGCGGAGGAATGCGTCGCACGCAACTTCGCCGGCCTGAAGATCAAGCTGGGCCTGCCCACGATCGCGGACGACCTCGCCGTCGTGCGCGCCGCGCGGAAGATCCTCGGGGACCGCGCGCTGATGGTCGACTACAACCAGTCGCTGTCACCCGCTGAGGCGATGGCCCGCTGCCGCGCGCTCGACGGCGAGGGGCTCACGTGGATCGAGGAGCCCGTCCTCGCGGACGACTACGCGACGTGCGCCGCGCTGACCGAGGCGATCGCGACACCGATCCAGATCGGCGAGAACTTCCATGGGCCGGACGACATGCGTGCCGCGCTCGCGGCCCGCGCGATGGACCTCGTGATGCCCGACGCGCAGTTCATCCGGGGCGTGACGGGCTGGCTCGAAGCGGCGGCGCTCGCGCGCATGGCCGGCATGGGCATCTCGTCGCACACGTTCGTCGAGGCGAGCACGCACCTGCTGTGCGCGGCGCCGACGGCGGACTGGCTGGAGCACATGGACGTCGCGGGCGGCCTGCTCGCGGAACCCTTCCCGCAGGTCGATGGCCGCTTCATGCCGCCGGACCGTCCGGGGATCGGGATGGAATGGGACGAGGAGAAGGTGGCGCGGTATCGGGTGGAGTGAGCGGGCAAAGCTTGGCACGCGTCGCTCGTCTTCGGGTTTTGTAGGTCGGATTAGCGCTCAGCGCGTAATCCGACGCGGACGATCGTGCGGGTGGTGGCGTCGGACTACGCACCTTCGGTGCTAGGGCCTGTTAACACTACGGATGCCTGTGCGACGGGCCGTTTCGACGTGCAGGGCAAGACGGACGACGCCGCCCGGACTGGACGTCCGGGCAAGGAGGACAACGCCGCCATGCGCGTCGATACGGCCATTCCCTTCGGGTTGCCTGCGTGAACGCCCCGCGCCGCGTTGCAAATCCTCGCCG
>CAUJJX010000297.1 GCA_963205165.1 Pseudomonadota bacterium | reverse complement strand
CCCCGGACAAGGTGCTGACGCCTGCCGACCTGAAGGGCAAGGTCTGGCTGCTGAACGTCTGGGCGTCGTGGTGCGTGTCGTGTCGCGAGGAGCACCCGCTGCTCGTCGAGCTGGGCCGGGCCAACGTCGTCCCGATCTACGGTCTCAACTACAAGGACCAGTCGCCGGCCGCGCTGAAATGGCTGGAGGACATGGGCAATCCGTACATCGCGTCGCTCGTCGACGCCGATGGCCGCGTGGGCATCGACTACGGCGTCTACGGCGTGCCCGAGACCTTCGTCATCGATCGCGACGGCGTGATCCGCTACAAGCAGATCGGCCCGATCACGCCGCAGGCGCTGAAGGAGAAGATCCTGCCGCTCGTCCGGAAGCTCCAGGGATGACGCGCCTGCTCGTCGCTCTGGCGCTTCTGTTCGCCACGCTCGCCGGCGCTGCCACGCCCGCGGAAGACGCTGCGCTGGAAAAGCGGCTCGCGACGCTGTCGGCCGAACTGCGCTGCCTCGTCTGCCAGAACCAGTCGCTCGCCGATTCCCACGCCGAACTCGCGATCGACCTGAAGAACCAGGTCCGCGACATGATGCTGGCCGGCCGGTCCGACGCCGAGATCAAGGCCTACCTCACGGACCGCTACGGCGATTTCGTGCTCTACCGTCCGCCCGTCAAGTCGACGACCTGGTTGCTCTGGGCGGGCCCCGTCGTGCTGCTCGTGCTCGGCCTGCTCGCGCTCGTGCGCATCGTGCGCAAGCGCCAGGGGCTCGTGGCCGACGCCGCGGCGATCCCGGCAGATGCCGATGTCGCGGCGCGTGCCCATGCACTGCTGGACGATCCACCGACCCCTTCCCGGAGCGACCGATAGCCATGGCCGAGTTCGACGATGCCCGCGCCTTCTGGGACGCACGTTTCGCTGCACCCGGGTACGTCTTCGGCAAGACGCCGAACCGGTTCCTCGAATCGCAGGCCCACCGGATCCCGGCGGGTGCCCGGGTGCTCGACGTCGCCTGCGGGGAGGGCCGCAACGCGGTCTGGCTCGCGGGCCTCACGTGCGACGTCACCGGCCTCGACATCTCTCCGCTGGCGCTCGACAAGGCGCGCCGCCTCTCGGACGAGCAGGGTGTCGCCGTCGAATGGAAACTCGGTGATCTCCGCGAGCATGTCTGGACGGCGAACACGTTCGATGCGGTCGTCTGCATCTTCATCCAGTTCGCGTCGCCCACAGAACGTGCGCGGCTCTTCGAGGGTTTCCGGAAGACGCTGAAGCCCGGCGGCCTCTTGCTTCTCCAGGGCTACACGCCGAAGCAGCTCGAGTACCGCACCGGCGGCCCCGGCGACATCGAGAATCTCTACACCGCCGCGATGCTGCGCGAGGCCTTCGCCGGCTGGGAGATCCTGCATCTCGTGGAGCACGAGGACACCCTGTCCGAAGGCACGAAGCACGTGGGCCGGTCGGCGCTCGTCGACCTCGTCGCGCGCAAGCCGGACTGATTCCGCACCACGGGCGGCAGCGGCGCGGTGATCGATCGCGACGCTGCCCCGGACGTCAGAGATGTCCGGCGAGCTGGTCCAGCCCCGACAGCACGGCATGCGGCGTCTGGCCCAGTTCGTCCGCGTGCTGCCCCGCCCGGTTGATCCAGAACGTCGTGAACCCGAAGGCCGTCGCCCCGGCGATGTCCCAGGAGTTCGACGACGCGAATCCGATCTCCGCGGGCGCGACACCCAGCCGGTCGACCGCGAGCTGGTACACGCGCGGCGACGGCTTGAAGATCCGCAGCGGGTCGACGCTCAGCACCGCCTCGAATCCCGATTCGAGGCCCGCGTTCGCGACGACCGCGTCGAGCATCGCCGGCGACCCGTTCGACAGGATCACCTTCGGACGATCGGCGAGTTCGAGAAGCGTCGACGGCACCTCGGGGTAGGGCGCGAGATGGCGGTATTCGTCCATGAGCGCGACGCGGCCGGCGTCGTCGAGGTGCAGCCCGAGCGCGCCACAGGCATGAACCAGCGCGTCGGACGTGATCCGCTCGAAGTTCTCGTAGCGATCCATCAGGCTGCGCAGCCACGTGTACTCGAGCTGCTTCTGCCGCCAGAGTCGCGAGAGTTCGGCGCCGCGATGGGGGAACCGGTGCTCGCACGCGCCCATCACGGAGTGGACGTCGAAGAGGGTGCCGTAGGCGTCGAACACGATGGCGCGGATCATGGGGTGGCTCCGGAGATGGACAGGACACGACAGGACAGGGGCGGCTGCGCGATCGGCGCACCCGCCCGGATGCCCTCCAGTTTAGGTTGCGCGCGGCACCTGCGCCCGACGGCCTGCCTGCGCATTGCCCACCGTTTCACCGGTCCCGTCGAACGTCGTCGCGATCCCGCGGTCTCTCGCCCCGCGTCGCGACGGTGCACCGGATCACGGACACCGCCGTTGCACCCGTCCGGACGAGGCAGTGCCCCGCATGATCTGGCATGCTCCGCCCCGCCCGCGATGCCGGCCATTCCCGTCCAGCCACCCGATCAGGAGATGTGCACGATGTTCCGTTTCCGTCCGCTCGTCCTCGCGCTCGCGCTTGCCGCGACGCTCCCCGCTGCGCTGCCTGTCCACGCGGCAGATGCCCCGCCGGCCATGACCAAGGTCATCTACCTCGCCGTGTTCGGCGTCGTCTTCGACGAGAAGGCCGACGTGAAGTCGCTGCGCCTCGTCAAGGTCGTCGAGCCGCGGAAGGGCAATGCGGACGCGCCCGACGTCAAGATCCCGGACGCGTACATCGAGTCCGTGCGCAAGATGCTCGCGTCGCCGCGCTTCAAGCCGCGTCCCGACGCGATCAAGCCGGACGAGGTGTTCACGTACTTCTTCTTCGACCCCGACCGCCCCAATCGCGCCGACCTCGATCCGCGCCCCCGTCGCCAGCAGTGAAGCCCCCGGAGATCCGCATGTCGTCGAAGCTCTTCGAACCGCTCGCGATCGGCCCGGTCACGGTGCCCAACCGCATCGCTGTCGCGCCGATGTGCCAGTACAGCGCGCACGACGGATGTGCCGATCCGGACTGGCACACGCAGCACCTGATGAACCTCGCGATGTCCGGCGCGGGTCTCGTGATGATCGAGGCCACGGCCGTCGAACGCCGCGGACGCATCACGCACGGCTGCCTGGGGCTCTGGTCGGACGAGACGCAGCAGTCGCTCGCCCGGGTGCTCGCCGCGGCGCGGCGCGTGGCGCTGCCCGGCACGAAGTTCGGCATCCAGCTCGCGCACGCCGGCCGCAAGGCGTCGGCGCAGCGTCCGTGGGAAGGCGGGAGCGCGCTTGCCGCCGACGCCGATCCGTGGACGACGGCATCGTCCTCCGCGTTGCCGTTCTCGGCCGGCTGGCACACCCCCGATGCGCTCGACGCAGCCGGCATCGCGCGGATCAAGGCTGCCTTCGTGGATGCCGCCGAACGCGCCGCCGCGCTCGGCATCGAGGTGATCGAACTGCACGCGGCGCACGGTTATCTGCTGCATCAGTTCACGTCGCCGCTCGCCAGCAAGCGGACCGACGAATACGGCGGCAGCCTCGAGAACCGGCTCCGCCTGCCGCTCGAGATCGCCGACGCGGTCCGGGCCGCGATTCCTGACGACGTCGCACTCGGCGCCCGCATCACCGGCACCGACTGGACGCCCGAGGGCATCGACGTCGACGAAGCGATCGTGTTCGCGAACGCACTGAAGGCGCTCGGCACCGACTACGTCTGCGTGACGAGTGGCGGCATCGCGACGGGCATCAGCATTCCCGTGGGAGAGGGCTACCAGCTCCCGCTGGCGGCCGACGTGAAACGCGCGACCGGCATCGTGACGCGCGGTGTCGGCATGATCCTGACGCCGCGGCAGGCCGAGGC
>CAUJJX010000296.1 GCA_963205165.1 Pseudomonadota bacterium | reverse complement strand
GTCATCGACGAGATCGCGGACGACGTCGCGACCGGCGTCGCCGATGCCGATGCAGTTCTCGTCACTACGCCCGTCGGCCAGATGCCGCGCGTCTTCGACATCCTGCGCGAAGCGCTCCCACCGAACGCCGTCGTCACCGATGGCGGCAGCACGAAACGCGATGTCGTCGCGGCGGCGCGCGCGTCACTCGGTGTGCGGCTCCCGCGATTCGTGCCCGCGCATCCGATCGCCGGCGCCGAACGTTCCGGCGCGAGCGCCGCGCGTGCAGCGCTGTTCGACGACCGGCACGTCGTCGTGACGCCGCTGGCCGAGTCGGATGCCGATGCGGTCGACCGCGTTCGTGATCTCTGGCTCACGTGCGGGGCGCGCGTCTCGCAGCTCACGCCCGAACGCCACGACGCCGTCTTCGCGGCCGTCAGCCATCTGCCGCACGCACTCGCCTACGCGCTCGTCCACATGATCGCGGGCCGTGCCGACGCAGGCACCTTGTTCGGATTCGCCGCCGGCGGCTTCCGCGATTTCACGCGCATCGCGTCGAGCTCGCCCGAGATGTGGCGCGACATCTGTCTCGCCAATCGCGACGCGTTGCTCACCGAACTCGATGCCTACCTGGCGACGCTCGCCGACCTGCGCGCGCTGCTCGCCGCGGGCGACGGCGTCGGCCTCGAACAGCTCTTCGGCACCGCCCGCGATGCGCGCGACGCCTGGCTCAGATCCCTGGAGACTCCCTCGTGAGCGGTCATACGTTTCCCCCTTTCCTCGATCTGCCGCCGCTGGCGTCGGCCCGGGGCACGGTCCGCCTGCCCGGCTCGAAGAGCATCTCGAACCGCACGCTGCTGCTGGCCGCCCTCGGCACCGGCGCGACGCGCGTCCGCGATGTCCTCGATTCCGACGACACCCGGCGGATGCTCGAAGCGCTGACGGCACTTGGCGTGGATGTCGCAGGCGACCCGGCGAGCGGCGAGGTCGTCGTGACCGGTTGCGGCGGACAGTTCCCGGTGCGCGAGGCGGATCTGTTCCTCGGCAATGCCGGCACGGCGTTCCGTCCGCTGACGGCCGCGCTTGCGGTGGCCGGCGGCGACTACAAGCTGTCCGGCGTGCCGCGGATGCACGAGCGGCCGATCGGCGACCTCGTCGACGCACTTCGCAGCCTCGGCGCCCGGATCGACTATCTCGGGCAGGATGGTTTCCCGCCGCTGCACCTGCGCGGCGGTGACATCGTCGCGAACGGGCCGGTGCGCGTCCGCGGCGACGTGTCGAGCCAGTTCCTGACGGCACTGCTGATGGCGCTGCCGATGACCGGTCGCGAGACCGTGATCGAGGTCGACGGCGAGCTGATCTCGAAACCGTACGTCGAGATCACGCTCAATCTGATGGCGCGCTTCGGCGTGACGGTCGTGCGCGACAGCTGGTCACGGTTCGTGATTCCGGCAGGCAGCCGGTACCGCAATCCGGAGGTCGTGAACGTCGAGGGCGATGCGTCCGGTGCGTCGTATTTCCTGGCGGCCGGCGCCATCGGTGGCGGCCCCGTCCGCGTGGAAGGCGTCGACCGCGAGAGCATCCAGGGCGACGTGCGCTTTGCCGACGCGCTGGAGCAGCTCGGCGCGCGCATCACGTGGGGCGATCGCTGGATCGAGGCGCGCGCGCCCGAGAGCGGCCGGCTGCGCGCGTTCGACCTCGACCTCAATCACATCCCCGATGCGGCGATGACCCTCGCGGCCGCGGCGTTGTTCGCGGACGGCCCCTGCACGCTGCGCAACGTCGCGAGCTGGCGCGTCAAGGAAACCGATCGCCTCGCCGCGATGGCCATCGAACTGCGCAAGGTCGGGGCGGTCGTGGAGGAGGGCGCCGACTACCTTCGCGTGACGCCGCCCGTCGAACTGCGCGGCGCGGTCATCGATACGTACGACGACCACCGGATGGCGATGTGCCTGTCTCTCGCCGCGCTCGGTGGCGTGCCGCTCCGGATCGATGATCCCGGGTGCGTGGCGAAGACCTTCCCGGACTTCTTCGAGCGGTTCGCGGCCGTGACGAGCGAGCGCGACGTGCCGGTCATCGCGATCGATGGTCCGGCAGCGTCGGGCAAGGGCACGGTCGCCGAACTCGTCGCGCGCGAGCTGGGCTTCCGGACGCTCGACAGCGGGGCGATGTACCGCCTCGGCGCGCTGGCGGCCATGCGGGCGGGCGTCTCGCTCGACGACGAACCTGCCGTCGCCGCCATCGCGCAGGGGCTGCTCGTGGAGTTCGCCGGGCAGCGCATCCTGCTGGACGGCGACGACGTGACCGATGCCATCCGCACCGAGGACGTCTCGGCGGCGGCGTCCCGGATCGCGGCGCTTCCGGCGCTCCGCGATGCGCTCCTCTGGCGCCAGCGAGCCTTCCGCGCAGCCCCCGGTCTCGTGGCCGAGGGACGTGACATGGGCAGCGTCGTGTTCCCTGACGCGAAGCTCAAGGTATTCGTCACCGCAAGCGTCGAGACGCGAGCCCTGCGACGCTATAAACAGTTGATCGGCAAGGGAATGAATGCTAGCCTTCCCGCCCTTTCCCAGGAGATCGCCGAGCGCGATGCCCGCGACAGCGAGCGTGCCGTCGCACCGCTCGCGCAGCCGCAAGGCGCTCTGCCGATCGACACCACCGAGCTGACCGCGGACGAGGTTCGCGACCGGATTCTGGCGTTGTGGGAAGCGGCGAACGGGGCCACGCCCCGGACGTGATTCGACGCAGGACCGCAGCACCCCGATTTCTTGCAGTACCTCGCCTGACTGCGGCCCGACTCGATCGGGCGCCGGTTGGCGATCGCAGGACCGCAGTGCCCCGCAGGACCGCAGTGCCCAGGTGCCACCCGACCGGAACATGCAGTGTCGTCCCGGCCGGCAACGGCAATAACCCAACTCGACAAGCCCGGACAATCTTTCGTCCGCCCATCGGAAACCAACCCATCCATGTCTACAGCCACCCAGTCCCCCATGTCCGGAATGGACAGCTTTGCCGCCCTCTTCGAGGAAAGCCTCTCCCGTCAGGAGATGCGTGCAGGCGAAGTCATCACCGCCGAAGTCGTTCGCATCGATCAGAACCACGTCGTGGTGAATGCGGGCCTGAAGTCCGAGAGCTTCATCCCCGTCGAAGAGTTCCGCAACGATCGCGGTGAAGTGGAAGCGAAGGTCGGCGACTTCGTGTCGGTGGCCATCGAGGCACTGGAAGACGGTTTCGGCGAGACCCGCCTGTCCCGCGACAAGGCCAAGCGCCTCGCCGCCTGGACGGCACTCGAGCAGGCGCTGGAAGACGGCGCCCTGGTCCAGGGTCTGATCACGGGCAAGGTGAAGGGTGGCCTGACGGTCATGATCAACGGGATCCGTGCGTTCCTCCCGGGTTCGCTGGTCGACACGCGTCCCGTCAAGGATACGTCCCCCTACGAAGGCAAGCAGCTCGAGTTCAAGGTCATCAAGCTCGACCGCAAGCGCAACAACGTCGTGGTGTCGCGTCGTGCCGTCGTCGAGGCGAACCAGGGTGAAGAGCGCCAGAAGCTCCTCGAGACGCTCCAGGAAGGCGCGGTCGTCAAGGGCATCGTCAAGAACATCACCGACTACGGCGCGTTCGTCGACCTCGGCGGCATCGACGGCCTGCTGCACATCACCGACCTCGCGTGGCGTCGCGTCAAGCACCCGTCCGAAGTCCTGTCGGTGGGTGACGAAGTCGAGGCGAAGGTCCTCAAGTTCGACCAGGAAAAGAACCGTGTCTCGCTGGGTCTCAAGCAGCTTGGCGAAGATCCGTGGGTGGGCCTCAGCCGCCGTTACCCGCAGCACACCCGCCTGTTCGGCAAGGTCACGAACCTCACCGACTACGGCGCGTTCGTCGAGATCGAGTCCGGCATCGAAGGCCTGGTGCACGTCTCCGAGATGGACTGGACCAACAAGAACGTCCACCCGTCGAAGGTCGTCCAGCACGGCGACGAAGTCGAAGTCATGATCCTCGAGATCGACGAAGACCGTCGCCGCATCTCGCTGGGCATGAAGCAGTGCATGTCGAACCCGTGGGAAGAATTCGACGCGAACCATCGCAAGGGCGACAAGGTTCGCGGCCAGATCAAGTCCATCACCGACTTCGGCGTCTTCATCGGCCTGCCGGGCGGGATCGACGGTCTGGTTCACCTCTCCGATCTCTCGTGGAACGTCGCGGGCGAAGAGGCGGTGCGCAATTACAAGAAGGGAGAGGAGGTCGAAGCCGTCGTCCTGGGCATCGACAAGGAACGCGAGCGCATCTCGCTCGGTATCAAGCAGCTGGAAGGCGATCCCTTCAACAACTACGTTGCGACCCACGACAAGAACTCCATCGTCGAGGGCTCGGTGAAGACGATCGATCCGAAGGGCGCCGTGATCGCGCTGGAAGGCGAAGTGGAAGGCTATCTGCGCGCCTCGGAAGTCTCGCGTGACCGCGTGGAAGACATCCGCTCGCACCTGAAGGAAGGCGACCGTCTGACGGCGATGATCATCAACATCGACCGTAAGAACCGCACGATCAACCTGTCCATCAAGGCGAAGGACATGGCGGACGAATCGGATGCCATGCAGAAGGTGGCAGCCGAGAGCCCGGGCAATGCGGGTACGACCAGCCTCGGTGCGCTGCTGAAGGCCAAGCTCGACAACAAGAACGCATCGCAGTAAGAGCGCGTCGAGGTTCTCCATGACCAAATCGGAGCTGATCGCCAAGCTGGCGGCGCATTTTCCGCAACTCGGCGCGGCCGATGCGGAGTTCGCCGTCAAGATGATCCTCGATGCGATGGCGAAGAGCCTGTCGCACGGGGAGCGCATCGAGATCCGCGGATTTGGCAGCTTCGGGTTGAATTACCGGCCGCCGCGCGTCGGCCGGAACCCGAAGTCCGGAGAGAAGGTGCAGGTACCGGCCAAGTACGTGCCGCATTTCAAGGCCGGCAAGGAATTGCGGGAACGGGTCGACCTCAAGCATGCGGAATCGCAGGTCGCCCGGCAGGTGCAGCAGGGCCCGACGTCACCGGTATCCCTCGGGATGCCGGTGCCTTCCACCTCGGCGTCCTGATGGGCCGGGGTCTTTCGTCGGCCAATGGTCTCGCAACGGCCGGCAGTCCTTCGCTCGCCAGCGGCCGCGTGACATCGAGCCGCCTCGGCACATCCCCCGGTTGATCCGCCAATGCGTGCGACAGGTGCCATGGGTGCGTTCTCCCGATTTCTCCGGGCGTTCTTCTACGTCCTTCTGCTGTTGCTGTTCCTCGGTTTTGCAATCAAGAACACGTCCCCGGTCGTCGTGCGCTATTACCTCGGTGCGACCTGGCAGGCACCTCTCGTCGTGATCGTCCACGTGACCATCGCGCTCGGCGCTGCCGCTGGCGCGCTCGCCAGCGTCGCCTACGTGATGCGTCAGCGTCGCGAACTCCTGCTGCTCCGGCGACGCATCCCGACATTGCCCGAACCCCCGTCGTCCGACGGCACAGCGTCCTGACGCGATGGAGTTCGATACCTGGTGGCTGCTGGCGCTGCCGCTGTTCTTCGCACTGGGCTGGCTCGCCGCCCGCGTCGACATCAAGCAGCTCCTGACGGAATCGCGGAACCTGCCGCGCTCCTATTTTCGCGGCCTCAACTTCCTGCTGAACGAACAGCCCGACAAGGCCATCGAGGCCTTCATCGAGGTCGTGAAGGTCGAGAAGGAAACGGTCGAGCTGCATTTCGCGCTCGGGAACCTGTTCCGCCGTCGTGGCGAGCTCGAACGCGCCATCCGGATGCACCAGAACATCCTCGATCGCGAGGACCTCGCACCCGAGCAGCGGCTGATGGCTGTCCACGAGCTCGGGCAGGATTACCTCAAGTCGGGACTGCTCGACCGCGCCGAAGAACTCTTCTCGCGGTTGATCGGCACCACCTGGGAGCAGCGCGGTCTCAAGTACCTCCTCGAGATCTACGAGCAGGAGAAGGACTGGGCCAAGGCCATCGAGGCCTCCCGGAAGATGGATGCCATCACAGGCGACTCCAGCGCGAAGGACATCGCCCACTTCTATTGCGAGCTTGCCGCCGGCGATCTTGCCCACCAGCGCTACGACGATGCTCGCCGGTACATCGACGAGGCGCTCACCGTCAACCGGAAGTGCACGCGCGCCAACATGATCCTCGGTGATCTGCATGCCGCGCGCGGCGAGTTCGCGGCGGCCGTCGATGCCTGGAAGCGGGTCGAAGGGCAGAGCCCCGCGTATCTCTCGCTGCTCGCAGACCGCTTCCTGAATGCCTTCCGGAAGCTCGACAGCGAATCGCAGGGCATCGCGCTGCTGCGTGGCTACCTCGAACGCTATCCGTCGCTCGATCTGCTCAATGCCGTTTTCCAGGCTGTGCTCGAGAGCGAGGGCACGGCGTCGGCGCAGGCGCTGCTGCGCGAGGAACTCCGTCGCAATCCGACGCTGATCGGGCTGAGCCGCCTGATCGAGATCCAGATCGCCGAAGCGCCCGCCGATCGCCGGCACGACCTCGAGCTCACGCGCTCGCTGATCGAGCAGCATTCCCGTGGACTGTCGCTCTATCGATGCGACAGCTGCGGCTTCCGCGCGCGCCAGTTCTACTGGCACTGCCCGGCCTGCCACGGCTGGGAGACCTACGTGCCGCGTCGCGCCGAGGAGCGCGAGCTGGCGGCCTGACCCACACCGAGTCCACGAAGCCATGACCGACCCGAAGATCATCGTCGCCCTGGACGTCTCGTCCACCGAGGCGGCACTCGCAATGGCGGCCCGGTTGTCCCCCGCCGACTGCCGGTTGAAGGTGGGCAAGGAGCTGTTCGTCTCCGAAGGACCGGGTCTCGTGAGCGCGTTGCACGACCGCGGGTTCGGCGTATTCCTCGACCTGAAGTTCCACGACATTCCCAACACCGTCGCGCAGGCCTGCTCGGCTGCGGCACGGCTCGGCGTCTGGATGGTGAACGTCCATGCCCTCGGCGGACGCCGCATGCTCGAGGCGGCCCGCGAGGCCGTCGACCGTTCCGCCAGCCGTCCGAAGCTGATCGCCGTGACCGTGCTGACGAGCCTCGCCGCGGCCGACCTCGCGGAGATCGGATTGCACGATTCGACGCCCGGCGACGCCGCCGTCCGGCTCGCGGGTCTCGCGCAGGGCGCAGGGCTCGACGGCGTCGTGTGTTCCGCCCAGGAAGCCGCCGCGATGCGCCAACGTTTCGGCGCGGGGTTCCAGCTCGTCACGCCGGGCATCCGGCCGGCTGACGCCAGCGCCGATGACCAGGCGCGGATCATGACGCCGCGTGCCGCGATCGACGCCGGTTCGAGCTACCTCGTGATCGGCCGACCGATCACCCAGGCAGCGGACCCCGGTGCCGCACTTGCGCGCATCGCCGCGGAGATCGCGTGATGACGTCGCACTCAGCGATCGCGGCCAAGCTCGCGAGCCTGCGCACGGCGCGGGTACTGGTGGTCGGTGACGTCATGCTCGACCGCTACTGGTTCGGCGAAGTGAACCGCATCTCGCCGGAAGCTCCGGTGCCGGTCGTGAAGGTCGAGCGGACCGAAGAGCGTCTGGGTGGTGCCGCGAACGTCGCACGCAATGCCGCCGCGATCGGCGCGCAGGTCACGCTGCTGTCCGTCGTCGGCGACGACGAGGCCGGCCGCAGCATGGAGCGCCTGCTCGCCGCGGACGGCATCACGTCGAGCCTGCAGCGCGATCCGTCGCTCACGACGACCGTGAAGCTTCGCGTGATCGGCCGTCAGCAGCAGTTGCTGCGCATCGACTTCGAGAATCCGCCGAGCCATGAAGCGCTGAAGTCGAAGCTCGACGAATTCGAGCAACGCCTGCCCGACGCCGACGTCGTGATCCTGTCCGACTACGGCAAGGGAGGCCTGACGCACATCGCCCGCATGATCGACATGGCCCGCGCGGCCGGACGGATCGTGCTGGTGGACCCCAAGGGCGACGACTACGCACGCTATCGCGGCGCATCGTGCCTCACGCCGAACCGCTCGGAATTCCGGCAGGTCGCGGGGCGCTGGGCGAACGAGGCGGAACTCACCGACAAGGCGCAGGCGCTGCGTCGCAAGCTTGGTCTCGACGCACTGCTCGTGACCCGCAGCGAGGAAGGCATGTCGCTGTTCCGCGAGACCGGCGTGCTGCACGAACCGACCGTCGCGCGCGAGGTATTCGACGTGAGCGGGGCGGGCGACACCGTCATCGCGACGCTTGGCACCATGCTCGCTGCCGGCCATCCCTGGGAGGACGCCGTGCACTGGGCCAACGTCGCGGCCGGCATCGTCGTCGGCAAGCTGGGCACGGCCGTGACGTCGCCCGAAGAAATGATCGCCGCACTCGGCGACAATCAGGGCGCCTGAGCGCAACGCGCGCCGGCCGCCTCCAGGAGAAATCGAGATGATCGTCGTGACCGGTGCCGCGGGCTTCGTGGGTGCCAATCTGGTGAAGGGCCTGAACGATCGCGGCGAACGCGATGTGCTGGCGGTCGACAACCTGACCCGTGCCGAGAAGTTCCGCAACCTCGTCGACTGCGACATCGCGGACTACGTCCACAAGGAAGCCTTCCTCGACGCGCTCGTCGCCGGCGACTACGACGGCGAGATCGACATGATCTTCCACAACGGCGCGTGCTCCGACACGATGGGTGGCGACGGCCACTACATGATGGAGAACAACTACCGCTACACGCTCACGCTGCTCGACTGGTGCCAGTCCGAGAACGTGCGGCTCGTGTACGCGTCGTCGGCCGCGGTCTACGGGCCCGGTCCGGAGTTCCGCGAAGACCGGGCGTGCGAGAAGCCGCTGAACGTCTACGGCTACTCGAAGTTCCTGATGGACCAGATCGTCCGCCGTCGCGCGGGCGAACTGCGCGGACAGGTCGCGGGCCTGCGCTACTTCAACGTCTACGGTCCGCGCGAATCGCACAAGGGGCGGATGGCATCGGTGGCCTTCCACGGCTTCAACCAGTTCCGCGCGGAAGGCAAGGTCAAGCTGTTCGAGGGCGACGCCGGATACGGTCCCGGCGAGCAGCGCCGCGACTTCGTGTCGGTCGAAGACGTCGTGCGCGTCAACCTCTGGCTCATGGATCACCCCGAGGTCTCGGGCATCTTCAATGTCGGGACGGGGCGCTCGCAGCCGTTCAACGACGTTGCGTGCGCGACCATCAACGCGCTGCGTGCAGCCGCCGGCGAATCGTCGCTGACGCTCGACGAGATGCGCAGCCGCGGGCTCGTCGAGTACATCCCGTTCCACGAGGGGCTCAAGGGCAAGTACCAGAGCTTCACGCAGGCCGATCTCGCGCAGCTGCGTTCCGCCGGCTACGACGCACCGTTCCTCACGGTGGAGGAAGGGGTCGCCCGCTACGTGAACTGGCTGCTCGCGAACGGAGCCTGAGTTGAACGCACCCATGAAGCATCAAGTCCTCGACGACTTCGTCGGCAACACGCCGCTGGTGCGCTTCAAGCGCATGCCCGGCACGACGAGCAACGTCATCCTCGGCAAGCTCGAGGGGAACAACCCGGCGGGGTCCGTCAAGGATCGTCCGGCGCTCTCGATGATCCTCGGCGCGGAAGCGCGCGGCGAGATCAAGCCCGGCGACACCCTGATCGAGGCGACGAGCGGCAACACCGGCATCGCGCTCGCGATGGTCGCCGCGATGCGCGGATACCGCATGGTGCTCGTCATGCCGGAAGACCTCTCGGTGGAGCGCCGACAGACCATGGCCGTGTATGGCGCGAGCGTCGTGCTGACGCCGAAGGCGGGCGGCATGGAAGCCTCGCGCGACATCGCGCTCGAGATGCAGGCGCGCGGCGAGGGTCGGATCCTCGACCAGTTCGGCAATCCGGACAATCCGTTGTCGCACTACCGCGGCACGGCGCCGGAGATCTGGCGCGACACGGCCGGGTCGATCACGCATTTCGTGAGCAGCATGGGCACGACCGGCACGATCATGGGCTGCTCGCGCTTCTTCAAGGAGCAGAACCCGGACATCCGGATCATCGGCTGCCAGCCGACGGATGGTTCGCGCATTCCGGGGATCCGCAAATGGCCCGAGGCGTACCTGCCGAGCATCTTCGACCGGTCCCTCGTGGACGAGGTCGCCGAGGTCAGCCAGGACGCCGCCGAAGACACCGCGCGGCGCATGGCCCGCGAGGAAGGAATCTTCTGCGGGATCTCTGCCGGCGGTGCCGCATGGGTCGCGCTCGAACTCAGCAAGCGCGTCGAGAACGCCGTGATCGTGACGATCGTCTGCGACCGCGGCGACCGTTACCTGTCGACGAACGTGTTCGGCTGATCGCTCGCGGCCGATGGTCGCGTCGGCGGTGAGATGAAACGGAAAGAGCCCGGCATGCCGGGCTCTTTTCATCTGCAGCCGATGATTCGCGGACCCCGCATCACACGCAGGGTCCGGGGTCGATCAGCCGGGCAGGTTCCACTGCTCCGGTGCGCGCCAGAGCGTGGCGAGCAGCAGTTCGCGCTTCAGGACGAATTCCTTCGGCAGCCGGTCGTAGAGCTTCACGAAGAGTTCCTCGTGGAGCAGCAGCTCGCGGATCCAGTCCTCGCGGGACAACTGCATCGCCTTGCGGAAGTTCGACCGCACGGTCGGCGCGAGACCCTTCCACTCGATCATGTCTTCGGAGGGCATCCAGCCGAGCGGGCTTTCGATGGCCCCGGCCGTGCCCTTGCAGCGCTCGATGATCCACTTGAGCACGCGCATGTTCTCGCCGTAGCCGGGCCAGAGGAACTTGCCGTCCTCGTCCTTGCGGAACCAGTTCACGCAGAAGATGCGCGGCGGGCCGGGCAGGCGATGCCCCATCGCGAGCCAGTGATCGAAGTAGTCGCCGATGTGATATCCGCAGAAGGGCAGCATCGCGAACGGATCGCGGCGCACTTCACCGACCTTGTGGTTCGCGGCGGCCGTCGTCTCGGAACCCATCGTGGCGGCGAGGTACACGCCGTCGGTCCAGCTGAAACTTTCCACGACGAGCGGCATGGTCGTGCTGCGGCGACCGCCGAAGATGAACGCCGAGATCGGCACGCCCTGCGTGTCTTCCCAGGCAGGGTCGAGCGACGGGCATTGCGATGCCGGGGCGGTGAAGCGCGCGTTCGGATGCGCTGCCTTGCGGCCGCAGTCCGGGGTCCATTCCTGGCCCTGCCAGTCGGTGAGCTTCGCGGGCGGCGTGTCGGTCATGCCTTCCCACCAGACGTCGCCGTCCGGCGTCAGGGCGACGTTCGTGAAGACGCAGTTGTGCGTCATCGTCGCCATCGCGTTCGGGTTCGACTGGTCGCTCGTGCCCGGCGCGACGCCGAAGAAGCCGTACTCCGGATTGATCGCATAGAGACGACCGTCGGGACCCGGCTTGATCCAGGCGATGTCATCGCCGATCGTCGTGACCTTCCAGCCGTCGAAGGCTGCCGGCGGGATCAACATCGCGAAGTTCGTCTTGCCGCAGGCACTCGGGAACGCAGCGGCGACGTACGACTTCTCGCCGGCGGGCGACTCGACCCCGAGGATCAGCATGTGTTCGGCGAGCCAGCCCTGTTCGCGGCCCATCGACGACGCGATGCGCAGCGCGAAGCACTTCTTGCCGAGCAGGGCGTTGCCACCGTAGCCGCTGCCGAACGACCAGATGGCGTTCTCTTCGGGGAAATGGACGATGTACTTCTGTTCCTTGTTGCAGGGCCACGGCACGTCGGCTTGGCCGGCGGCGAGCGGCATCCCGACGGAGTGCAGGCAGGGGACGAACTCGCCTTCCGCACCGAGGGCCTCGACGGCAGCGCGACCCATCCGGGTCATGACGCGCATGCTGATCGCGACGTAGGCGGAGTCCGTGATCTCGACGCCGATGTGCGACAGCGGGGAACCGACGGGGCCCATGCTGAACGGCACGACGTACAGCGTGCGGCCACGCATGCATCCGTCGAACAGCCCGGCGAGGCGCTCCTTCATCTCGGCCGGCGCCATCCAGTTGTTGGTCGGTCCGGCATCGTGGCGGTGCACGGAGCAGATGTACGTGCGGTCTTCCACGCGTGCGACGTCGGACGGATCCGAGAAGGCGATGTAGCTGTCGGGGCGCTTCGCGGGGTTCAGCCGCTGCATCGTGCCAGCGGCGACGAGGTCATCGCAAAGGCGGTCGTACTCGGCCTGGCTGCCGTCGCACCAGTGGATGCGTTCCGGGCGGGTGAGGGCAGCCACCTCGGCGACCCAGGCCTTCAGCGCGCCGTGCCGGACCCAGTCGGGTGCGTTGAGTGCGGGCGCCGGACCGGCCACGTGTTCGATCTTCAATTCGGGAAACCTCCGTCGTCATGGGGAGTCGCGACGACTCCCCCGTTGCCTGTGGGGATGCTAGCACTGGGACCTCGAGTCGACTGCGCGATTGCGCACTGCAATGACGGGAATCAAGGGCGTGCTGGTCGCCGCGTGGGAGGCAAGGCATGTGCCGGCCGGGAGCCCGTGGATGTGCTGCGTGCGACCGCGCAGGTGCGGTGCGCCGGCCGCGACGGGTGCATCCGCCGCACGTGGAAGATGTCGCGACCGCAGGTATCACCCCGCAAGACCGCTGCACGAGTCGCGCACGCCGGGCGGACCTTCCCTAGAATCGCGCCCTCGACCGGAACGGCGTCCGTTCCGCACCGCGCCAGGAGCTCCATGTCCCCCATCCTCGTCTTCGACATCGAAACCATTCCCGACGTGGCCGGGCTGCGCCGTCTGCAGGGCCACGCCGCCGAACTTTCCGACGAGGAAGTCGCGGCCCGTGCCTTCGCCGCCCGCCGCGAGGCGACGGGTTCCGACTTTCTCCAGCACCACCTGCACCGCATCGTGACCATCTCGTGCGCCCTGCGCGACCGCGACAGCTTCCACGTCTGGTCGCTCAGCGAACCCGAGGAGACCGAGGCGACGCTCATCCAGCGCTTCTTCGACGGCATCGAGCGCTACACGCCGCAGCTCGTCTCGTGGAACGGCGGCGGCTTCGACCTGCCGGTGCTGCACTACCGCGGCCTCGCGCACGGCGTCTCCGCTCATCGCTACTGGGACATGGGCGAGGACGATCGCGACTTCAAGTGGAACAACTACATCAGCCGCTATCACACGCGGCATCTCGACATGATGGATCTGCTCGCGCTCTACCAGCCGCGCGCCTCGGCGCCGCTCGATGCGCTGGCGCAGCTGCTCGGCTTCCCGGGCAAGCTCGGCATGGACGGCAGCCTCGTCTGGCAGGCATATCTCGACGGTCGCATCGGCGAGATCCGCGACTACTGCGAGACCGACGTCGTGAACACGTATCTCGTGTATCTGCGGTTCCAGTTGCTGCGCGGGCAGCTGGATCGCGCCGCGCACGATCGTGAATGCGAACTCGTGCGCAGCAGCCTCGGCAAGTTGCCCGGCAAGCACTGGCCCGAGTTCCTCGCCGCCTGGGAGGCCGCATGAGGAACCAGGGCGGCACCATCCGCACCGTCACCGTCGAGTCGCTCGACCACGAAGGCAAGGGCGTCGCGCACGACGACGGCAAGGTGATCTTCGTCGAGGGGGCCTTGCCGGGCGAAGTGGCGCGCGTGCGTGCGACCCGTTCCAAGGCTGCGTTCGAAGTGGCGACGGCCGAGCACATCGAGCGCGAGAGCAGCCTGCGTGTCACGCCGCGCTGCCCGCACTTCGGCGTGTGCGGTGGCTGCAGCATGCAGCACCTCGACGCCAGCGCGCAGGTGGCAGCGAAGCAGCGTGTGCTCGAAGACAACCTCGAACGCATCGGGTCCGCGCGGCCGGAGGTCATCCTGCCGGCGATTCATGGTCCGACGTGGGGCTATCGCTACCGGGCGCGGCTGTCGGTACGCGACGTCCGGAAGAAGGGCGGGGTGCTCGTCGGCTTCCACGAGAAGAAGAGCAGCTTCGTCGTCGAGATGAGCGAGTGCCATGTGCTGCCGCCGCGCTGGTCGGCGATGCTGCTGCCGTTCCGTGAACTGATCGGTGGGCTGTCGATCCGCGACCGCATGCCGCAGATCGAGATCGCGAGCGGCGAGTCGGTCGACGCGATGGTGCTGCGCATCCTCGCGCCGCTGACGCCCGCCGACGAAGCCCTGCTCCGGGCTTTCGCGGACCACTGGGGCGTGTGCATCTATCTGCAGTCGAAGGGGCCGGACACCGTTCGGCGCTTTCATCCGCTTGATGCCCCGGCGCTCGATTACGTGCTGCCGGAGTTCGACCTGCGGTTCCCGTTCTCGCCGGCCGAGTTCACGCAGGTGAACCACGCAGTGAACCGCGTGCTCGTGAGCCGCGCGATCCGCCTGCTCGACCCGCAGCCCGGCGAGCGCGTCGCCGACATGTTCTGCGGTCTCGGCAACTTCTCGCTGCCGATCGCGCGCCGCGGCGCCGATGTCACGGGGATCGAGGGCAGCGAGGCGCTCGTGCGGCGCGCGACCGAGAACGCCGCCACGAACGGACTTTCGGACCGCGCTCGATTCGAGGTTCGCGACCTGTTCCAGATCACGTCCGAAGACATCGCGAAGCTCGGTGCCTTCGACAAGATGCTGATCGATCCGCCGCGCGACGGCGCAATGGCGCTCGTCAAGGCGCTCGAAGCCGCGTTGCCGAAGCGGATCGTGTACGTGTCGTGCAGCCCCGCGACGCTCGCGCGCGACGCAGGCGTGCTCGTGAACGTCCACGGCTACAGGCTGACCGCGGCGGGCGTGGTGAACATGTTCCCGCACACGGGCCACGTCGAATCGATCGCGCTGTTCGACCGGTGATCGGGTGTCGACCGAGTTCCGTGAGGTTGCCGATCGGACGCTGAAATGCACAGCGGCCCCGAAGGGCCGCTGTGTTCATTCCCGGAACTGCGTCGAGGTCAGTCGCGGTCGCCCGCGAAGGCCATCAGCAGGTGCAGCAGGTTGGCGAAGATGTTGTAGAGGCTCATGTACACGCCGGTCGCGGCCATGATGTAGTTCGTCTCGCCACCGTTCACGATGCGGCTCACGTCGTGCAGCAGGAACATCGAGAACACCACGATCGCCAGCGACGAGATCGTCAGCGACAGCGCCGGCAGATGCAGGAACATGTTCGCGATGCTCGCGACCACCAGCACGACCATGCCGATCACGAGGAACTTGCCCATCGAGCTGAAGTCGCGGCGCGACGTCGTCGCGATGGCGCTCATGGCCAGCATGATGCCGCCGGTGCCTGCCGCAGCCAGACCGACGAGCTGGGGGCCGTTGCGCAGCGACAGCGCGTAGTTGAGCATCGGACCGAGCCACCAGCCGAGCAGGAAGGTCATGCCGAGCAGCAGGACCACGCCGAGGCTGCTGTCGCGGTTCGCCGCGATCGCGAACTGGAGGCCGATCACGCCGCCGATCATCGCGAGGCTTGCGACGATCGGGTGCTGCATCACGAAGCCGGACGTCGACATGCCGATGAAGGCGCCAATGACCGTCGGGATCATGGTCAGGGCGAGCAGCAGGTAGGTATTGCGCAGCACCTTCTGCTGGGAAGAGCCCAGCGCTCGGGAACCGCTCAGGACCTGAATATCGGGTTGCATCTGTTTACCTCTCATGGGACTCGAGAAACGACGGGGCTAAGACTACGAGAACCCGTAGTTGGTTTCAATGTGCGATCACGGCAGTGACCCGGGCACCTCCGGTATCATCCGGCCTCCGCGCGCGAGCCTCCGTCCTATCGGCCTCGACGGGCAACGAAGCGCGGCGCCGCAAACGTCCCCTGATGATCGTGCGTCAGTTCCGGACATCGTTCTTGGCAGGTCGCAGGAAGCGTGGCCGAGTGGTTTAAGGCACCGGTCTTGAAAACCGGCGATGGGCAACCATCCGTGAGTTCGAATCTCACCGCTTCCGCCATACATATAAAGAAATCAGCGAGTTAATAATGATACGTCGCCAATACCAACATCCACACCAACGATTCGGGGTGCGATTGATTGGTACGGTTAGGCGGCGGGGCACCGCAGGCCGGATAGGTCGTCACGCCGTCGCAGCGTTCGTCGCGGGTGCGGCTAGCGTTCTGTCCGGAGCGGCGTCGGCCGCGCTCCATGATCGAGGCGGCGGTCTCGCATACGACGACGTGCTCGATGTCACATGGCTTCAAAACGCGAACTATGCCGTCGCTCAGGGATACGTAACGCCCGAGGGCCGCGATGTGACGAATACGCCTGGACTGCAAGCGGGACGGATGACGTGGGATGAGGCCATAGCTTGGGCCGAAGGACTCTCATACTTCGACTCTGCCAGAGCGGTCACGTG
>CAUJJX010000295.1 GCA_963205165.1 Pseudomonadota bacterium | reverse complement strand
GCGAACAGCGCCACACCGCCGCGCAGCACTTCCTCGATGTCGTGGATGCGTTCCTGCAGGTGGCTGCGCTGCGTCTCGAGGCGGTAGGCGAAGCGATCTTCCGCGCGACGGGCGAATTCGGTCTCGGTGTGTCGCCACCAGCCGATCGTGAGCGCGACGAGGAGCGCGAACGCGATCCAGGCGACCGACTCGCGCTTCAGCGTCTCGTTGATCCGCTGCGGGACAACATCGTTGTTCGTCGACATTCAGGGGGCCTCGCGGCGTGTGCCCTGCTCATGCCGCGATCGGTCGCGGGAGCAGGCGCTCGTTGTTATTTCTGCTTTGAGTGTTTCACGCCCGGGGGGCGACGTGCATTGACCATACGCAAGCCATACGGTTGCCGCGGCCGGGAAGCGAAGTCACTTCGCGCACGCGGCGCCGTCTCGTCGGCGAGCAGGTACGCCCGGACCCGCAGGTCCGAAAGTCGGTGGACGGTGCGATCGGGGTACGCGAGACATCCGGCCACGCGGACGCCGGACCGCCGGCAGCGTGTCGATCGCCCGCACGATCCGGCGCCGCCCGGGGGGATGCCGCCATCGAAAAAATTCGCGGGCAAAGGCCGTCGGCGGCGCGCGTCGTCGGTTACCTTCGCCCCTCCAGATCAACAGCGGCGGAGACGGACCACATCATGGAACTGGGCATCAAGGGACTGCGCGTCCTCGTGACGGCAGGGGCGGGCGGCATCGGACTGAAGATCGCGGAAGCCTTCGCGCGCGAGGGCGCCATCGTCGAGGTGTGCGACGTCGACCGGGCGGCACTCGACGCGCTGCGCAAGTCGCATCCGGGCATCGGGGCGTCGGAGTGCGACGTCGCCGATCGCGCGGCCGTCGGCGCGTGGTTCGACGCGGCCGTCGCGAAGCTCGGCGGGCTCGACTGCCTCGTGAACAACGCGGGCATCGCCGGGCCGACGGGGCCGGTCCACGAGATCGATCCGGCCGAATGGGACCGCTGCCTCGCCGTCTGCATCACGAGCCAGTTCAACTTCACGCGGCTCGCCGTCGAGCACCTGAAGCAGTCGTCGAACGCCTCGATCATCAATCTGTCGTCGGCCGCCGGGAAGTTCGGTTTCCCCAACCGCTCCGCCTACGCCGCCGCGAAGTGGGGCGTCGTCGGCTTCACGAAGACCATCGCGATCGAGCTGGGCCAGTTCGGCATCCGTGCGAACGCGATCCTGCCGGGCGTCGTCGAGGGTGACCGCATCCGCCGCGTGATCGAGGCGAAGGCGCAGGTCGCGGGCAAGACCGCCCAGGAGATCGAGACGACGTGGCTCGCGCAGGCGTCGATCAAGGAGTTCATCCAGCCGGAGCAGCTCGCCGACCTCGCGCTGTTCATCGCGTCGCCGCGCGGCCGCACGATCTCCGGACAGGCGCTGAGCGTCGACGGGAATCTGCAGGCGCTGGTCTGACGCAGACCCGCGGACCGTCCGGCCTCGGCAGCCCGCGGCGCGATGTCCGCCGGGCGTTCGATGCGGTCGCGGATCGCATCGGGTCCGTCCGGCGCGCCCGCCTCACGCGTCCGAGGCATCACCCATCCGGTCAGGGCCTTCGAACAGGCCCTGATGCATGCGGCGACCGTCGTGCCGACCGTCGCCGATCGAACAGGAGAACACCATGAGCTACCCCGGTCCCGTCGTCAGCGCACAGTGGCTGCACGACCATCTGCACGATCCGTCGGTGCGCGTCGTCGACGCGAGCGTCCATCTGCCCGACACCGGCCGCAACGCGCGCGCCGAATACCTCGCCGAGCACATTCCCGGCGCCGTGTTCTTCGACCTCGAACGCATCGCGGACCCCACGAATCCGCTGCCGCGGAAGTTCCCGCCGCGCGATCTCTTCACCGGATCGGTCGGCGCGCTCGGCATCGACAACACGACGCATGTCGTCGCGTACGACACGCCCGGCCTCTACAGCGCGGCGCGCGTCTGGTGGCTGTTCCGCCATTACGGCTACGACAATGTATCGATCCTCGACGGCGGGATGAAGGCGTGGAAGGCCGCGCAACTGCCGCTGGACTCCGGCGACATCACGGTGCCGGCGAAGCGCTTCGTGCCGGGGGCGGAACGCGGGCTCGTGTCGTACTGGCAGGACGTCGCCGATGCGTCGTCGGGCGGCGGTCGGCAGATCCTGGATGCGCGCACGCCGGGCCGGTTCGCGGGCACCGAAGTCGACCGCTATCCCGGTGCGCGGCCGGGTCACATTCCGAACAGCGCGAACCTCTACTGGGCCGACCTGCTCGATCCGCAGGCGCGCACGCTCCTGCCGGTGGACGTGCTGCGAGACAAGTTCGCGAAGGCCGGCCTGACGACCGACACGCCGGTGACGCTGACGTGCGGTTCGGGCCTGACGGCGTGCATCCTCGCGCTGGGCCTGCACCTGACGGGCCGCGACGACTGGCGCGTGTACGACGGATCGTGGGACGAGTGGGGGCGGCGGGTGGATCTGCCGGTGGAGTCGGCGGGCTGACGAGCGGTGCTGGCGTCGGATCGGCGGCGGCGCCGCGCAATCCGACGTGGTCGGAGGTGTGATCGTCGGCGTCGGATTACGCAACTGCGTCGCTGATCCGACGACGAAACTGCACGCTATCCGACCTGCGGAACTGCACGCTATCCGACCTGCGAAACTGCTCACCCCCCGTCATTCCAGCGCAAGCTGGAATCCAGTGCTGCGGTGGCTGGTGCGATGTCCGCTGCTGGACCCCAGCGTTCGCTGGGGTGACGGAATTGGCTATGCCCGCCACGGAAGATCCCGCGGGCAGCGTCGCGCCGCGATGCGATGCAAACAACGCCCGCCTTGAATCGCATCACGCGGCTCACGCCGCTGATCCGACCTGCACGTTCTGCGCATATCGCCGAGAGGCCTGCGCCCCGCGGCTACTCCATCCCCCGCCACTTCCGCTCCGCGGTCTCCCACGCGCCGAGCGGCTGCAGGTCCGGCACCCACGCCAGCCCCGATTTCCCGTCGGACGATTTCGCTTCCGGCGACACCACCACATCGAGCAGCGCCGGCAGGTTCGCGAGCGCGCGCTCGATCGCGGCGGGCAGGTCTTCGGTGCGTTCGACGCGTTCGCCGTGCATGCCGAACGCCCGCGCCATCGCCGCGTGGTCGGATGACTGCAACCGCGTGCCGACGACCTTGCCGTGCGTGTCGTTCTGGTCGTGGACCTCGATCTGCCACGCGCCGTTGTTCGCGACGACGATCAGCACCTTCGCCTGGTGGCGCACGGCCGTGTCGATCTCCATCGCGTTGAAGCCGAAGGCGCCGTCGCCCGTCGCGACGACCACCTGACGATCCGGGCACGCGAGGCTCGCCGCGATGCCGAACGGCGTGCCGATGCCGATGCAGCCGAGCGAACCGGGGTCGAGGTACGTCGACGACGACAGGCCCACGCGCGCGAAGCTCAGGAAGTCGCCGCCGTCCGCGACGACGATCGCGTCGGGCTTCAGCTGCTTCTGGAGTTCGCCGAGCACGCGTGTCGGATGGATGCGGCCTGCGCTGTCGGGCGCCGCGGTTTCCATCGACGTGCGCAGCTTCGCGGCGCGCTGCGTGTGCTGCGTGCGGCGCTCCGTCGTCCACGCGGTGTCGACACTCGAGGCGCGATTGCCGGCCACGCGGAGGATCGCGTCGAGCGCTGCGGCGGGCTGCGCGAAGAGTTCGACGGCGCCGCGACGGTTGTCGCGGAGTTCGCTCGGCGTGTCGCCGATGCGGATGAGCTTCGCATCGCCGAACACGGCCGGGGAGCCGTACGCGAGCTGGAAGTCGAGGCGGCGGCCGAGCGTCACGACGACGTCCGCCTCGCCCATCACGGTGCCGCGCATCGCGGCGACGACCGACGGATGCTCGTCGGAGATGAGCCCCTTGCTCTCGCCGGTGTCGAGGTACAGCGCGCCGGTGCGCGTGAGCAGTTCGGCGAGCTGCGGACCCGCGCCGCGCGCCCCGCGTCCGCTGATGACGAGCGGACGCTTCGCCGACCACAGCAGTTCGACGGCCGCGGCGACCTGCGATTCGTCGGGCAGCAGCACGGGCTTCGGCTTCGCGCGGAAGTGCTCTTCCAGTTGCAGCGCGGCCGGCATCTCGGCGCGCAGCGTGTCCACGGGGAATTCGAGGAACACCGGACCCGGCTCGCCGCCCTGGCCGAGCGCACGCGAGACGGCTTCGTCGAGTTCCTGCAGGACCAGACCGGGTTCGCGCACCGTGCGTGCGTAGCGCGTGATCGGACGCAGCAGCTCGACGTGCGGGAGATCCTGGAGGGCGCCGCGATTCTCCTGCGCGCGCGGCGGGCAGCCGGACAGCACGAGCATCGGCGCACGCGCGATGTGCGCGTTCGCGATGCCGGTCATGGCGTTCGTGAGGCCGGGGCCGGCCGTGACGAGTGCGACGCCGAGGCCGTTCGTCAGTTCGCCGTGCGCGTGGGCCATGTACGCGGCGGCGCGTTCGTCGCGGACGTCGATGATGCGCAGCCCTTCGGCGTCCGCGCGCATCCAGATCGGCATGATGTGCCCGCCGCAGAGCCCGAAGAGGCGGTCGACGCCGCGGGACTTCAGGAACCGGGCGATGACGCCGGCGACGGAGTTCGGAGTGAGAGGCGGGGGCAGCATGGGAGGGTTCCTCGCGGACGGGTTCAGTGTGCGGCTTTCGTCTGTTTCTTCAGCGGACGCAGGTCGATCGCGCCGGGTTGCGCGCGCGGGTCGGTGCCCTGCGGAAAGATGTGGATCTTCTGCACCTTCGCCGACGTGCCCATGGGCAGGCTGTCGACGAACAGGATCCAGCCGGGCGCCTTGAAGTACGCCATGCGCTCGAAGCACCAGTCGAACAGTTCGCGGGCAAGCGCTTCGCGGTGCGCCGGGTCGACGACGTCTTCCGGATGCCGCGCGACGATGCACGCCATGACTTCCTCCTCGCGGAGTTCGTCGGGCGCGGCGATCACGGCCGTCTGGCGGACGCGTTCGTGGTGCGTGAGGCAGGCCTCGATCTCGGCCGCCGCGATGTTCTCGCCCGATCGCCGGATGATGTTCTTGCGACGGTCCATGAAGTGGAAGCAGCCGGACTCGTCACGCACGACGGCGTCGCCCGTGTGGAACCAGCCGTTCTGCCAGGCCTCGTCGGTCGCCTCTGCGTTCTTCAGGTAACCGGAGAAGAAGCCCTTGCGCGGCGTCGCCTCGCTGTGGCGCACGACGAGTTCGCCGGGCGTGTCCGGCGGGACCTCGTTGCCGGCGTCGTCGACGGCGCGCGCCTCGACCCACTGGCTCGGACGTCCGAACGCGCGTGTGTGGATCGAGCGCGGTTCGTGGCAGTCGCTGATGAGCCGGCCGGTCTCGGTCATCGCCCACATCTCGACGACGGGGAATCCGTAGCGCTGTTCGAAGACCTCGTGCTGCACCGGATCGATGCCGGCGCAGAGTGCGAAGCGGACGGTGTGCGCCGTCTCTTCCGGGCAGGGCGGCAGCTTCAGCAGGATGTTCGGGATCACGCCCTGGAACTGCACGGCCGTCGCGCGCGTCGCGATGAGGTCCTTCCACCACGTGCCCGCATGGAAGCGGTCCGGGAAGATCAGGCAGCCGCCGATGATCAGCATCGCGGGCGTCGAGACCGACAGGCAGTTCGCGTGGTGAAGCGGCAGCGGGTTGTAGAGACGTTCCTCGCCTTCGCGCATCGCGACGCGTCCGCCGAGATCGAGGTAGCACTGGCCGAACGTGTGGAAATACTCGTTCGTCAGGATGCAGCCCTTCGGCCGGCCGGTCGTGCCGGACGTGTAGAGCAGCGCGGCTTCCGTGAGTGCGTCGGGCTCGCCGGGTTGCGCCGGCGTGGCGGGCGACGGCACGGCATCCGGAAAGTGGTCGAACGACACGAACGGGCAGTTCGGGCCGATCTCGCGGCACACGGCGCGGAGGTCGTCCGCGCGATCGTCGATGCCGAGGACGAGGTTCGCCTCCGAGTGCTCGACGACGTAGTGGATCTCGTCGCGGCGGTAGTCCGGATTGACCGGGACGACGCTCGTGCCCAGCGCATTCAGCGCGTAGTAGTGGAAGAAGAATTCCGGCCGCTGGTTGAACAGGATCGCGACGCGGTGGCCGCGGCCGAATCCGGCGCGGGCGTAGAGCGCCTTCTTCGCCTCGACGGCCGCGAGGGTCTGCGCCCACGTCACTTCCCAGCCGTCGGGGTGGTACGAGCGGCCGGGCATCGGCGGCACGGCGTAGGCGGGACGGTCGGGGTACTTCGCCGCGGCGCGGAGCAGGGACTGGTACAGGGTTCCGAAATGGGTGGCGTCCATGGTGGTCAGGCGTCGAGGTTCAGGGGAGGGTGGCCGGGGTCGCGGGGCATCGCGTTCCGGGCGGAATCGGATGACCTTCGCGGGCGGAGTGCGCAACGCGGGCCGGGGCGCGGTGCGGGGTGGAATGCGG
>CAUJJX010000294.1 GCA_963205165.1 Pseudomonadota bacterium | reverse complement strand
CGTTCGGCCGGGCATCGTCCGGGATCGAACACGAGAACAGCCCGGGATCACACCGGACACACCCTGGATGGAACGACGCATGGAACACGGCTGGAAGCTCGACGAGACGCATCTCGACACGTACCGGCGCGACGGGCTCGTCGTGTCGCCGTTCCGCCTGCCGGACGCGCGGCTCGCCGCGATGCGGCAGTCACTGGAGCAATTGCTACGCGACAACGCCGACACCGCGCCCGAGAGTCTCGTCTGCCCGCACATCCCCAACGGTCCGCGGCACGACGTCGCGGCGGCGGCGCGCTGGTTCCAGTACGCGACCGACCCGGCCATCGTCGGGCTCGTTGCGCAGGTGCTCGGGCCGGACGTGATCCTGTGGGGCAGCCAGGTGTTCTGCAAGCCGGCGCGCACCGGCCGCACGATCCCGTGGCACCAGGATGGCCAGTACTGGCCGATCCGCCCGCTCGCGACGTGCTCCGTCTGGATCGCGCTCGACGACGCGACACCGGAGAACGGCTGCATGCGCTACATCCCCGGGTCGCATCGCGCCGGCAGCGTCTTCGAGCATCGCCGGCGCGAGGGCGACGACCTGGTGCTGTTCGACGAACTCGACCCGGCAGCCTTCGATGCGACCGACGCGCGCGACGACGCACTCGAAGCGGGGCAGTTCTCGCTGCACGACATCTTCCTGATCCACGGGTCCGAGGCGAACCGGTCATCGCGGCGCCGGGCCGGATTCGTGATCCGGTACATGCCGGCCACGTCGCTCTTCGACCGCAGCATCGACCGTCGCCAGGATCAGGCGGGGCTGTCGTTCAGCTTCAGCCGTCGGCCGATCTGGCTGCTGCGTGGCGCGGACCGCGCGGCGAACGACTTCACGATCGGCCACGGGGAGGACTTCGCCGCCGTGCCGCGCATCTCGGACGACCTCCAGGACCCGCGACGCTTCCCGGCACCGCGTTCCGCGCACCCGACGCCGACGCGCGCAAGGTTCCGGTCATCCCGTGGCGGTAAACTCCGGCCCGAAACATGATTCCCCAGGAGGCTTTCCCATGAAGCAGTTCGCCCGTTCCCTCTTCGCCGCTGCCGCGCTCGTCGCAGGTGGTGCCCAGGCCGCCGACATCGACGCGCTGCAACTGCTCAACCAGAGCGAGTTCCGGCTGCTCTCCGAGGACCTCGGCGCGGCGCTGTCGTACAAGCCGCTCACGCCCGCCGAACCGCTCGGCATCACCGGGTTCGACATCGGCGCAGCCGTCACCTTCACTCAGCTGAAGAACACGGCGCTCTTCGATCGCGTGACCTCGAGCGGCAACCTGCCGAAGTACCTGCCCGTGCCGACGCTGCGCGCGTACAAGGGCCTGCCCTTCGGCATCGACGTGGGCGTGATGGCGTCCGCGATCCCGGGGACGAACATCCGGCTGTACGGCGGTGAACTGCGCTACGCGATCATCTCCGGCAACGTCGCGCTGCCGGCCGTCGCGGTGCGCGCGAACCTGACCAAGATGACCGGCGTGAGCCAGATGGACTTCGACACGAAGGGCATCGACATCTCGGTGTCGAAGGGCTTCCTGAACTTCACGCCGTACGCCGGCGCGGGCCTCATCCGCGTGACGAGCACCCCGAACGGCGTGGCCGGGCTCGCCGAGGAAAGCTTCAACCTGAAGAAGGTGTTCGTCGGCGTGAACGTGAACTTCCTGCTGGTGAACCTCGCGGTCGAGGCCGACCGCACCGGCGAGAACAACACGTTCGGCATCAAGGCCGGCTTCCGCTTCTGATCGAACGCCGGGCCGGGGAGCACGCACGACGACACGACGGACGCATCCGGCGTCCGTCGTGTCACCGGCCCGGGTCCGTCGCAGGACGCACGCGCCCCGCCCATCCGATGCACAGGAGCGTCGCGCCCGCGGCGATCCATCCGACTGTCCCGTAGTTCGTCAGGCGCCCCTGCGCGTCGTGACCGATCACCATCCCGGCCGCCAGTGACGCCACGCTGCACGCCGTCTGCTGGACTGCGCTGTTGATCGACAGGAACGCCCCCCGCAGCCGCGGCACCGCGGCGCCGTTCACCAGCGCCATCAGCGGGATGAAGCGTCCCGAGATGAACACCATGAAGAGCACGCTCGCGCCGATCGCGACCGGCACGCCGACGGGCGGCAGGTGCGTCGTCACGAGCAGCGGCACGATCGAGCACCCCGCGATGATCCGGAATGTCCGGACCTTGCCGTGGCGGTCGGCGAGGCGTCCGATGAGTCGTGAAGTCACGAGCGTCGCGCAACCGCCCGCGAAATAGAGCATCGGAAGGTCGGTCTCGGCGAGACCCACGTTCGCGACCATGTAGGGGCTGATGAACGGGATCACCGAGAAGCCCGCGAGCATCAGCCCGGCGACGAGCGCGATCGCGCGGAGATGGTTCGGATCGCGGATGACGGCGAGCACGCGCGACGTCGCCGATCCGCGATGTGCGTCATCGTGAAGATGCCGTCGCACGCTCGGCATCGCGCGCCACAGCAGCACCCACACGATTGCGCCCGCGACGGCGACGGCCAGGAAGGTCGAGCGCCAGCCGAAGTGGTTCCCCAGGAAGAGCCCCGCGGGCACGCCGAAGACTGCCGCCAGCGGGAATCCGCCCGCGACGATGCCGGTCGCGGTCCCGCGGCGTGCTTCCGGGATCAGGTCGCCGACGATCGCGTGGACCATCGCGCCCGCGATGCCGCCGAAGACGCCGGCGACGGTCCGGGCGATCAGGAGCGTCGTGAAGTCGGGGGCGAACGCGCAGAGCAGCGTGGCGATCGTGAAGCCGGCGTAGAGCCCGAGCAGCGCGTGGCGACGATCGAAGCGGTCGATGTGGAACGCGGCGAACAGCGCGCTGCCGGCGGCGCCGAACGTGTAGGCCGACACGAGCAGTCCGAACTGCCGCGCGTCGATGCCGAGCACGCGCATGAATTGCGGACCGAGCGGCATGATCACCATGAAGTCCACGATGTGGGTGAACTGCACGGCGGCGAGCAGCGCGAGCTGGAGGCGCTCCCGCGGGGCCGCGTTCATCGGGGCAACACGTTCACGCGCCGGGCAGCGCGAACTCGCGGGCGAGCAGTTCGTACGAACGCAGCCGCGCGCCGTAGTCGCCGGTGATCGTGATGACCATGACCTCGTCGGCGCCGTACGCCTCGACCAGCGTCTCCATGCGGTCGCGGACGTGGGTGGGCGAGCCGACGATCGCGCGGGCGCGTTCGCGCTGGATGATCGCGCGGTCTTCCGGGGAGTAGTCCATCGCGAGCGCGATGTCGGTCGTCGCGACGGGCGCATCGAAGCCGCGTGCCATCTGGAGCCGGCGCAGGTCGATCGGCGCGGCGAGACGTTCGGCCTCGACGTCGGTGTCGGCGCAGATCGCGAAGACGGTGAGCATGCCCTGCGGGACCGGTTCGCGGATCGACGGACGGTAGCCGGCGCGGTACGCCTGCATCACGTCATCGCCGCCGTGGGCGCTGATGAAGTTCGCGAACGCGAAGCGCAGCCCGAGGTACGCCGCGAGCGATCCGCTGTAGCCGGACGATCCGAGGAGCCAGACCTCCGGCGCCGTCGGGCCCGATGGCATCGCCTTCACGCGGGCGTACGGGTGATCGGCCGGGATCGCGTCGTCGAGGAACGCGACGGTGTCCTGCACATGCGCGGGGAACTGGTCGAAGTCGTAGAACGATCCGGTCGACAGCGCCTGCGACGTCACCTGGTCGGAGCCGGGGGCGCGTCCGATGCCGAGGTCGATGCGGCCGGGGAACAGCGCCTCGAGCATCCGGAAGATTTCCGCGACCTTCAGCGCGCTGTAGTACGGAAGCAGCACGCCGCCCGTACCCACGCGGATGCGCGTGGTCGCCGACGCGATGCGCGCGACCATGATCTCGGGGCAGGGGTCCGCGAGACCCAGCATGTTGTGATGCTCGGCGAGCCAGTAGCGGTGGTAGCCGAGCTGCTCCGCGGCCTGCGCGAGTTCGACGGTGCGCGCGAGCGCTTCGGCCGGCGTGTGGCCGTGGACGATCGGGGACTGGTCGAGGACGGAGAGGCGCATCGGTTACCGCGTCGCCGGAACGGCCGGTGCGGCGGCCCGCGAACGCAGCCCGAGCCACGCGATCGACACGCCGCTCGCGACGATCAGCGGGATGGCCGTGTAGTTGAGCGCTGCCCAGCCGAGGTGTTCGAGGATCGCGCCCGACACGAGCGAGAACGCGCCCATGCAGACGAAGACGAACATGTCGTTCGCGCCCTGCGTCTTGGCCTTCTCGGCGGCGGTGCAGGCATCGCCGAGCAGCGTCGATGCGCCGACGTACAGGAAGCACCAGCCGACGCCGAGCAGCGTGCTCGCGAGCCAGAAGTGGATGACGGCCTGTCCGGCAAGCGCTGCCGCGACGCACAGCGCGAAGGCCGCGACGCCGCACGCCATGATCCGCAGCGGCCCGAAGCGTTGCACGAGCCCGCCCGCGAACAGGGCCGGCGCGAACATTCCGACGATGTGCGACTCGATGACGAGCGTCGACGCCGAGAAGGGGAGTCCGCACATCTGCATCGCGAGCGGCGTGGCGCCCATCAGCAGGTTCATCACGGCGTACGAGGTGACGGCGCCGAGGCAGGCCACGACGAAGACGGGCTGCCGCATGATCGTGACGAGCGGACGCGTCGCGCCGGTGCGTTCCGCGTCGGAGGGCTTCGGCAGGTCGAGCCGCCGGATGATCACGAGCGCCAGCAGGGCGAACAGGACGAGCACGGCGTACGAGCCGATGAACTTCGGTTCGAAGAGTTCGCGCGTGAACTTGCTGCTCTCTGGGCCGGCGATGCCGCCGATCATGCCGCCCGCGAGCACGAGCGAGATGGCCCGGCCGCGGCTCTCGGCGGGCGACGTGTCGGCCGCGGCGAACCGGTAGAAGCCGCCGGACGCCGTGTAGACACCGGCGACGAGCGCGCCGAGGCAGAAGATCCAGAAGCTGTGGAGCGCGATGGCCAGCGTGCAGATCGCGGCGCCGGTCATCCCGGCGATCGCGCCGACGGTGAATCCGAGGCGGCGGCCGTGATGACGCATGAGCATCGAGAGCAGGTAGCTCGATGCCGCCCCGCCGCCGATGTACGCGGTCGCGGGGAGCGTCGACCACGCCTTGTTGTCGGCGAGTGCGTACCCGGCGAGCGTGCCCAGCGAGATGATCGAGACGTTGTTGATGACGAGCAGCGCCTGGCAGAAGGCGAGCGCGCCGATGATGCTGCGGCGGAGTTTCATCGATGAGGGACGGTGGGTGGTGTCGGCAGGCGCTACTTCACGAGGATGTCGACGAAGTGCAGTCGCGTCGCGCCGGTGTTCGTGAGCGTCATCGGTGCCGTGTGGTCGCGCCACGCGAAGCCGGCGGCGTCGAGCGAGAGCTCCTGCGCGCCGCCCGGCGTGGCCAGCAGCGCGAGGCCGGGCGTGACCGCGACGAGCATCCCGCAGGGGCCGTGGAGCTTCGTCGACGCGCCGGGGTCCAGCTCGATGCGCGTGACGCGCACGCGGGCGTTGTCGACGATCACCGGGCCGGCGAGGGCGTCGTCCGGGATCGGCCTGCCGCCGCAGTCCCGGAGGATCTCGGTGTCGGTCACGTGGTACGTCGTCGTGTCGACGTTGCTCACGCGATGGGCTTTCGGGCGCGTCGCGTAGCCGATGAAGTAGCTGTCGCCGGGCGTGCGGCCCGCGCGCTTCACGGCGTCGTGTCCCCAGTCCTGCGCCTCGGTCGCGGCAGACCCGATGTTCACGAAGATGCCGTCGTGATGGTGGACGTGCATCAGGCTCCGGTAGCCGGGCACGAGTCGCACGTCGAAGAAGCGCACGTGACCGTTCTGGAAGGCGAGCCGGTGGCCGGGCTCCTCCTCGATGGGCACGGGGTCTTCCGCGCGGACGCCCGCATTCGCGAGCAGCAGCACGACGAGGGGCAGGCAGCGGGCGAAGCGGGACATGGCGGGTCTCCGGGAGGCGGTGGTCAGGCGGCGAGCTTGCGGGCGACGAAGTCGAGGCGGTCCTGGCCCCAGAAGGGTTCGCCGTCTACGACGTACGTCGGCGCGCCGAAGACCTGGCGGTCGACGGCTTCCTGGGTGAACGCGTCGTACGCGGCCTGCGTCGCGGGGCTGGCGGAAGCTTCGAGCAGCGCTGCGCCGTCGAGCCCGAGCGCATCGGCGATCGCGCGCAGCGTCGCGACGTCGGCGAGGTCGCGGTCCTCTTCCCAGCAGGCCTTCATCAGCGCGCCCGCGAGATCGAGCTGCCGTTCGACGCCGTGGCTCGCGGCCGCGACGACGAGCTTCGCGGCGGGGTCGGCGGCGACGGGGAAGAACTTCGGTTCGAGCTTGATCGGCACCCCGAGGAAGTCGCGCCAGCGCGCGAGCTCGACCATGCGATAGGCCTGGCGCTGCGCGGCGCGCTGCTTCAGCGGGAGTCCGCCGGACACCGGGAACACGCGGCCGAAATCGATGGGCTTCGGCAGGATCGTCGCGCCGTGCTCGCGGGCAATCGCGCGGAAGCGGGCGTGGCCGAGGTGGGCCCAGGGGGAGACGGGGGAAAAGTAGTAGTCGATCGTGCGCGTCATGTCGGCATCCGGGCTCTTGCGGAGGAAGCGGCCGAGTGTAGCAGCGGGTTCGCTCAGGGCACGTCCGGACCGGCGTCGATCGCGTGCATCGGCACGACGAGTCCGGCGCCCTCGTTGCGCGGCGAGTTCACGGCGCGTCCGACGGGGTGCAGTGCGATCGCGTCGGAATCGCACGGACCCAGCAACGGCGCCAGCGAACGCAGCGGCGTGTCGGCCGCGAGCCACGCTGCGCAGTGCTCCGGCGCGACGATCACCGGCATGCGATCGTGGATCCGCGCCATCGCCGCATTCGCCGTCGTCGTGAGGATGCAGCAGGTCGGTGGCGCGTCGTCGTTGCCGGGGTCGAACAGGCCGGCGAACGCGAAGACGTCGGCGTGCGCGGGGTGGATGTACCACGGCTGTTTCTCGTCGCGCAGCCGCTGCCATTCGTAGAACCCGGAGGCCGGGAAGAGGCAGCGGTGATGCCGGAAGGCGCCGCGGAACATCGCGTTCGTTGCCGCGGTCTCGGCGCGGGCGTTGATCGG
>CAUJJX010000293.1 GCA_963205165.1 Pseudomonadota bacterium | reverse complement strand
CCCAGGCCCACTTGTACTTGATGGGCACGAGCTGGTTGACGTCCGCGAGACCATTGATGACGCGCTTGTCTTCCGCCCGGACGCGGCCGGCCGGCACTGCATCGACGTGCATCGCCGGGAGCGTGGTGACGATCGGCTGCGGCACATTGGCCGCCGGATGCATGGCGGAGCCGGACATGGCAGCCATGGGACGCGCCGGCGCCGGACCACCGGTCGGGAAGACCGGCTGGAGACCGAGGGCGGGCGCGGGCGTGGGGGTGTCTTCGAATTGCAGCATGTGAGTTTGTTTCCTGTCGTCGCGGGCCGCCTTACTGGCAGGCCTCGCAGGTCGGGTCATCGATCGCGCAGAACTTGGCCTCGGTCGCGGGCTCGGCAGGGGCAGCGGCAGCCGCCGACATCCCGCCGTGCGCCGGCACCGCCGTCAGTTCGCCGCCGCGGCCCGTGGACTTCTCGGCCGACGTCGCGGCGAGCGTGCGCAGGTAGTACGTCGTCTTGAGGCCGCGCTGCCACGCGAGCTTGTAGGTCTCGTCGAGCTTCTTGCCCGACGCGCCGCCCATGTAGATGTTCAGCGACTGCGCCTGGTCGATCCACTTCTGCCGGCGCGAGCCCGCCTCGACGAGCCACGACGGATCCATCTCGAACGCCGTCGCGTACAGCGCACGCACTTCCTGCGGGATGCGATCGACGCGCGAGAGGCTGCCGTCGAAGTACTTGATGTCGGCGATCATCACCTCGTCCCAGAGGTTGAGCTGCTTCAGGTCGCGCACGAGGTATTCGTTGGCCACCGTGAACTCGCCCGAGAGGTTCGATTTCACGTAGAGGTTCTGGTAGTTCGGCTCGATGGACGCCGACACGCCGATGATGTTGGCGATCGTGGCCGTCGGCGCGATCGCCAGGCAGTTGGAATTGCGCATGCCGTGCACGCGGATCCGGTCGCGCAGCGCGCTCCAGTCCATCGACTCGGACGTGTCGACCTCGAGATAGCCACCACGCTCTTCCGCGAGCAGCCGGATCGAGTCGTGCGGCAGGATGCCCTTCGACCAGAGCGAGCCCTCGTACGTCGAGTAGCGGCCGCGTTCCTCGGCGAGGTCGGTCGAGGCCCAGTACGCGAAGTAGGCGACGGCTTCCATCGAGCGGTCGGCGAACTCGACGGCGTCGGCCGACGCGTACGGGACGCGCATCTCGTGCAGGCAGTCCTGGAAGCCCATGATCCCGAGGCCCACCGGACGGTGCTTCAGGTTGGCGTTGCGCGCCTTGCTGACGGCGTAGTAGTTGATGTCGATCACGTTGTCGAGCATCCGCATCGCCGTCGAGACGGTGCGCTTCAGCTTCTCGTGATCGAGCCTGCCGTCCTTCATGTGGGCGACGAGGTTGATCGAGCCGAGGTTGCAGACAGCGATCTCGGTGTCGGACGTGTTCAGCGTGATCTCGGTGCACAGGTTGGAGCTGTGGACGACGCCGATGTGCTGCTGCGGCGACCGGATGTTGCAGGGGTCCTTGAAGGTGATCCACGGATGGCCCGTCTCGAACAGCATCGACAGCATCTTCCGCCAGAGCTGGACGGCCGGGATCTTCTTGAACAGCTTCAGCTCGCCGTGCGCCGCCTTCTCTTCGTAGCGGACATAGGCCGTCTCGAAGGCGCGACCGAACTTGTCGTGCAGGTCGGGGACGTCGGCCGGCGAGAACAGCGTCCATTCGCCGTTTTCCATGACGCGCTTCATGAACAGGTCGGGGATCCAGTTGGCCGTGTTCATGTCGTGCGTGCGGCGACGGTCGTCACCGGTGTTCTTGCGCAGCTCGAGGAACTCCTCGATGTCGAGGTGCCACGATTCGAGGTAGGCGCAGACGGCACCCTTGCGCTTGCCGCCCTGGTTCACGGCGACGGCCGTGTCGTTCACGACCTTCAGGAAGGGGACGACGCCCTGGCTCTTGCCGTTCGTGCCCTTGATGTGCGAACCGAGCGCGCGCACCGGCGTCCAGTCGTTGCCGAGACCGCCGGCGAACTTGGACAGCAGCGCGTTCTCCTTGATGGCCTCGTAGATGCCTTCGAGGTCGTCGGCGACCGTCGTCAGGTAGCAGCTCGACAGTTGCGAGCGCTGCGTGCCGGCGTTGAACAGCGTCGGCGTGGAGCTCATGAAGTCGAACGACGACAGCACCTGGTAGAACTCGATGGCGCGCGCCTCGCGGTCCACCTCGTTCAGCGACAGGCCCATCGCGACCCGCATGAAGAACGCCTGCGGCAGCTCGATGCGACGACCCTCGATGTGCAGGAAGTAGCGGTCGAACAGCGTCTGGAGACCCAGGTAGCCGAACTTGAAGTCGCGGTCGGCAAGCAGGGCCTGGCCGAGGCGTTGCAGGTCGTAGCCGCCGAGGCGTTCGTCGAGCAGGCCGGCTGCGATGCCCTTCTTGATGAACTGCGGGAAGTACTCGGCGTAGCGCTCGCCCATCGCCGACTGCATCACCGACTCGCCCAGCACCTCGTAGCGGATGTTGTCGAGCAGGAGGCGCGCGGTCACGAAGCCGTACGCCGGGTCCTTCTCGATCAGCGCGCGGGCGGCGAGCACGGAGCACTTGCGCACCTCGTCCATCGGCACGCCTTCGTAGAGGTCCTTCATGATGCTGTGCAGGATCTGCGACGGATCGACGGCCTTGCCGAGCCCCGAGCATGCATCGGACACGAGCGTTGCGAGCGCATTGACGTCGAGCGGGCGCAACGTGCCGCGGTCATTCACCTGGATGACCTGGGCGGCCGGGATCGCCTGCGCTTCCTTCTGGCGGGCACGCTCGCGGGTGCGCTCCTCGCGGTAGAGCACGTAGGCACGCGCCACGTCGTGCTCGCCCGAACGCATCAGCGCGAGTTCGACCTGGTCCTGGATGTCCTCGATGTGGAAGGTGCCGCCCTGCGGCTGGCGACGCATCAGCGCGTTCACGATCGATTCGGTGAGCTGCGCGACAAGTTCGCGGACGCGGGCCGACGCGGCGCCCTGACCGCCGTTCACGGCGATGAAGGCCTTCGTCACGGCGACGGAGATCTTGCCCGGCTCGAAGCCCACGACGGCACCGTTGCGGCGAATGATCTTGTATTCCCCGTAGCGCGCGTCGCGCTGGGTCTCGTTCTCGATGACGGGAAAGCCGGGATCCTTCGACGACGGCATCGGGGTTTCGGTCGCGAGCTGCATGCGTTCTCCTTGAGGGACTCGTGGGGTCGTACGCGGACGGGCATCACGAAAACCGTGCCGTCGGACGTCGACCCCTAGATGTAGTGTTGCGGTGAAGGTTTCCGCACCAGTGGTCGGGGGCGGTGACGCGAAGACACAACCGGGACACAAGATGTTGTGTTTCACGTCAGGTAACTCGACTAATTCTAGTGCCGACCATCGCGGTGTCAAGCGGGTTGACACGCTCCGCGAGAGCGTGCGGCATGACGTCCGGGTCGGTGCCAGGCAGCGCGACGGACGTCCTCGCGGCACCGCGACGACCCAGGGCCTGTTAACACTACGGATGCCAGATGCGTTGCCGGCGCGAACGCGTCGAGCAAGGCGCAAACCGCAGCCGGGTTGAACACCCGGCGAGGATTTGCAACGCGGATCGGGGCGTTCACGCCGGCAACCCGGAGGGAACGAACGTCTCGACGCGCATGGCGGCGTTGTCCTTCTTGCCCGGACGTCCAGTCCGGGCTGCGGCGTCCGCCTTGCCCTGCACGCCGGGACGTTCGTTCGCACTGGCATCCGTAGTGTTAACAGGCCCTAGTTGTCCGCGAGCATTTCCCGCGCGAGACGGACCGTTCGGAGATGGATGTCGACCGTATCGCCGATGTTGCGGGCATAGCCGCCCGCCATCGCGATCGCCACGGGGACGCCCGCGTCGCGGCACAGCGAAAACACCATCGCGTCGCGCGCGGCGAGGCCGTCCTTCGTGAGTGCGAGACGACCGAGGCGGTCATCCGCGAAGGGGTCGGCGCCGGCGAGATAGATCGCGAGGTCCGGGCGCCCCGCGGACAGTGCGTGGCACACGCCGTCCTCGAGGGCGACGAGGTACTCGTCGTCGGTCGTGCCGTCGGGCAGTTCGATGTCGAGGTCGCTCGATTCCTTGCGGAAGGGAAAATTGTTCGCGCCGTGGATCGAGAACGTGAACACCGAGACGTCCTCCGCGAGGATCGCCGCCGTGCCGTTGCCCTGGTGCACGTCGCAGTCGAGGATCGCGACGCGCCTCGCCCGGCCTTCCGCCTGCATCGCGAGCGCGGCGACGGCACTGTCGTTGAACACGCAGTAGCCCTCCCCGCGATCGCGGAAGGCGTGGTGCGTGCCGCCGGCGAGGTTCACCCCGACGCCGCGTTCGAGCGCCGCGCGGCACGCCTCGATCGTGGCGCCCGCCGAGCGCCGCGAACGCTCGACCATCTGCGGCGTCCACGGGAATCCGATGCGCTTCATTTCCGCCGGCGCCAGCGTGCCGTCGACGACCCGCTGCAGGTAGCCGCGGTCGTGCGCGCGTAGCAGTTCGACGTCGGTCGCGGCATGCGGCACCGACAGCGCATCGCGTCCGGCGAGCCCCGCCGCGTCGACGAGCGCACGCAGCCGCGCGTACTTCTCCATCGGGAAGCGGTGTCCGTCGGGGAGCGGCAGGACGAAGTGATCGGTGTAGAAGATCTGCAAGGGGAAGGCGTTGGGCGTTGGGCGTTGGGCGTTGGGCGTCAGGCGTCAGGCCACTCGCTTCCCCGCGACCGGAGCAGACGGCGTAGGTCGGATTAGCGACGCAGTCGCGTAATCCGACGCTCACGATTGCAGGGTGCCCGGACGGTTGTGCGATCGACGGCGTCGGATGACGCGGCGAGGCCGCCAATCCGACCTACACGCCCTCGCCCGCGAACCCTGCCTCTGCCCGGAACCTCGTCCAGTCGAAGCACGGTCCCGGGTCCGTCTTGCGGCCCGGTGCGATGTCGGAATGCCCAGTCGCCTCGACGATCGGATACGCCTCGCACAAGCGGCGTGCGAGTCTCGCGAGCGCCGCGTACTGCGCGTCGGTGAACGGATGCTCGTCGGTGCCTTCGAGTTCCACGCCGATCGAGAAATCGTTGCAGCGTTCCCGGCCGCGCCACGACGACAGGCCAGCGTGCCAGGCGCGCATCGCGCAGGGGACGTACTGGAGCACGACCCCGTCGCGCCGGATCAGGAAGTGCGCCGACACACGGACGCCGCGGAGGTGGGTGTCGTAGTAGGAATGCGCGTCGCAGTCGAGCGTGCCCAGGAACAGGTCGGTGACGGCGTCGCCACCGAACTCGCCGGGCGGCAGGCTGATGTTGTGGACCACCAGCAGTTCGACCGGCATGCCGGCCGGCCGCGCATCGCAGTGGGGCGACGGCAGCCGCTGCGCACCCGCGACCCAGCCGTCGGCGTCGACGACGGAGCCGCTGTCACGCGCGTCGCTCACTCGATCCCGAGCCGCTCCATGCGGTAGCGGATCGAGCGGAAGGTGATGCCCAGCAGCTTCGCGGCCGCCGTGCGATTGAAGCGCGTCTTCTCGAGCGCCTCGAGGATGGCCTCCTTCTCGACGCGATCGAGATAGTCCTGCAGGGGCCACTTGCCGTTGCTGCCCGTCGGCGCGGGCTCACCGCCGGCGCCACGCGAGGCGATCTCGGGCGGCGTGATCTGGAGATCGTCCTCGGTGATGCGGCCGCCGCTGCACAACGCGAGCGCGCGCTCGAGGATGTTCTCGAGCTCGCGGACGTTGCCGGGATAGTCGTACTGCTGGAGCGCCTTCATCGCCGACGACTCGATCTCGGGCCGCGGACCGGAGACGCTGCGGATCAGACGATCGAGGATCGCGTTCGCGAACAGCGGGACGTCCTCGCGGCGATCGCGCAGCGCGGGCATGCGCAGCTCGATCACGTTCAGCCGGTAGTAGAGGTCGTGGCGGAACTTGCCGGCCTCGACGCACTCGCCGAGGTTCTGGTGCGTCGCGCTGATGATGCGGACGTCGACGGCCTCCTCCTGGGTGTAGCCGACCTTGCGCACCTTCTTTTCCTGGATGGCGCGCAGCAGCTTCACCTGCATCGGCAGCGGCAGGTCGGCGACCTCGTCGAGGAACAGCGTGCCGCCGTGGGCCGCCTGGAAGAATCCGTCACGATCGGCGTCGGCACCGGTGAACGCGCCCTTGCGGTAGCCGAAGAATTCGCTCTCCATGAGGTTCTCGGGGATCGCGCCGCAGTTCACGGGCACGAACGGCTTGTCGCGACGCGCGCTCTGCTGGTGGATGAGCCGCGCGGCGAGTTCCTTGCCGCTGCCGGACTCGCCGGTCACGTGGACGGGGGCCTCGCTCCGGGCGAGTTTCTCGATCATGTCCCGGACGTGCTGCATCATCGGCGAGTTGCCGATCAGGCCCTGCTCGCCGCCACCCGGCTTCTGCTGCACGACGGCCGGCAGCGACAGCGCGGACTTCACCAGCGAGCGGAGCTGCTCGAGCGACACCGGCTTCGCGAGGTAGTCGAACGCGCCGGCCTTGAGCGCCGCGACGGCGTTCTCGGTGTTCCCGTGGGCGGTGATCACCGCGACCGGAAGATCGTGCACATGCTGCGAGACGTGCTCGACGATCCGGAGGCCCTCGCCGTCGGGCAGTCGCATGTCGGTCAGGCAGAGATCGAAGTGACCGTGCTTCAGTTTCTCGATCGCCTCCTCGACGCGCATCGCACGCTCGACCTCGAGGCCCATGCGCAGGAGGGTGAGTTCGATCAGCTCGAGGATGTCCTCCTCGTCGTCCACGATGAGTACCGTCCGGGTGACGGTCCCGGTCGAGTTCGGCTCCCTTCGTTTCAAGGCATGTCTCCTGGCAGTGGTGCCGCAGCTCAGACGCTGCGCATCACCACGGTGAACTGTGCGCCGGACGGGCTCTCGACGAAGCTCAGGCTGGCGCCGTTGGCTTCGCAGACCTCGCGCGCGATGTAGAGACCGAGACCGGTCCCGCTGGATGCCGTCGTGAAGAAGGGCTCGAACAGATGGGCGCGCAACGATTCGGCGACGCCCGGCCCGTCATCCACAACGGATAATTCGATTGTACCGGGCGCGGCTCCCGCGACGACGGACACACTCACGCTGCCGGACTTGCGCTGGCAGTAGCGCAGCGCGTTGCGGCAGAGATTCCACATGATCTGGTTGAGGTGGCTGCGGTCGAAGTTCACGGCGGACTGCACGCCGATGGTGACGCGGATCACGGACTCCGCCACCTTCTCGATCTGGCAGAACTGCGCGGCGAAGTTGCTCAGGAAGTCACCGAGCGGAAAGGTCTCGCGGACGGCGCGGTCGCGTCGGTTCAGCCGCAGGACGTCCTGGACCATCCGGTCGAGCCGCTGGGCGTTGTCGTGGATGATCTCGAGCAGGCGACCGTGCGACTCGACGAGATCGACTTCTTCCTGGAGCAGCTCGGTCGCGTGGTTGATGGCCGACAGCGGATTCCGGATCTCGTGGGCGATGTTCGCGGTCAGCCGGCCGAGCGACACGAGCTTCATCTGCTGCGCCTGCATCTGGATGCGCGTGAGGTCCTCGATGAAGATCACGACACCCTGGTGGTCCTGGCTGCCGACCGGCACGAAACGCGCGGCCGTCACCTTCTGGGTGATGATGGTCCGCATGGGGTCGAAGCCCGCCTCCGGGTTCTCGCGCCAGCGGGCGAGCCGCGCCGCGAGGCCGGGGTTGTAGTCCTTCAGCAGGAGATCGCGCTGCCGCGGCGCGGGCCCGAGGAGATCCTCGGCGCGCGGGTTCATCTGCCGCACGACGCCCTGGAAGTCGACGACGATCACGCCGTCCTGCATGTCCTGCATCACGAGCTGGCTCACCTGCGCCATGCTCGCGAGGTCGACCTCGCGCTGTGCGGCCAGCTGCTCGCTCGCGACGGCCCGCTTCGCGAGTGCGTGTGCGAGCCACGCCGTCGCGAAGTAGCCGATCGACAGCAGCCCCGCCTGCACGTAGAGCGTGTAGCTCCCGTAGAAGAACAGCACCTCGTACGTGTGCTCGAGCAGAACGGCCACGGAGGCGAGTGCAGCGAAGAACAGCGTGAGGCGTCCGCGGCTGATGATCCCGGCGGCCGCGAGATTCGCGAGGAGCAGCAGGCCGAGTCCGCTGGAGATGCCGCCGCTCGCGTGGAGCAGCAGCACGATGAACAGGATGTCGGCGCAGACCTGCACGACGAGCTGCACCGGGAAGTCCGGCTTGCGCGCCGCGATCGTCGCGAACGCCACGGCTGCGAACAGGACGTAGGTGACGCTGACGGTGATGAAGAGCGACTGGTTCCAGGAACCGAGCAGCAGGCTCTTGCCGAGCAGCACCGTCGCCAGCAGCAGCAGGAAGGCGACGGCGATACGGTAGATGTTGAAGTAGAACAGCGAGCGCCAGTAGCTGCCCGGATACGGGAGCCCGCCGCCGAACACGGCGGCATCGTCGTCGCGGCGCGCGGCTTCGGTCATGGCGTGGTCAGGCCCGACACTGCGCACGGCGGCAGGACGCCGCGGACAGCCCCGTCATGCGAACCGCGTCAGGCGCCGTTTCCATTGCCCGGCGTGCCGAGCCGGCGATGCTCGTCGCTGCAGAAGAAGCGTCCCTGCGACAGGTAGCCCTCGCTCTTCGGAAGATGCACGCCGCAGTGGGCACAGCGGACCATGTCTTCGGACGAGGTCGCCGCGCGGGACGCATCGGACTCGGCATCGGACTTGGGCGTGTCGTCGGGACGCCCGAGTGCCCGCTGATAGTTGCGGACGAGGAGCACGACGGCCGCGATCACGGCGAGCAGGAGTAGGAACTTGGCCACGGATCAGGCGCGAGGATCTGGTTGGTCTGAAGGAGACTGCCGACCCGGACGCCGGACGGCGAACAAGGTCGAGGGGTGGAAGAGATGCCGGCGGATTCTCCCAGATTCGACGGGGAAATCACACACCGGCACGAAGCGCCGCACACACCGGCACGAAACGCTGCACAACGCCACCCCGAGCGGCGCACACCGCCGCCGAAGCCCGCGTGCCGCGACCTGCGGATCAGTTGCGGCGCTTGCTCAGCAGACCGTCGTTGGAATCGCGGATGCGCTTCCTGATGGCCTGCGCATCCCGGAACGGCACGCCGTCGCGGTCACAGACGTATTCCTGGAACAGCGTGTAGCGGACGGCGTTCAGGCCGGTCTGGTCGATGCGACGCCACGTCGGCGCAGGCACGCGGGCCCAGGTCCCGTCGGGACGACCCGTCGCGTACATCTTCCACTCGCCCGTCACACAGCGGACGCCCTCGTGGCTCACGTTGTCGACCCCCTTCGCCGACCGGATCAGCAGCGAATAGCGGGCGATGCTGTCGCCGCCGACGGCAATCGAGGCCGGATCGAGCGCGTAGTCGTGCTCGGAGAAGCGCTGCACCTTGAACTTGAGCCAGTCCTGCGGGGTGGAGGTCACCGGCAGGTTCACGTACTCGTTCTCGGGCAGGATCGGGTCCCCGGTCATCCCGGGACCGAAGTCGATGTCGGCGTCCTTCTTCCGGAGGCCGCGGGTCAGTGCCGTTTCGTCCTGCGGCTTGATGTCCAGCTTCTTGCAGGCAGGCGTGGCGACGGCGATGGCCAGCAGCAGGGCGAGGCCGAGTCTCGAATTCGGGAACATCAGAGGGAGAGATCTCCGAGGAGTGATTGACGAATCGCGGCAGGCACCGGCGCGAGCACCGCCGTGTATTCGGGATGCTCGACGCCCATGTTCAGGTCGGCACCGGCGGCCAGCGACTGCTTCATGGCCGGCGTGAGTTCGAACCGCAGGAAGTGCACGGAGGACGTCTTCTCGTCGTTCTCGCGATCGAGGTCCTCGTCGGCGATCGCATGCACCTTCGCATGCCCCGCCACCTGCACCCACACGGCGTCCTCGATGCCTTTCAGCACGGCGAGGCGGCTCTTGCGGACTTCAGGATCCGGATACTCGACGAGCATCGTCGCCTTCCAGTTGCTGCCATCCGGGACGAGCGGATTGTACGCGTCGAGCTCGCTCTGAATCCCGGACTCCTCGAAGATTTTCTCGATTCGCAGCATCTCCTGGATCTGGTAGCGCAGCGTCAGTTCGTCCTCGAAGATCAGCGTGAGGTTGTCGCCCAGATGGACCTTGCGGGTCTTCTTGTGATCCATGACCTTGGCGCGGAATTCGTTCCGGTTGCGGGCATAGGCTTCGAGCGTCATCAGGGTGTCGCGGGAGATGGCGGGCATGGCGGGTAGTCCTTGTTGCGTCCTGGAGTTCAGAGTCCGTAGGCGATACGGACGAGCGTGAGCGGATGTTCCTTGGCGGCCGTGGTCTCGCCGATGCCCTGGCGGATGTGGCGGCCGGCGATCGCGCAGTCGGAGCTGATGTAATCGGACTGCGGTGCGGCCATCGCCTTGAACACGGGCTTCCCGATCTTCATCGAATCCTTGAAGTACTCGGACTTCACGCCCCACGTGCCGTCGTGACCCGAACAGCGCTCGACGACATGGACCTTCGTGTCGGGCACGAGTTCGAGCATCTCGCGCGTCTTCTGGCCGATGTTCTGGACGCGCAGGTGACAAGGGATGTGGTACGAGACCTTGCCGAGCGGCTTCCTGAAATCGGTCTTCAGCAGGCCGTCGCGATTGCGCAGCACGAGGTACTCGAACGGATCGAACATCGCCTGCTGCACGAGCTTCACGTCCGGATCATCCGGGAACATGAGCGGCAGCTCCTGCTTGAACATCAGCGTGCAGGACGGCACCGCCGTGACGATCGCGTAGCCCTCCCGGGCCAGCTTCGCCATCACGGGGATGTTGCCGTTCTTCAGCTTCTCGACGGCGTCGAGATCGCCCAGCTCGAGCTTGGGCATGCCGCAGCAGTTCTCCTTCTCGACGACGACGTGCGGAATCTCGTTGTGCTTCAGGATGGCAATGAGATCGTGCCCGATGCCGGGCTCGTTGTAGTTCACATAGCAGGTCGAGAAGATCGCGACCTTCCCCGGGGTGTTCGCACCGGCCTTCACCGGGAACGACGCGTCGGGCTTCGCGGTGCTGCGGAACTTCGCGCTGTCGTACTCCGGAAGTTCACGCTCGCGGTGGATGTGCAGCACGTCGTCCATCAGCTTGCGCGTGGCCGGTGTCCTGTTGACCTTGTTCACGATCTGGACGACCACCGGGATCGACGCGAGCTTGCCCAGCGTGTCGGTGGACGACAGCAGCTTGTCGCGGAACGTGACCTCGCCCTTGCGGAACTTGACGGCCTTCGCACGCAGCATCAGGTGCGGGAAGTCGAGGTTCCATTCGTGCGGCGGCACGTACGGACACTTCGTCATGTAGCAGAGGTCGCAGAGGTAGCACTGGTCCACGACCTTCCAGTAGTCGGCCTTCGCGACCCCCTCCACTTCCATCGTCTCGTTGTTGTCGACGAGATCGAATAACGTCGGGAAGGCATTGCAGAGGCTCACGCAGCGCCGGCAGCCGTGGCAGATGTCGTAGACGCGTTCCAGTTCGGCGAAGAGCGAGCCCTCGTCGAAGAATTCTGGATTCTTCCAGTCGATCGGATGGCGGGTCGGGGCTTCGAGGCTGCCTTCGCGCATGGGTATGGTCCGGGTGGAAGTGTGGAGAAACGCCCGGGAGCCACGAGCCGGTCGACGGGAGGAAGAACCGTCGCGGCCCCCGGGGCACTGCGAACTGCGTGACGTGCGATCAGTCGACCAGCGCGTCCAGGGCCTTCTGGAAGCGGTTGGCGTGCGAGCGCTCGGCCTTGGCCAGCGTCTCGAACCAGTCGCCGATCTCGTCGAAGCCTTCGTCGCGCGCCGTCTTCGCCATGCCCGGGTACATGTCCGTGTACTCGTGCGTCTCGCCGGCGACGGCAGCCTTCAGGTTGTCGCGGGAGGAACCGATCGGCAGGCCCGTCGCAGGATCACCGACCTGCTCGAGGTACTCGAGGTGACCGTGGGCGTGGCCGGTCTCGCCTTCCGCGGTGGAGCGGAACAGCGCGGACACATCGTTCTGGCCTTCGACGTCGGCCTTGTTCGCGAAGTACAGGTAGCGGCGGTTCGCCTGCGACTCGCCCGCGAAGGCGGCCTTCAGATTTTCTTCGGTCTTGGAACCCTTGAGTGACGACATGGTTGCCTCCGGAATTGCGTTCTTGGAACGGGATGCCGGACTCGCGCCCGGCGGTGGACATCGGCACAGATTAGACTAGATCTAAACCGTCGACGCAGTATATGCAGGCCGATTTTCGAGTGTCAAACGACTCGGACAAACGCTGATCAACGAAGCCGGCCAGGCCGTGCGGGACAGGCCGACGGCGTTGCGCCGCAGCCTCACGGAAACCGTACGTCGACCCCGGCCCCGATCGGCAGCACTGCCCGTTCGACGATCCGCAGCAGCACTTCTCGCGAACCACCCGACGCGTCGCCTTCGCCCACCCGCAGGAGCTGCGCATGCAGCTCCGCGCCAGGCACGCCGTCGACACGCACGAGAGCCCGCCGGCCGGGACGCAGCCGTGTCGCCGCGGCTGGCGGCATCCGGACCGCGATCTCCGGCGTGTCCGGATCTTCGAACTCGAAGGCGATCATCCCGGCCGCCGCGCGATCACCGGCACGCACGTGCTGCCGCACGACGCGCCCGCGTTCCGGGGCGACGAGCCGCGTCGACTCGCGGGCCTGCTGCGCGAACCGCGCTCGCGTCGACGCGACGGCACGTCCGATCTCCGCCTCGATGACCGAAATGCGCAGACCATCCATCGATCTCGGCGCGACGACCGATGGCAGGAAGGCACGGATGTCATCCGGACGCATGTAGTTGCCGAGCGCCGCGAGTCTCGAATGCGCGATGTCGAGATCGGACTCGGCCTGTTCTAGTTCGCGGTCGTACGGCGCCGGGTCGAGCGCGGCCAGCACGGCACCGGCCTCGATCCGCTGGCCGACCACGGCCGTCGTCTCGCGAACGCGCCCCGCCACCTCGAAGCGCACGTCCCACCGGATGGCCGAGCGGACTTCGCCGCGGTAGCTCGCAACGACATCCGGCGCCTCGCCGGGACGCACCGGCGCGCACGCCACGACCAGCGCGCCGGCCAGCGACAGGCCCGCGCGTCGCCACGCGGTGACCCTCGCTGGCCGGTGCGTCGACACGGCGCCGCGCGTCAGACCGTCGCGACCGGCGTCACCGGCGAACCCACCGCACCGGGCAGCCGCAGCGGCGGCGCCGTGAGCAGGAAGCGGCTGCGCTTGTTCACGCGCAGCCAGTCCGCGAGATCCTTCAGCCACCAGATCTCGCCCAGCGGGATGCCGAGCTTGAACAGGCAGTGCTGGTGCAGCGGCAGATGCGGACCCGCACCCGGCACGTCGCGCGCCGGATAGAACTCGACGGCGTAGTTGTCGGCGCAGATCGCGGCGATGCCGCTGTCGGTGATCCACTGCAGCAGCTTCTCGTCACGGCCGTCGAGCCCCATCCCGGCGGCGTCGAGCTTCGCCATGTCGGGGTCGCGATTCATTTCCATGATGGCGTCCGAGAACCCGGTGCGCATCACGAGGAGGTCGCCCTTCTCGATCTCGACGCGGTCCTTGTCGATGACCATCCGGACGTCGTCGTACGACAGCGCGCGGCGGGTGCGTCCGAAGTGCGCGTGGAAGTCGAGCATCACGCCGCGCCCCTGGATCGGCTTCGCGGCGAAGTTCGCGATCGACAGCTTGAGCGCGCCCATGTGCTCGCCGCAGTGCTCCTCGTGATCATGGTGATGGATCACGGGGCCGACGATGTGCTCGTTCGCGCGCCAGCCGTTGTAATAGACCATCTCGTCGACGCCGTCGCCGTCTGCATCGAACAGCGCGCCGACGTGCGCGAACGAATCCCACTGCGTCGAGTACTGGAGCGTGAGCAGCACCTGGTCGTCGCACACGACGTCGGTGCTGTGCCCGTTCTCCTTGTAGAGCGGGAAGTTCATGTTGGGCTTGCCCATGCGCAGCGTCGGCGAGAGCTGCGGCGGATGGCGACGCGGATTCAGCTTGTTGCCGCCGGGGTAGTCGAGCGGCAGCGACAGTCCGAACGCGATGCCTTCGCGAACCTCGGCGACGCCCTGCCGCACCTTCTCGGGCGTCAGGAAGTTGAGCCGGCCCAGTTCGTCGTCGGGTCCGAAATCGCCCCAGTTCGCGCCCGGCGGGCGCTGCTTCCAGCGTGGATTCATGTTCTTTCTCCCCCTCGTCTCGTTGTGCGATGGCGCGGCGATTCTACGCAGCCGGCGGGCGGCAGTGGCCAGCGTTTACCGCGGCCGCTAAAGTACGGCGCTTCCCCTGTTGCCGGAGCCGTCCATGAATGCCCCCTCGACCAAAGGCCAGTTCCAGTGGAGCGATCCGCTGCTGCTCGACGACCAGCTCTCCGACGAGGAACGCATGATCCGCGACAGTGCCCGCGCCTACTGTCAGGACAAGCTGATGCCGCGCGTCCTCGAGGCCAATCGGCACGAGCGCTTCGATCGCGAGATCCTGAACGAGATGGGTGCGCTCGGCTTCCTCGGCCCCACGATCGAGGGCTACGGCTGCGCCGGCGTGAACCACGTCGCGTACGGACTCATCACCCGCGAGATCGAGCGCGTCGACTCTGGCTACCGGTCGTGCATGAGCGTCCAGTCGTCGCTCGTGATGTACCCGATCGACGCGTTCGGCAGCGAGGCGCAGAAGCAGAAGTACCTGCCGGGGATGGCGAAGGGCGAGATCGTCGGCTGCTTCGGACTCACCGAGCCGAACCACGGGTCCGACCCGGGCAGCATGATCACGCGGGCCCGCAAGGTCGACGGCGGCTGGAGCCTCTCCGGCGCGAAGATGTGGATCACCAATTCACCGATCGCCGACGTCGCACTCGTCTGGGCGAAGGACGACGCCGACGTGATCCGCGGCTTCCTCATCGAGCGCGGCGCGAAGGGGTTCTCGACGCCGAAGATCGAAGGCAAGTTCAGCCTCCGCGCCTCGATCACCGGCGAGATCGTGATGGACGACGTGTTCGTTCCCGACGAGAACATGCTGCCCGGCGTGAAGGGCCTGAAGGGGCCGTTCTCCTGCCTCAACAAGGCGCGCTACGGCATCGCGTGGGGGTCGATGGGCGCGGCCGAGTTCTGCATGCACGCGGCCCGCGAGTACACCGTCGACCGGAAACAGTTCGGACGGCCGCTCGCCGCGAACCAGCTGATCCAGTTGAAGCTCGCGAACATGCAGACCGAGATCGCGCTGGGCCTCGGCGCCGCGCTGCGTGTCGGACGCCTGATGGACGAAGGCCGCGCCGCGCCCGAGATGGTCTCGCTCATCAAGCGCAACAACTGCGGCAAGGCGCTCGACATCGCCCGCGTCGCGCGCGACATGCACGGCGGCAACGGGATCTCCGACGAATTCCACGTCGTGCGCCACATGCTGAACCTCGAAGCGGTCAACACCTACGAAGGCACGCACGACGTCCATGCGCTGATCCTCGGCCGCGCGATCACCGGCATCCAGGCGTTCAGCGCCTGACCGTCCCGTCCACCTCCAGCCGACTCCGCGAACGCCCATGACCGCAGCCCTTTCCCATCTCCGGGTCCTCGACCTCTCGCGCGTGCTCGCCGCGCCGTGGTGCGGGCAGATCCTCGCGGACCTCGGCGCCGAGGTCATCAAGGTGGAACGCCCCGGCACGGGCGACGACACCCGGACGTGGGGGCCGCCGTGGATCAAGGACGCGGACGGCCGGGATACCCGCGAGGCTGCGTACTTCATGAGCGCGAATCGCGGCAAGAAGTCGGTCACGGTCGACATCGCGAATCCGGAGGGGCAGGCCATCGTCCGCGCGCTCGCCGCGGAATCCGACGTGCTGCTCGAGAACTACAAGGTCGGCGGCCTCGCGCAATACGGTCTCGACTACGCGTCGCTCCGCGAGATCAATCCGCGACTCATCTACTGCTCGGTCACGGGCTTCGGCCAGACCGGGCCGTACGCGAACCGCGCCGGGTACGACTTCATCATCCAGGGCCTCGGCGGTCTGATGAGCGTGACCGGCGAACGCGACGATCGCCCCGGCGGTGGTCCGCAGAAGGTGGGCGTCGCGGTGTCCGATCTGATGACCGGGATGTACTCGACGGTCGCGGTGCTCGCGGCGATCGCGCGGCGCGAGGTGAGCGGCACCGGGCAGCACATCGACATGGCGCTGCTCGACACGCAGGTCGCGATGATGGCGAACATGGCCATGAACTACTTCGCGACCGGCAAGCCGCCGGTCCGCGCGGGCAACGCGCACCAGAACATCGTCCCCTACCAGACCTTCGCGGCGTCCGACGGCCACGTGATCGTCGCCGTCGGCAACGACAGCCAGTTCGCGAAGCTCTGCGACGTCGCGGGCTGTCCGGAGTTCGCGCGTGACGAACGCTTCGCGACGAACCCGGCGCGCGTGAAGAATCGCGAGGTGCTGATCCCGTTGCTCGCCGAGCGCATCGCCGCGCGTCCACAGGAGTTCTGGGCGGACGGTCTCGAAGCGGTCGGCGTGCCGTGCGGCGCGATCAACGATCTATCGCAGACCTTCGCCGATCCGCAGGTCGTGCATCGCGGCATGCGCGTCGAATTGCCGCACCCGACGGCGGGTCACGTGTCGCTCGTCGGCAGTCCGATGAAGTTTTCCGAAAGCCCGGTCGTCTACCACGCCGCGCCGCCGACGCTCGGCCAGCACACCGACGACGTGCTGCGCGACGTGCTCGGACTCGACGCCGCCGCGATCGCCCGCCTCCGCGCCGCGAAGGCCGTGTGAGGAATCCGCTCGCAGGCTTGTCGCGCCCGTGGCAGATCGCCGTGGGCCTCTACGCGGTCTGGCTCGCCTTCGCGTACGCCGTCCTGCTCAGGGCCGACAGCATCTACCTCTGGCACTTCGCCCTGTTCGCGCTTGCGGCGCTGCTCTTCGCGAAACCGCGCCTGCTGCGTCCACGCCGCGGTCCACCGCGTCGCGCGCACTTCTTCCTCGTCGGCCTCATCTGGAGCGCGCTCGTCGCGATGCCGCTCGCGACGCTGCTGCGCGGCGACCTGCATCCGAACCTCATCGTGAACTCCGCGTTGTGGCTCGGCGGCTGCGGCGCGCTCGTCGGCGCCTGGATGTGGCTCGTGTCGCGCTGGCGCTGGCCGGCTCTGCCGCTCTACTTCGTCGCCGGTGCCATCGCGCTCGCGGAACCCGGCTTCGTCGTGGTCCGCAGTGCGCAGCAAGGGGCGTGGTCCGGACTGCTCGTGCTGCTCCCCGTGCTGCACGCGACGCACGCATGCCTCGTCGCCCCCGTGGCGAACGCCTATCGCGAGGCGTTCTCCGACGC
>CAUJJX010000292.1 GCA_963205165.1 Pseudomonadota bacterium | reverse complement strand
AAAGGCCTGCTGGCTCCGGTGCTATCGGGGCCGTCGGCGACGCGTCGTGATGACCTGTCCGCCGTTCCCTGTTTCCGCGCAGTACCGCGGACAAGTGCTCCGAGGGCAGGTTTCCACCACGTTCGTTCATGGCCGACGATTCAACAGACCGCCCACTTTCCGGAACACCGCGTGACGAGCGCAGCGCCGCGACGCGACGCCTGACGCGGCTCCTGCCGCTGCTCGCGGGTGCACTGGTCGTCGCGACGATCGCCATCATCGCGACCACGCTGTGGATGGTCCGGCAGCACTACCTTCACAGCGCCCAGGTGCAGACGGGCAATCTTGCGCGCGTGCTCGAGGCACAGACGACCACGGCCATCGATGGCGTCGACGGGATCCTGACCGGGTTCACCAGCCTGTGGGCGCAGGTTCCGGCCGCGAAGCTTCCGGGTGCCGCGGACCTGCACCGCCTGCTGCGCAGCCGCGTGATCGCCAACGAATACATCCGTTCCCTCTACATTCTCGACGCGGCCGGCAGGATCACCGACGACTCCGAGTCGCTGTCGCCCCGCCCCTTCTCGTTCGAGGATCGCGAGTACTTCCGGACGCACGTCACGTCCGACGGCGGCCTCTACGTGAGCGGGATGATGCTCGGCCGGCTGACCGGGCGCTGGGGGATGGTGCTCTCCCGGCGCCTGACCGATACCCACGGCCGCTTCGCCGGCGTGATCGTCGCGGCGATCGAGCCTGCGGGCCTCGAGCGTGCCTTCCTCGGGCTCGATATCGGCCGCAACGGACTCATCAATCTCCGGCACAAGGACGGACGCCTGATCATTCGCGTCCCCCGGATGGAATCCGCGATCGGACAGGTGATCGCGTCCTCCCCGGGACTGCTGCAGGCGATGGGCTCCTCCGGTTCGGTCGCTGGCGAGATGCGCAGCCGGTTCGACGGCGTCCTCCGGATCCAGACGGCGCGCATGCTGGCCCGCGCGCCGCTGTTCGTGATCGTCGCCCTCAGCATCGACGAGGTGCTCGCGCCCTGGAACCGCCTCGCGATGGTGGCCGGGCTCGTGGCCGCCGTGATGCTGATCGTCGTGGTGTGGCTCACGCGTCGCCTCGTCCGTGAGTTGAATCGACGCGACGCGCTGCTGACGTCCCTTGCCGCCAGCGAGGAGCTGATCCGAAGCCACCGGGACGATCTCCAGATGCTCGTGGGCGAGCGCACCGCCGAACTGCGGCACGCGAAGGAATTGGCCGAAGCCGCCAACCTCGCGAAGTCCGAATTCCTCGCGAACATTTCGCACGAGCTGCGCACGCCGATGCACGCGATCCTGTCGTTCGCACGGCTCGGCCGGCAGAAGATCGCCGAGGACAACACGCCGACGACGAAGATCAGCCAGTACTTCCAGCGCATCGACCAGAGCGGCGCCCGTCTACTGCGGCTGCTGAACGACCTGCTCGACCTCGCGAAGCTCGAGGCCGGCCGGATGACCTACGACATGGCGGCGCACGACCTGCGCGTGCTCGCGGACGACGTCGTGGTCGAACTGCGCGAACTCGCATCGGGCAAGGGCGTCGCGCTCGTGGTGGAGAAGCCCGCGTTCGAGTGCGTCGCGTGGTGCGATCCGGTTCGGGTCGGCCAGGTGCTGCGCAACCTCGTCGCCAACGCCGTCAAGTTCACGCCCGAGGGCCGCAAGGTCAGCGTCGTCTTCGCGATGGGTGAACTGCTGGACGGCCATCCGGCGGACGAGCGTGCGACCTTCCGCGCAGCGTTGCAGATGTCGGTCGTCGACGAAGGCACGGGCATCCCGGAGTCGGAGCTCGACGCCGTCTTCGACAAGTTCATCCAGAGCAGCAAGACGAAGAGCGGCGCCGGCGGAACCGGGCTCGGGCTGTCGATCTGCAAGGAGATCGTCCGCTATCACGGCGGCCGGATCTGGGCCGGGAACAACCCGGACGGCGGTGCGTACGTCAGCCTGCTGTTGCCGGTGCCCGAGGCGCATTCCCAGGCGTCCGAACGCCGATCGGCGTAGCGCGGATCGACGCGGGACCTTCCCCGCCTCCATGAAAAAAGCCCGCTTTCGCGGGCTTTCTCGTTTCGTGACGACCGGTCAGCCGTGCTTGAAGACGATCGTCTTGGCGTGGCTGAATTCGCGCAGCGCCTCGAGACCCTTCTCGCGGCCGTGACCGCTCTTCTTCACGCCGCCGAAGGGCAGCTCGATGCCGCCGCCCGCGCCGTAGCCGTTCACGAACACCTGGCCGCAGCGCATGGCCTTCGCGACGCGCATCTGACGCGCGCCGTTGCCGGTCCAGATGCCGGCGACGAGGCCGAACTCCGTGCCGTTGGCCAGCGCGATCGCGTCCGCTTCGTCGTCGAAGGGAATCGCGGACAGCACCGGGCCGAACACTTCCTCGCAGGCGAGCGCGTTGTCGCGCGGCACCGGTCCGAACAGCGTCGGCGACACGTAGAAGCCGCCGGCCGGCGTGCCGTCGGCGATCTTCGCGTCGGCCAGCACCTTCACGCCGTCGGCCTTCGCGCGATCGACGTAGCCCTGCACGCGCTTCATCTGCGTGGCGCTGATCAGCGGGCCGCAGTCGAGGTCCATCTCGGACGAACCGACGCGCAGCTGCGCGAAGCGCTCGGCGACGCGTTCCATCAGGCGGTCGTAGATGCTGCGCTGGATCAGCATGCGGCTGCCGGCGGAGCACGTCTGGCCGCCGTTCTGGACGATGGCGTTCACGAGCACCGGGATCGCGGCGTCGAAGTCGGCGTCGTCGAAGACGATCTGCGGCGACTTGCCACCGAGTTCGAGCGTGCAGCCGATGTGGTTCTTCGCGGCGGCGATCTGGACGAGCGTGCCGACTTCGGGCGAGCCCGTGAACGAAAGGAAGTCGATGTCCGGATGGGCCGAGAGCGCGGCACCGGCTTCTTCGCCGAGGCCGGTCACGAGGTTGATGACGCCCGCGGGGAAGCCGACTTCCTGGGCGAGCTGCGTGATGCGGATCGGCGTGAGGCAGGCTTCCTCGGCCGGCTTGATCACGACGCAGTTGCCCATCGCGAGGGCCGGGGCGAGCGTGCGGCCGTACATCTGGGCCGGGTAGTTCCACGGAATGATGTGGCCGGTCACGCCCTTCGGGTCGCGCATGACGGTGACCATGTAGCCTTCGAGGAAGGGGATCACCTCGCCGTGGACCTTGTCGGCAGCAGCGCCGTAGAACTCGAAGTAGCGGGCGGCGGCGACCATGTCGGCGCGGGCCTGCTTCATGGGCTTGCCGGTGTCGCGGGCCTCGAGCAGCGCCAGTTCTTCGGCGTGGTCGGCGATCTTCTGGCCGAGCTTCATCATGAGCCGGCCGCGTTCGACTGCGGGCATCTTCGGCCAGGGGCCGGTCTCGAACGCGCGGCGGGCGGCCTTCACGGCGTCGTCGATGTCGCCGGCGGTGCCGCGCGCGATGCGGGCGAAGACCTGGCCGTCGTTGGGGCTCACGACGTCCACCAGACGGCCGTCCGGGGCGGCGCGCCACTGGCCGTCGACGAGGTTCTGGTAT
>CAUJJX010000291.1 GCA_963205165.1 Pseudomonadota bacterium | reverse complement strand
GAAGAACGTCCTGCGGGGTACCTTCAAGACCGGATGAGGTTGTCCGTCACGCCGTCATTCCAGCGCAAGCTGGAATCCAGTCCGGCGGTGGCTGATGCGACGTTCGGCTGCTGGACCCCAGCGTTCGCTGGGGTGACGGGGGACGAGGTGACAGGGGACAGCGGGACGGACGGGGGACGGAGTTGAGTAGGTCGGATCAGCGACGAAGTCGCGTAGTCCGACACCGGCGCTCGAACAACCGTCCGCGTCGGATTACGCGCTTGCAGCGCTGATCCGACCTGCGCCTCCGGGAGCGGGGCGGGTGTGATCGCACGGAACTGTCGATGCACCGCGTCCGGCGGTACCGACGACCCACTCTGCCGTGTTGCGCTGCGTTAAACTCCGCGGCTTGTCCGTAGCCCATGAGCAGGAGCGCTCGATGAAGATCCTCGTCCCCGTCAAGCGGGTGGTCGACTACAACGTCAAGGTGCGAGTGAAGGCCGATGGCACCGGCGTCGAGACCGCGAACGTCAAGATGTCCATGAACCCCTTCGACGAGATCTCCGTCGAGGAGGCCGTCCGCCTGAAGGAAGCCGGCATCGCCACCGAGATCATCGCCGTCTCGATCGGGGTCGCGCAGTGCCAGGAAACCCTGCGCACGGCGCTCGCCATCGGGGCCGACCGCGCCATCCACGTCGAGACCGCGCTCGAGACGCAGCCGCTGGGCGTCGCCAAGGCGCTGAAGGCGCTGGTCGACAAGGAACAGCCGAAGCTCGTGATCCTCGGCAAGCAGGCCATCGACGACGACTACAACCAGACGGGCCAGATGCTCGCCGCGCTGCTCGGCTGGTCGCAGGCGACGTTCGCGTCGAAGGTGAAGGTCGAGGGCGACAGCGTCCAGGTGATGCGCGAGATCGACGGCGGTCTGGAGACCCTCGCGATCACGCTGCCGGCCGTCGTCACGACCGACCTGCGCCTCAACGAGCCGCGCTACGTGACGCTGCCGAACATCATGAAGGCGAAGAAGAAGCCGCTCGAGACCGTGACGCCCGAGGCGCTCGGCGTCGACATGACGCCGCGCCTGACGACGCTGAAGGTCGCCGAACCCGCGAAGCGCGGTGCCGGCAAGCAGGTGCAGAGCGTCCAGGAACTCGTCGAAAAGCTGCGCAACGAAGCGAAGGTGATCTGAACATGGCCATTCTCGTCATCGCGGAACACGACAACGCGAACATCAAGCCCGCCGTCCTCAACACCGTGGCTGCTGCCTCGAAGATCGGCGGCGACATCCACGTCCTCGTCGCCGGCCAGGGATGCGGTGCTGCCGCCCAGGCGGCCGCTGCCATCGCCGGCGTCACGAAGGTGCGCGTCGCCGAAGCCGACGCCTACCGTGACGGACTCGCCGAGAACGTCGCGGCGCTCGTCGTCTCGATCGCGAAGGAGTACTCCCACGTCCTCGCGCCGGCCACGGCCTTCGGCAAGAACCTCCTGCCGCGCGTCGCCGCGCTGCTCGACGTCGCGCAGATCTCCGAAATCGTCGGCGTCGAGTCGGCCGACACGTTCGTCCGCCCGATCTACGCCGGCAACGCCCTCGCGACCGTGCAGTCGTCCGACGCGATCAAGTGCATCACCGTCCGCGCGACCGGCTTCGATGCCGTCGCCGCGACCGGTGGCACCGCGACTGTCGAGGCGGTCGCGGCGCAGGCCGACACGGGGCTCTCGAAGCTCGTCGGCCAGGAACTCACGAAGTCCGCGCGTCCCGAACTGACGGCCGCGAAGGTCATCGTGTCCGGCGGACGCGGCATGGGCAGCGGCGAGAACTTCGTGATCCTCGAAGCCCTCGCCGACAAGCTCGGCGCTGCGGTCGGCGCTTCGCGTGCGGCCGTCGATGCCGGCTTCGTGCCGAACGACTACCAGGTCGGCCAGACGGGCAAGATCGTCGCGCCGGAGCTGTACATCGCCGTCGGCATCTCGGGGGCGATCCAGCACCTGGCCGGCATGAAGGACAGCAAGGTCATCGTCGCGATCAACAAGGACGCCGAGGCGCCCATCACGCAGGTCGCCGACTACTGGCTCGTCGCCGACCTGTTCCAGGCCGTGCCGGAACTCACGGCTGCGCTGTAGGACAGACGCAGACCACACGGTGCTTCACGGTCCCGTGACCTGACCAACCGAACCCGGCCCCTTGCCGGGTTCGGCGCTTGCGCCCCGACCGCGCCGCCGGGGCCGACGCCAGTACTCCGGAGGAATGCAACGATGTCCATCTACGCCGCCCCCCAGCGCGACATGCGCTTCGTGCTCAACGAACTCGTCGACCTGTCCGCCATCCAGGCGCTGCCGGGCAACGAGGAGGTCTCGCCCGACCTCGTCGACGCCGTCCTCGAGGAGGCCGGCAAGTTCGCGACGGGCGTGCTCGATCCGCTCAACTGGCCCGGTGACCAGACCGGCGCGAAGCTCGAGAACCACGTCGTCACGTCGGTGCCCGGCTTCAAGGACGCCTATCGCCAGTTCGTCGACGCCGGCTGGGCCGCGGTCGGCGGCGAGATCGAATTCGGCGGGCAGGGCCTGCCGCACGTGCTCTCGCAGCAGCTCTCGGAGATGTGGAATTCCGCGAACATGTCGTTCTGCCTCTGCCCGATGCTGACGACCGGCGCGATGACTGCGATCCGCCGGCACGGCTCGGCCGAACTCGTCGCGACGTACGTTCCGAAGCTCGTGTCCGGCGAATGGACCGGCACGATGAACCTGACCGAGCCGCAGGCCGGATCCGACCTCTCGGCCGTCCGTACCCGCGCAATCCGCGAGGGCGATCACTACCGAATCAAGGGCACGAAGATCTTCATCACGTGGGGCGAGCACGACATGACGGACAACGTCATCCACCTCGTGCTGGCCCGGACGCCCGACGCGCCCGAGGGCGTGAAGGGGATCTCGCTCTTCATCGTGCCGAAGTTCCTCGTGAACGCCGACGGTTCGATCGGCGCCCGCAACGACGTGAAGTGCGTGTCGATCGAGCACAAGCTCGGCATCCACGGCAGCCCGACGTGCGTGATGGCCTTCGGCGACGACGACGGCGCGATCGGCTACCTCGTCGGCGAGGAGAACCGCGGACTCGCGTACATGTTCACGATGATGAATTTCGCGCGGCTCGAAGTCGGCGTCGAAGGTGTCGCGATCGCCGAGCGTGCTTACCAGCACGCCCTCGACTACGCGAAGCAGCGCGTGCAGGGCCGCGACATCGCCGAGAAGGCCGGCGACCGCGTCGCGATCATCCGTCACCCCGATGTCCGCCGGATGCTGATGACGATGAAGGCGCGCACGGAAGCCATGCGCGCGCTCGCCGCCGCCGCGGCCGAGGCGCTCGACCATGCGCTCTCGAACCCGGATGCCGAGGCGAAGCGACGCGGCCAGGCCGTCTTCGATCTGCTCACGCCCGTCGTGAAAGGCTGGTGCACCGAGCAGTCGATCCAGATCGCCTCGACCGGCGTGCAGATCCACGGCGGCATGGGTTTCGTCGAGGAGACGGGCGCGGCGCAATACCTCCGCGATGCGCGCATCACCGCGATCTACGAAGGCACGACCGGCATCCAGGCGAACGACCTCGTCGGCCGCAAGCTCGCGTTCGAGAAGGGCGTGACAGCGAAGGCCGTGATCGCCGAGATGCGCGCGCTCGACGCCGAACTGGCGGCGTTCCCCGATCACCCCGCCCTGCCGGTGATCCGCAAGGCGCTCGCCGACGGTGTCGTCGCGCTCGACGCCGCGACCGACTGGCTCCTCGCGACGTATCCGCAGGACGTCAAGGCGGCCGTGTCCGGCGCCGTGCCTTACCTCGAACTTTGGGGTACCGTCGCGGGCGGCTGGCAGATGGCGCGCGCTGCGCTCATCTCCAAGAAGCAGCTCGATGCCGGCGCCGCCGACCACGATTTCTATCGTGCGAAGCTCGGCACGGCACGCTTCTACGCCGAACACATCCTGCCGCTCGCCCAGGCGATGAGCCACGCCGTGATCCATGGCGCGACGAGCACGCTGGCACTGGAAGAGGCGATGTTCTGATGCGTTGACCCGTGATCTCGCGATCGCGACACCGCGTCGTCGATCGCCGGTCACGGATCTTCGGAGGTGGTCGGGCATGAACTGGCTCGTCGGAATCGCTGTGCTGGCGTCCGTGGTGTTCCTGTTCCGACCGCTCCGGAGAATGCTCTTCAGCGATCCGGCGCTCGCCCGGTTTCGCGCGGTCCTGCCCGATGTCTCGCGCACGGAGCAGGAAGCCCTCGATGCCGGCACCGTCTGGTGGGACGGCGAACTCTTCCGCGGGCGCCCCGACTGGCAGCGCCTCTACGCCTTCCCGAAGCCGGCGCTCACCGACGCCGAGCAGGCCTTCCTCGACGGCCCCGTCGACACGCTCTGCGACATGCTCGACGACTGGGAAGTCTCGTACGAGCTGAACGATCTCCCCGCGCACGTCTGGCAGTTCATCCGCGACGAGGGCTTCATGGGGATGATCATTCCCCGGGAGTTCGGCGGACTCGGCTTCTCCGCGTTCGCCCACAGCGAAGTCATCGCGAAGCTCGCGACGCGCAGCGCCACCGCGACCGTGACGGTCATGGTCCCCAACTCGCTCGGCCCCGCGGAACTGCTGCTCCACTACGGCACCGACGAGCAGAAGCACCACTACCTGCCGCGGCTCGCGAAGGGCCTCGAGATCCCGTGCTTCGCGCTGACCGGCCCGGACGCCGGATCCGATGCGAGCTCGATCCCCGACCTCGGCATCGTCTGCCGCGACGTGCACGACGGCGTCGACCGGCTCGGCATCCGCCTCACCTGGGAGAAGCGCTACATCACGCTCGGCCCCGTCGCGACGCTGCTGGGGCTCGCGTTCCGGCTGCGCGACCCCGACCGCCTGCTCGGCGGCGAGATCGACGTCGGCATCACGCTCGCGCTGATCCCGACGTCGCATCCGGGCGTCGTCATCGGGCGGCGGCATTTCCCGCTGAACGGCTCGTTCATGAACGGACCGAATTCCGGGCGCGACGTGTTCATCCCGATCGACTGGATCGTCGGCGGTGCCGCGCGGGCGGGGCAGGGCTGGCGGATGCTTATGGAGTGTCTCGCGGCCGGCCGCTCGATCTCGCTGCCGTCGTCGTGCGCCGGGATGGCGAAGCTCGCGGCCCGCACGACCGGCGCGTACGGCCGGATCCGCACGCAGTTCCGGATGCCCGTCGCGCGGTTCGAGGGCGTCGACGAGGCGCTCGCCCGGATCGTCGGCAACACCTACGTGATCGACGCCGCGCGCGTGATGACGGCCGGCGCCGTCGACCTCGGCGAGAAGCCGTCGGTGATCTCCGCGATCGTGAAGTACCACGCGACCGAACTCGGTCGGCGCGTCATCGACGACGCCATGGACATCCACGGCGGCAAGGGCATCTGCCTCGGGCCGAACAACTACCTCGGCCGTGCGTACCAGCAGGTGCCCGTCGCGATCACGGTCGAGGGCGCGAACATCCTGACGCGCAGCATGATCATCTTCGGGCAGGGCGCGATGCGCTGCCATCCGTTCGTCCTGCGCGAGATGGCGGCGGCGCGCGACGCCGACACCGCACGCGGTTCGCTGGCGTTCGACCTCGCGCTGTGGGGCCACATCCGCCATGTGTCGCGCAACTTCGTGGCCGCGCTGTTCCACGGACTCACCGGTTGCCGGTTCGCCCGCGCGCCGTCCGGCGATCCGATGGCGCGCCACGTCCGCGAACTCTCGCGCGTCGCCGCGGCGTTCGCGTTCACGGCCGATGTCGCGATGCTCGTCCTCGGCGGTTCGCTCAAGCGCCGCGAGAAGCTCTCGGCCCGGCTGGGCGACGTCCTCGCGCAGCTCTACCTCGCGTCGTGCGTGCTGAAGCGCTTCGCGGACGACGGACGTCCCGAGGCCGATGCGCCGATCGTCCGCTGGTGCCTGGAAGACGCGCTGCACCGCGCCGAGGAGGCCCTCGCGGGCGTCCATCGCAATCTGCCGGGACGCCTGCCGCGGCTCGCGATCCGGCTCGCGGCGTTTCCGCTGGGGCGACGCCTGCCGCCACCGGACGACCGCCTCGGCACGACCGTCGCGCGACTCGCGACCGAAGCGTCGCCGACACGCGATCGCCTCGTCCGGGGGATGTACGTGCCGTCCGGCGAGGACGATCCGATCGGGCGCCTCGAACTCGCGCTCGCGCTCGCGCCGCAGGCCGAAGCGCTCGGCGCGAAGCTGCGTGCCGCCGTCCGCGAGGGCGCACTGCATTCCGCCGACGGCGACGCCCAGCGCGACGAGGCGGTGCGCATCGGACTCCTGACGGTCGACGAGGCCGAACTGCTGGAACGCCATCGGCGCCTCGTCCGCGACTGCATCATGGTCGACGACTTCCCCCGGGACATCGGTCGCGCTGCGGGCTGACCGAACCCGTCGCCGAGCACGCCGCATGTGTCGGCACCGGCGTGGGGCGATGTCCGGAAAGTGTCGGGTCTGTGTACACTCGGACTTGTCGTTTCGTGAGGTTCGAAGCCGGGTTCCCGACGTCGATCCTCCACTGTCCACATCGCCGATCGAGTCGAGATGAGCGCCAAGGAAAATACGCAGACGATCTCCCTTCCCGCCGACCGCGAGCCCGTGCTCCGCGTCCTGCCCATGCCCTCCGACGTGAACGCCTCCGGCGACATCTTCGGCGGCTGGATCATGGCGCAGGTCGACATCGCGGGCGGCATCGTGTCGTCGCGCCGCGCGCAGGGCCGGGTCGCGACGGTCGCGGTCAACTCCTTCGTGTTCAAGCAGCCCGTGCTCGTCGGCGACCTCGTGAGTTTCTACGCCGAGGTCGAGCGCGTCGGACGCACGTCGGTCACCGTGAACGTCGAGGTCTTCGCCGAGCGCGGCACGCCGCACCACGTGGTGAAGGTGACCGAGGCGACGCTGACGTACGTCGCCGTGGACGGCAGCGGCAGGCCGCGGCCCGCAGGGCCCTGAAGCAGGGATCCCGCGGCGTCGCCGCAGGTTCGACAGACAGTCGTCGCGAGGCGGCGCATCACGGTGCGCAGTCCGCGGCAATGCAGGACCGGGTCCGCTTCGGGGGGGCGCCCGGATGACCAGGGCGCAGACGCGCCCGACCGGAGGACATCATGATTCGTTCGTTCCAGACGCAGGGGCCGGTGACGGCGTTCGCATTCGCCGTGGCCATCGGGGCCGGGCAGGCACAGGCGGGCGGTTTTGCCCTGACCGAGCAGGGTGCCAGCGGCATCGGCAACGCGTTCGCAGGCGCCTCGGCGCTCGGTGAGGATGCGTCCACGGTGTTCTTCAATCCGGCAGGCATGAGCCGGCTGAAGAACTTCGAGGTGAGCCTCGGCGGCAGCCTCATCAAGCTCGACACGAAGTTCACCGGGTCCGCGACGAATCCGGCCGCGATGGGCGGTGGCGTCGCGACAGGCGGCAACGGCGGCCAGGCCGGCGGCACGGCCGCGATCCCCCACCTGTACCTCGTCGCGCCGGTCGGCGAACGCATCCGGCTCGGGCTCGGCGTGAGCGTGCCCTTCGGCCTCAAGACGGAGTACGACGCCGACTGGGTCGGGCGCTACCAGGGCATCAGGTCCGAGCTGCGCACGATCAACGTGAACCCCACGATCTCCTGGGCGCTGTCCGACGGACTGGCCGTCGCGGTCGGCGTGAACTACCAGACGATCGATACCGAGCTCACGAACGCCGTCGTGCTTGGTGCCGGTGTCGCCGGGACCACGAAGCTGAAGGCCGACGACAGCGCGTGGGGCTGGAACGCCGGCGTGATGTGGCAGGCGGCGCCCGCGACGCGCCTCGGCTTCTCGTATCGCTCGGGGGTGAAGTACGGCCTGTCCGGGGACATCACGACGACGAACGCGGCGGGGGCCGTCGTCGGTGCGGCGAGCGGCAGCGCCCGCGCCGATATCGAGCTGCCCTCGATCTGGTCGGTGGGCCTCGTCCAGGGCCTCACGCCCGATCTCGACCTGCTGGCCGAGGCGACGCACACGCGCTGGAGCGTCATCGACCAGATCGTCGTCACCGATGCCGCGAGCGGTGGCGTGCGCGACATCCTCGCGCTCGATTTCGACAACGCGTGGCGCTTCTCCGTCGGTGCGAACTACCGGTTGTCCGACGCGCTGATGCTGCGGGCCGGTGTCGCGTACGACCAGTCGCCCGTGAAGAACGCGCAGACCCGGACGGTGCGGCTGCCCGACGCCGACCGGACGTGGCTCGCCCTCGGCCTGCGGTTCAAGGTCTGCGAGCGGGGCGTGCTCGACGTCGGATACGCCCACCTGTTCGTGCGCGATGCCGACATCGATTTCACGCGCGGGCAGCTCGTGCCAGGCACGACGAACGTCAATCCGGCGACCGCGACGACGCTCACCGGCGGCTACGCGACATCGGTCGACGTGCTCAGCGTGCAGTACAACCAGCGCTTCTGATCGCAGGGTCCGCCGGAGGGGTGCGCCGCATGGGTTCCGAAGCCGTCGGGGAGATTCGCCGGGCCGCCGTTCTCGGGGCCGGCGTGATGGGGGCGCAGATCGCCGCGCACCTCGTCAACGCGGGGGTGCCCGTGTGGCTGTTCGACCTCCCCGCAAAGGACGGCGACCGCACCGGCATCGCGCGTCGCGCGATCGACGGACTCGCGAAGCTCGACCCCGCGCCGCTCGCGGCGCCCGGGCTTGCGGCGCACATCGGGGCCGCGAACTACGACGAGCACCTCGACCGCCTCGCCGAATGCGATCTCGTGATCGAGGCGATCGCCGAGCGGCTCGACTGGAAGCGTGAACTGTTCGCGCGCATCGCACCGCATCTCGCGCCGCACGCGATCCTCGCGAGCAACACCTCCGGCCTCTCGATCTCGGCGCTCGCGGCCGGCTTGCCGGACGAACTGCAGTCGCGCTTCTGCGGCATCCATTTCTTCAACCCGCCGCGGTACATGCATCTCGTCGAGCTGATCCCGGCGCCGGCCAGCGCGCCCGCGATGCTCGATGCGCTCGAGACCTTCCTGACGACGGCGCTCGGCAAGGGCGTGATCCGCGCGAAGGACACCCCGAACTTCATCGCGAACCGCATCGGCGTGTTCTCGATCCTGGCGGCGTTCCATCACGCGCACGCCCTTGGCCTCGGTTTCGACGAGATCGACGCGCTCACCGGCACGCGCCTGGGCCGGCCGAAGAGCGCGACCTTCCGGACGGCCGATGTCGTCGGGCTCGACACGCTCGCGCACGTGATCGGCACGATGCAGTCCGGGCTCCCGGACGATCCGTGGCACGCGTACTTCGCCGCACCCGAATGGCTCGGCGCGCTCATCGCCAGCGGCGCGCTCGGCCAGAAGACGCGCGGCGGCATCTACCGCAAGGTCGGCGCGACGATCACCGTGCTCGATCCGGCGACGGGTGCTCATCGCACCGCCGACCGCGACATCGACCCGGACGTCGCCGAGATCCTGAAGCTGCGCGATCCGCACGCACGGTTCGCGGCACTGCGCGCGAGCCCGCATCCGCAGGCGAGGTTCCTGTGGGCCGTCACGCGCGACACGCTGCACTACTGCGCCGTGCAGCTCGAGCACATCGCCGACAACGCGCGCGATCTCGATCTCGCAGTCCGCTGGGGGTTCGGCTGGAAGGATGGTCCGTTCGAACTCTGGCAGGCGGCCGGCTGGCGCGTGGTCGCCGGATGGATCGCCGACGACATCGCAGCGGGTCGCGCGATGACGAACGTGCCGCTGCCGGCCTGGGTCACCGAACCGGGCCGCGACGGCGTGCACGCCGCGAACGGTGCGTTCGCCCCGGCAGACCGCGTGCAGCGGGGGCGTTCGACGCTGCCCGTCTACGGTCGGCAGGCGTTCCCCGATCGCGTGTTCGGCGAGCCGGCAGAGTTCGGCACGACGCTGTTCGAGACCGACGCACTGCGCCTCTGGACGACCGGCGACGACATCGGCGTCGTGTCGTTCAAGAGCAAGATGCACTCGATCGGCGAGGACGTCCTCGATGCGCTCGGCGAGGCGATCGAACGCGCCGAGCGCGATCTCGAAGGCCTCGTGATCTGGCAGACGGAGCCGCCGTTCTCGGTCGGCGCGAATCTCTCCGGCCCGTCCGCGCCGCGCGCCGATCGTCCGAAGCCGTCGGGTCTCGCGTCGATGTGGAAGAAGGTCCGGCGCGAGGCGGAGTCCGCGATCCTGAAGGCGGCACATCGACTGAACGTCGCCGACGCGCTGATGGCCGGCCGGCTCGAGAAGGTCGAGGGCATCGTCGCGCACTTCCAGGAGACCTCGCAGGCGCTGCGCTACTCGCGCATCCCGACGGTCGCGGCCGTCGACGGCATGGCGCTCGGCGGCGGCTGCGAATTCCTCATGCACTGCGACCGCACCGTCGCGACGCTCGAGAGCTACATCGGACTCGTCGAGGTCGGCGTCGGCCTCGTGCCCGGCGGCGGTGGCTGCAAGGAACTCGTGATGCGCGCCGCGGCCGACGCGAAGGGCGGTGACCTGTTCCCGTTCCTGCGCCGGTACTTCGAGAGCGCCGCGACCGCGAAGGTGAGCCGCAGCGCGTTCGAGGCGCAGGCGCTCGGATTCCTGCGCGCGTCCGATCCGGTCGTGATGCATCGCTTCGAACTGCTGCACGTCGCGAAGGCCGAACTGCGGGCGCTCGCCGCGCGCGGTTACCGGCCGCCGCTGCCGTCGCACGCGATCCCGGTGGGCGGACGCACCGCTCGCGCGACCTTCACGGCGCACCTGACGAACCTGCTCGCGGGCGGGCACATTTCCGAACACGACTTCCGCATCGGGACGACGCTCGCGCACGTGATGACCGGCGGCGACGTCGATGCCGGGAGCCTCGTCGACGAGCAGTGGCTGCTCGATCTCGAACGCGAGGCGCTCATCGGGCTGCTCGCGACCGAGCAGACGCAGGCGCGCATCGAGCACACGCTGAAGACCGGCAAGCCGCTGCGCAACTGACATTCCGGAGACGACCGTTGACCTCTTTCGATCGCACGTCGCTGGGCACGAACAACGAACGCACGACGGTCGCGCGGAGCGTCCGGCCATGAGCGCGAAGATCCAGGACGCCTACATCGTCGCGGCCGTCCGCACGCCGGTGGGCAAGGCGCCGCGCGGGATGTTCCGCGACACGCGTCCGGACGACCTGCTCGCGCACGTGCTCCGCGAGGCCTGCGCGCGACTGCCGTCGCTCGACGTGGCCGCCATCGACGACGTCGTCGTCGGCTGCGCGATGCCCGAGGCGGAGCAGGGGATGAACGTCGCGCGCATCGGCCTGCTGCTGGCCGGCCTGCCGCAATCGGTGGCCGGCCTCACCGTGAACCGCTTCTGCGCGTCCGGGCTGCAGGCCGTGGCGCAGGCCGCCGACCGCATCCGGCTCGGCGAGGTCGACGTGATGATCGGGGCGGGCGCCGAGAGCATGAGCCTCATCCCGATGGGCGGACATCACATCGCATTCAACCCCGCCGTGTTCGCGCGCGACGAAGATCGCGGCATCGCGTTCGGCATGGGAATGACGGCCGAGAACGTCGCGCAGCGCTGGCGGGTGAGCCGCGAGGACCAGGACGCCTTCGCCGTCGAGAGCCATCGTCGCGCACTTGCGGCCATCGAGGCCGGCGAGTTCGCGGACGAGATCGCGCCGTTCGAGATCGAGTCGCGCACGCCCGATCTCGCGACGCGTCACGTGTCGGTGCAGCGACGGCGCGTCGCGGTCGACGAGGGGCCGCGTCCGGGCACGTCGATGGACGGTCTCGCTGCGCTGAAGCCGGCGTTCGCAGTGAAGGGTTCCGTCACGGCCGGCAACAGTTCGCAGACGTCGGACGGCGCCGGCGCCGTGATCCTCGCGAGCGGGAAGGCCGTGCGGCTCTACGGATTGCAGCCGCTCGCGCGCTTCGTGGGGTTCGCGGTCGCGGGCGTCGCACCCGACGTGATGGGCATCGGCCCCGTCGAGGCGATCCCGAAGGTGCTGCGGCAGACCGGCATCGCGCAGTCGGCACTCGACTGGATCGAACTCAACGAGGCCTTCGCCGCGCAGTCGCTCGCGGTGATGCGCACGCTCGACATCGATCCGGCGCGGGTGAATCCGCTCGGCGGTGCGATCGCGCTGGGGCATCCGCTCGGCGCGACCGGTGCGATCCGGACGGCGACGCTCGTGCACGGATTGCGGCGGCGTAAGCAGAAGTTCGGGATGGTCACGATGTGCGTGGGGACGGGCATGGGGGCCGCGGCGGTGTTCGAGGCGCTCTGATCGGGCTGGTCAAAACTACAACGAGGCGGGAGGGAAGGCATGTCACGGATCACGGAAGTGGAGATCCTTCAGGTGGATCTCGAATCGAAGGTGAAGCGCGGCGACGCCATCCAGGCGTTTCCGAAGCAGGAGACCCCGATGGTGCGCATCCGTACCGACGACGGTCTCGAGGGCACCGGCTACACATACACGATCGGCACGGGTGGCTCGTCGGTCGTCGCGCTGCTCCGTGACCACCTTGCACCGCAGCTGATCGGCCGCGACCCGGCGATGATCGAGCAGATCTGGCAGCACCTCTTCTTCCACACGCACGCGACGGCCGTCGGCGCCATCACGAGCCTCGCGCTCTGCGCGATCGACACGGCCCTCTGGGATCTGCGCGGCCGACGCACCGGCACGCCGCTGCACATGATGGCCGGCGGCGCCCAGGACCGCGTGCCGGTCTACGACACCGAGGGCGGCTGGCTGCACGTGCCCGTCGAGGAGGTCATCGAGAACGCCCTCGCACTGAAGGCCGTCGGCTTCCGCGGCGTGAAGATGAAGGTCGGCAAGGACCACGTCCGCGAAGACGTGAAGCGCCTCGTCGCCGTGCGCGAGGCCATCGGCGACGACATGGAACTGATGGTCGATGCGAACCAGGGCTTCACCGTCGCGGAGGCGATCCGCCGCGCGCGCCATTTCGAGCCGCTCGACCTCGCGTGGTTCGAGGAACCGCTGCCCGCCGAAGACCTGAACGGCCACGTGATGCTGCGCGAGTCGACGACGCTGCCGATCGCGGTGGGCGAGTCGATCTACTCGATCAGCCATTTCCGCGAGTACCTGCAGCGCGGCGCGTGCACGATCGTCCAGACCGATGTCGCGCGAATCGGCGGCATCACGCCGTGGCTGAAATGCGCGCATCTCGCCGAGAGCTTCAACGTGCCGATCTGCCCGCACTACCTGATGGAACTGCACGTCGGGCTCTGCGCCGCCGTGCCGAACGCGCCGTGGGTCGAGTACATCCCGCAGCTCGACGACATCACGCGCAACCGCATGACCATCGAGCACGGCTGGGCGATCCCGTACGTGGCGCCCGGCCTCGGCATCGACTGGGACTGGGACGCCATCGCGAAGCGCCGCGTCGCGGCCCCCGTGATCGTCCGCTGACAGGAGACCGACCATGCGAATGCTCATCGCAGTCTTCACGCTGCTGTTCGCGACGCTCGCGGCCGCCGCCGATCACGACACGCCCGTCGGGCTCTGGAAGACCATCGACGACAAGACGAAGCTCGCGCGGTCGCACGTGCGCATCGTCGAGGTGAACGGCGTGCTCGAGGGGCGCATCGAGAAGCTGCTCAACCGCCAGCCGGACGACGATCCGGACAACCTCTGCCGCGCCTGTACCGGCGACCGCAAGGACAAGCCCATCCTGGGCATGAAGATCCTGTGGGGCCTGAAGCACGACGACGGCGTGTGGGAGGACGGCGAGATCCTCGATCCGAAGAACGGCAAGACCTATCGCTGCAAGATGAAGATCGTCGACGGCGGCGCGAAGCTCGACGTGCGCGGCTTCATCGGGATCTCGCTGATCGGGCGGACGCAGACGTGGGTGCGGGAGGAGTGATCGGGGCC
>CAUJJX010000290.1 GCA_963205165.1 Pseudomonadota bacterium | reverse complement strand
TCGAACTGCCTCGCGCACGTCACACCCGCCCGCTACCATCGCCCCGGAACGCCCCTTGCTGCATCCCGGCGGCTCCCCGGCGGCAGCGGTCGCCTCAACCCTCGAAGCCCATGAAAATCCATCCCGTCATTCTCTGCGGCGGCTCCGGCACCCGGCTGTGGCCGCTGTCGCGCAGCGCGTATCCCAAACAATTTCTGCGTCTGACGAGCGATGACCGCTCGATGCTCCAGGAAACCGTCGCTCGCCTCGACGGCCTGGACGGCGTCGAAGCGCCGATCGTGATCTGCAACGAGGAGCATCGCTTCCTCGTCGCCGAACAGCTCCGCGATCTCGGTGTGAAACCGCGCCTGCTGCTGCTCGAACCGGTCGGTCGCAACACCGCACCCGCCGTCGCCGCCGCTGCGCTCGCGCTCGCGAAGGACGACCCCGACGCGCTGCTGCTCGTGCTCTCGTCCGACCACGCGATCCGCGACATCGCGTCGTTCCATCGCGCGATCCGGCTCGCCGCGGACGCCGCGACCACCGGCCTGCTCACAACGTTCGGCATCGTCCCGGACGCGCCCGAGACGGGCTACGGCTACATCCATCGCGGCGCCGGCGTGCCGCGCCTCGAGAGCACGTTCGCGATCGGCCGCTTCGTCGAGAAGCCCGACCGTCCGACGGCCGAGCGCATGGTCGCGTCCGGCGACCACTACTGGAACAGCGGGATGTTCATGCTGAAGGCGTCGGCGTTCCTCACGGAACTCCGGGCGCACCGGCCGGATGTCCTGGCAGGCGTGGAGCAGGCCCTCGCACTCGCGAAGACCGACCTCGATTTCTGCCGCCTCGACCCCGTCGCGTTCACGGCGACGCCGTCGATCTCGATCGACTACGCCGTGATGGAGAAGACGACGCACGGCGCCGTGATCCCGGCGCAGATGGGCTGGAGCGACGTCGGTTCGTGGGACGCCCTCTGGGAGATCCAGGCCAAGACGGCCGACGGCAATGTCGTCCACGGCGACGTGCTGACGGCCGGCACGCACGACTCGTACATCCGCGGCGAGACCCGCATGGTCGCGGCCGTCGGCGTGAAGGACCTCGTGATCGTCGAGACGGCCGACGCCGTGCTCGTCGCCCACCGCGATGCCTCGCAGGACGTGAAGCTGATCGTCGACCAGCTGAAGGCCGGCAAGGGCCGAACGCAGCACGCGCTGCACCGACGCGTCTACCGTCCGTGGGGTTCGTACGAAAGCATCGACAACGGCGGGCGCCACCAGGTGAAGCTGCTCACCGTGACGCCGGGCCAGAAGCTGTCGCTGCAGCTCCACCACCACCGCGCGGAACACTGGATCGTCGTGGAAGGCACCGCGAAGGTCGTGCGCGGCGAGGAAGAGATCCTGCTCACAGAAAACCAGTCGACGTACATCCCGCTGGGCGTGAAGCACCGTCTCGAAAACCCCGGCATCGTCCCGCTCAAGCTGATCGAGGTGCAGTCCGGCAGCTACCTCGGCGAGGACGACATCGTGCGGTTCGAGGACGTCTACAACCGGGTCGGGTGAGTCGCGGCAGCCAACGCGCTCCGCGCGAATCCGACGAACCGTTCACCACCCCGTCATTCCAGCGAAAGCTGGAATCCAGTACGGCGGTGACCGTCGCGATGGCCGCTGCTGGACCCCAGCGTTCGCTGGGGTGACGAATGAGTGCATCGACCCGAAGGTGCCGCCGGCAGCGCCGTGTATCCCGGGTTCAACCGCAGGGCTTCGCGTCGTCTTGCGCACCTGCGGCGCGAATCCGACGTGCGACACGGTTCACCACCCCGTCATTCCAGCGAAAGCTGGAATCCAGTCCGTCGGTGACCGGCGCGGCGGCCGCTGCTGGACCCCAGCGTTCGCTGGGGTGACGGGACGAGGAATGCCAAGTATCGAAGATCCGGCGGGCAGCGTCGGGCTGCGATCCGTGCGAACAGGGCCCGCCTTGACTCGGATCACGGCATCTACGCCGCCGCACATCCGACCTGCCTGACCGGGCGCGATCGACTGGAGTTCGAAGCGAGCGCCGCGTCGGGGGTTGCTACAGCCGCCCGATCCCGTGGTACTCCAGACCACACTCCCGCACGATCGACGGCTCGTACATGTTGCGACCGTCGAAGATCGCCTTGCGGGCGAGCCGCGCCGCGATCGCCTCGAAATCCGGGCTGCGGAATTCCTTCCACTCGGTGACGATCAGCAGGATGTCGGCATCTGCCAGTGCCGCCATCGGCGACGGCGCGTACGCGAGGCCCGCGCGTTCGCCGATGTGCCGCTGCGCTTCTTCCTCCGCGACCGGGTCGTACGCGACCACCGTCGCGCCGCGGTCCAGCAGCCCTTCGATGATCACGCGGCTCGGCGCTTCGCGCATGTCGTCCGTGTTGGGCTTGAAGGCGAGGCCCCACATCGCGATCTTCATCCCGCGAACGTCGGCGCCGTAGCGACGATCGAGCTTCTCGAGCAGCACGGACTTCTGCGCCTCGTTCGCGTCTTCCACGGCCCGCAGGATCCGCAGCGACAGGCCGGCATCCTCGCCGGTGCGCAGCAGCGCCTTCACGTCCTTCGGGAAGCACGAGCCGCCGTAGCCGGTGCCCGCGTAGAGGAAGTGATAGCCGATGCGCGGATCGGCACCGATCCCCTGCCGCACCCGCTCGATGTCGGCGCCGACGCGCTCGGCGAGATTGGCCAGTTCGTTCATGAACGAGATGCGCGTCGCGAGCATCGCGTTGGCCGCGTACTTCGTCAGCTCGGCGGACCGCACGTCCATCACGATCATGCGTTCGTGGTTGCGCTGGAACGGCTGGTACAGCTGCCGCATCAGCTGCGTGGCACGTTCGTCCTCCGAGCCGACGACGATGCGGTCGGGCTTCAGGAAGTCCTCGATGGCCGCGCCTTCCTTGAGGAACTCGGGGTTCGAGACGACGGCGAATTCCTGCGAGCTGCCGCGCTTCGCGAGCTCGTCGG
>CAUJJX010000289.1 GCA_963205165.1 Pseudomonadota bacterium | reverse complement strand
TCGCCCATGCCCACCTGGACGGCGAAGAGCGGGCCGAGCATCGCGCCGGCCAGCGCGCACAGTGCCGCGCCGATCGCGAAGACGATCGTGAAGACGAGGTTCACGCGCACGCCCATCACGCGGGCCATCTCGCGGTTGGAGGCGCCGGCGCGCACGAGCATGCCGAGCCGCGTGTGCGAAACGAGCACGTAGAGCAGCAGCGCGACGACGAGCCCGACCGCGATGATCGCGAGCCGGAATGCCGGATAGCCGAAGTCGGGCAGCAGTTCGACGGGGCCGGCGAGCGACGGCGGCGGATCGAGCGCGAGGGCCGTCGGCCCCCAGATCATCCGCACGCCTTCGTTCGCCATCAGGATCAGCGCGAACGTCGCGAGCACCTGGTGCAGGTGGTCGCGCGCGTAGAGCCGGCGCAGCAGCGTGACCTCGAGCAGCACGCCGATCACGGCGGTGCCGGCCATCGCGACGAGCACGGCGAGCCAGTACGAGCCCGTCGCCATCGACACGGCGGCCGCGAGGTAGGCGCCGACCATGTAGAGCGAGCCGTGCGCGAGGTTGATCATGTCCATGATCCCGAAGACGAGCGTGAGCCCGGCCGCGAGCAGGAACAGCATCAGCCCGAACTGGAGTCCGTTGAGGCCTTGTTCGAGGAGGAGGATGGCGTCCATCAGCGGCGTCGGGCGCGGGTGGCTGTCGCCATGCATCCGACGTCGGCAATACCTGACGCCGTCGCACCAGACCCCGTCACACCAGACCCCGTCATACCAGGCGCCATCACCGCCATCCCCGTCACCCCGGACGACATCACCGCCATTCCCGTCACCCCAGCGAACGCTGGGGTCCAGCAGCGGACGTCGCGCGGGCCACCGCCAGACTGGATTCCAGCGTGCGCTGGAATGACGGAGTCGGCAGCGTGGACGGGAATGACGGAATCGGCAGCGTGCGCTGGAATGACGGAATGGGCGGCGCAGGTGCGTATGACGGAATGCGCGGCGTGCGCGGGAGTGATCATCGAGCCGCCGACACCCGCGCCGCCGCGCATCACGTCTTCGCGTGCCACCACGACCCCGTCCGCGTCCGTTGCGACCGGTCTCACCACCCCGACATCTTGCAGGCCGACGCGTACGCGTCGCCGTGGCTCGGCAGCACCGTGCCGACGAGCTTGTTGGTGATGCGGCCGTTCGCGTCCTTCCAGATCTGGCGGAGGTAGTAGGGCTGGATCGGGAAGTGGTTCACGTTGAACTTGAAGTCACCCCGCACCGACTTGAAGTTCGCGGCATTGAGCGCCTTGCCGAACGCGGCCTTGTCGTCGACCTTGCCCTTCACGTCGCGGATGGCGGCGTCGAGCAGCTGCGCCGTGTCGTAGCCCTGCGACGCGTACATCGTGGGCAGGCGACCGTAGGCCTTCTGGAACTCGGCGACGAACTGGCGGTTCGGCGCGTTGCCGAGGTCGTAGGCCCACTGCGACGTGTTGAACATGCCGACCATCGGTTCGCCGACGGCCTTGATGATGTCCTCGTCGGCCGAGAAGCCGGGGCCGACGAGCGCCATCTGCTTCTGGAGGCCGGCCGCGTTGAACTGCTTGATGAAGTTCACGCCCATGCCGCCCGGCTGGAAGATGTAGACGGCGGCGGGCTTCGCCGCGCGCACCTGCGCGAGTTCGGCCGCGAAGTCGAGCTGGCCGAGCTTCGTGTAGATCTCGTCGATCACGACGCCCTTGTAGAAGCGCTTGAAGCCGACGAGGGCGTCCTTGCCGGCCGGGTAGTTCGGCGCGAGCAGCACGGCCGACTTGTAGCCCTTGTCCTGCGCGAACTTGCCGGCCGCCTCGTGCACGGCGTCGTTCTGCCACGAGACGGCGTAGAAGTACGGGTTGCAGCCTTCGCCCGAGAACGCCGTCGGGCCGGCGTTCGCGCTGACGAGGAAGGTCTTGTTCTCCAGGATCGACGGCGCGACGGCGAGCATCACGTTCGTGAACACGATGCCCGTGACGACGTCGACGCGATCCTTCTTGATGAGGCGCGCCGCGAGCTGCTTGCCGGTGTCGGCGTTCTGCTGGTCATCGACGACGATGGTCTCGACCGGGACGCCGCCGAGCTTGCCGCCGTTGCGCTTCACGACGAGGTCGAAGGCGTCGCGGATGTCGATGCCCAGCGCCGCGGAGGGCCCGGACAGCGTGCTCATGAAGCCGATGCGGATCGTGTCGGCGGCGTGCACGCCGAGGCTCAGGCCGGCCAGTGCGGTGGCGGCGATAGCGCGTTTCATTGGTGTTCCTCTCCCTTGATCGCGCCGGCCTGTCTGTGTGTGATCTGGTGGCCGGGGCGGGCGAATCATAGCGTTTCGGATGCGGCGGCAGGCACCGCGGAACGAGGGCCGTGACGCCGCGCCGACCGGCGCTCGTCGGTGCTCAGCGTCCCCGCGTCAGCACGTAGGCCCAGAGCGCGTCGATGGCCTCGGCATCGAGGATGCCGTTCCACGCGGGCATCGCGCCGCGGCCGCCGAGCACCGACAGCACGAAGCGCGGCTTCTGGTCTTCGGGGAAGCGCCGGAGGTCGTACGCGACGGTGCCCGGCGTGACCATGTTCGGACCGTGGCAGCGCGAGCAGTGGCTCGAGTAGAGACGGCGTCCGGCGTCGGCGGGCGTCGGTGGCGCGGTGTCGTCCGCCGAGGCGCCGCCGACGATCGCGGACAGCGACAGCAGCCCCGCCGCGAGCAGCCCGCGGCGGGTCGTGCGCGACGTCGTGCTCACGGCGTCAGTGCGAAGGTCCAGAGCGAACCGCCCGGCGGGATGGTCGCGAGGCGCTCGTCGCCGGCGAAGTAGAGATAGACGGTGCCGATGCCGCTCGCGACGGTCACGTACTGCCGGCCGCCGTGTTCCCACGTGATGGGCTGCGAGACGATTCCCGAGCCGGTCTGGAAGCTCCAGAGCTTCTCGCCGTTCTTCGCGTTGAACGCCAGGAACTCGCCTTCCATCGTGCCGGTGAAGACGACGTCACCGGCCGTCGCGAGGGTCCCGGAGAAGTTCGCGATGGTCCACGGATGCTGCCACTTCGCCTTGCCGGTCACCGGGTCGAGCGCCTTCAGCGTGCCGCCGGCCTTCGGGTCGAAGCGCCACTTCGCTTCCATCGCGATGAACGGTGCGCCGGCCTCGTAGGGCTGCTTCGCGGGTTTGTAGTCCCACTCGTTGTCGAGCACATTCGCGTAGAGCAGGCCGGTGTTCGGGCTGAACGACATCGGGTTCCAGTTCTTGCCGCCGAACGCCGATGGCGCGACCGTGATCTGCTCGCCCGTCTCGCGCATGCGCTTCAGCGCCGCGGATTCCACGGGACGGCCCGTCACGAGGTCGATGCGGTCGGCCCACGTCGTCTTCGTGAACGCGTTCGCGGCGAGCAGGGCGCCGTTCGCACGGTCGAGCACGTAGAGATAGCCGTTGCGGTTCGCCTGCATCAGCACCTTGCGCCGCTTGCCGTCGACGGTGACGTCGGCGTGCACCAGTTCGTTGTTGCCGTCGTAGTCGAACGTGTCGTTCGGCGTGAACTGGTAGTGCCACACGAGTTCGCCCGTCTTCGGACGCATCGCGAGCACCGACGCCGTGTAGAGGTTGTCGCCCTTGCGGTCCTGGGCGTTCCACGGGCTCGCGTTGCCCACGCCCCAGTAGACGAGGTCGAGCGCGGGATCGTAGGAGCCGGTGAGCCAGGCCGGGCCGCCGCCGCGCGTCCACGCATCGGTCGCGGGCCACGTCTCGCTGCCGGCCTCGCCCGGCGCCGGGACGGTGTAGCGCCGCCACAGCTGCCGGCCCGTCGCGGGGTCCCAGCCTTCGAGGTAGCCGCGGCCGCCGTGCTCGCCGCAGCCGATGCCGGTGATCAGGATGCCGTTGGCGACGAGCGGCGCGACGCTCATGGAGTAGCCCTTCGTGTAGTCGGCCGACTTCGACTTCCAGAGTTCCTTGCCGGTCTTCGCGTCGAGCGCGATCACGTGCGCGTCGAGCGTCGTGCGGAACAGCCGGCCGTCGAGCAGCGCCGGGCCGCGGTTCACCTGCCCGGACAGCGCGGCGCGTCCGATGTCGGGACCGTAGTCGAGCTCGTGCTTCCAGAGCATCCGCCCGGTCAGCGCGTTGATCGCGTACGTCGACTTGCCGGTCGTGTAGTACATGACGCCCTCGTGCACGAGCGGCTGGGCCTCGTCGCCGAGCATGTTGTTCGTGCTCATGTTCCAGACCGGCACGAGCCGCGAGACGGTGCGCGTGTCGATCTGGCGCAGCGGGCTGAAGCGCTGCTGCCCGTAGCCCATGCCGGACGTCAGGACGTCGCCGGGGGTGTCCTGGTCGGCAGCGAGCTCGGCGGCGGTCTGGGCATGGACGGCGGGCGCTGCGAACAGGCACGCGGCGAGCGCAGCGGGCAGCAGGGCGGGCAGAGGACGGGACGGATTCATGAGGGCTCCCTGAGGATGGTGGTGCGGTCGCGTGGCGAGGGTACGGCGCCCGCGCGTCGCCTGGGTGCACGCTGGGCACGGGTGCATTTCCCGCCTCCGAAGATAGCCGCGACGGCTGGTGCGGTCTTGACCCGCAGTGCGCCGGGACTTGTCGCGGAGTGCTGCGCCGGCGATGCGCAAGTACACTCGACGAGGTGAGCCGGCAGCGGTCTCACGGCAGCTTCGACGCAGGAGAGCATGGCACCGATGGAGTCGCATTTCTCGACGGCCGGCGTGAGCGCGGGCCGCCAGTTCCAGTGTTTCCGCGACGCGATCTGCGAGTCGGTGATCCGGCTCGGCGCGCGGCGTCCGCGGACGGGGCCGTTCGCCGCGGAGATCCGCGCGAGCCGCTTCGGACCCATGCGCCTGACCGAGGTCCGCTGCGACGCCGTGACGATCGAGCGCACCCGGCTCGACATCGCACGCGAGAGCGGCGGGGTGTTCTACGTGACGCTCCAGCTCGCGGGCCTCGGGCGCGTCGTGCAGCGCGGCCGCGAGGCGAACCTCCGCGCCGGCGAGTTCACGGTGCTCGACAGCACCGAGCCGTATGCACTGCATTTCGATGCCCCGGTGCGGCGGCTGGTCGTCGAGGTGCCGCGACACGAACTCCAGCGCCGCGCCGGGGCCGGCTGCGACCTGCGCGGCGTGGCGTTCCATCGCGGGGATCCCGGCACGGGCCTCGCCTTCGATGCGTTCCGGGCGCTCGCGGCCGAACCCGGCGGCACCGACGCGCTGCATTCGACGCTCGCCGCGCGCGTGCTCGACCTCGCCGTCGCCGCGATGACGTCCGGCCGGACCGACCTCCGCGCGATCGGCCGCGACCACGTGCCCGACCGCCTCGTCGGCATCCGCGAATACGCGGCGTCGCACCTCGGCGACCCCGATCTGTCACCCGCCGCGGCGGCGCGCGCGAACGGCGTGTCGGTGCGGCACCTGCACCAGCTCTTCCGCGGCACGGGCCACACCTTCGGGACGTGGGTCCGCGAACAGCGTCTCGACCGCTGCCGCGACGAGATCGCCGACCCCGTGCACGCGCTGCGCTCGATCAGCGAGATCGCGTTCTCGCACGGATTCAACGACGCGGCACATTTCAGCCGGGCGTTCTCGCGGCGGTTCGGCGAGGCGCCGAGCGCGCTGCGGGCGAAGCGGCGGTAGGGGCGCGGGCGGCGGCACGTCGACGTTCGCCGGTGTCGGCGCGAACCGGCGTCCGCATCGGTCGAGGGGTTGTCGAAGGCACCGACATCCGCTCGATCGTCCGCGCGGACGGCGACGCATCGAGACGCCATCGCGACTGCCTTGCGCCCGCATCCCGGTGCGATAATCGCGGCCCCCGCAATCCCGAACCTCCGAGCGCAGACCATGGCCGTCATCAACTACCTCACCACCGTCCAGTTCGATTTCGGCGCGCTGCGCCTCGTGTCCGCCGAGTGCGCGCGGCTCGGCATCAAGCGTCCGCTGATCGTCACCGACAAGGGCATCCGCGCGTCCGGCCTGCTCGATCGCCTGAAGGACACGCTCGATGCCGCGCTCGGCTTCCACGTCTACGACGACACGCCCGCGAATCCGACGGAAGCCGCGGCGCTCCAGGCGCTGGAAAGCTACCGCGCCGCGAACGCCGACGGGATCATCGCGATGGGCGGCGGATCGTCGCTCGACCTCGGCAAGGCCGTGGCACTCCTCGCGACGCACGCGGGTCCGCTGGTGCAGTACGCGGCCGTCGAGGGCGGCGGTCCGCGCATCACGTCGGCCGTCGCGCCGCTGATCGCGATCCCGACGACGGCGGGCACGGGCAGCGAAGTGGGCCGCGGTTCCGTGATCGTGCTGAACGACGGCCGCAAGCTCGGCTTCCTGTCGCCGTGGCTGCTGCCGAAGGTCGCGATCTGCGATCCGGATCTCACGGTCGGCCTGCCCCCGATGCTCACCGCCGCGACCGGGATGGACGCGATGGCCCACTGCATCGAGACCTTCCTGTCGCCGCTCGTGAATCCGCCGGCCGAGGCGATCGCGCTCGACGGCCTCGCGAAGTCCGCGGCGAACATCGAGCGCGCCACGCAGGACGGCAGCGATCGCGACGCCCGCTGGAACATGATGATGGCCGCGATGGAAGGTGCGCTCGCGTTCCAGAAGGGCCTGGGCGCCGTGCACGCGCTGTCGCATCCGCTCGGCGCGCTGCACGATCTCAAGCTGCACCACGGCACGCTGAACGCCGTGCTGCTGCCGGCCGTGATCCGCTTCAACGCATCCCACGTGGGTGACAAGCTCTCGGTCATCGCGCAGGTGATGGGTCTCGCGCCGGACGCCGACGTCGCGCAGGCGATCGCCGACCTGAACGCGCGCCTCGGCCTGCCCAAGGGTCTCGAGGCGATGGGCGTGCCGCGCGAAGCGTTGCGCACGATCGCCGAGCTGGCACCGAAGGATCACTGCCACGCGACGAATCCGCGCATCGCGACGGTCGACGAATACCTCGAGATCCTCGAGGCCGCCTGGTGATCGAGCCGCACCGCACACGAGACAGCGCCCCATGACTACCTCCGCCACGCCGCGCAGCAACCGCGTCATCGTCACCGTGATCGGCCAGGACCAGGTGGGCATCATCGCCACCGTCTCGACGATCCTGGCAGACGCCCGCGCCAACATCCTCGACATCTCGCAGAGCATCATGGAGGAGTTCTTCGTGATGATCATGATGGTCGACCTCGCCGGCGCGAACGTGCCCTTCGAGGAACTGAAGCGCCGGCTCGCGGAGAAGGGCGAGCCCATGGGGCTGCGCATCGACGCGCAGCACGAGGACGTCTTCAAGTACATGCACCGGATCTGAGGAGCGCACCGTGCAACGCTTCTCTCCCCAGGAGATCGTCGAGACCATCCGCATGGTGCAGATGGAGAACCTCGACATCCGGACCATCACGATGGGCATCAGTCTCCGCGACTGCGCGTCCGACGACATCGCCGTGATGGAACGCAAGGTGTACGACAAGATCTGCCGCCGGGCCGCGCGCCTCGTGGCCGTCGGCGAGGAGATCGCCCGCGAGTACGGCATGCCCGTCATCAACAAGCGGATCTCGGTGACGCCGGTCGCGCTCGTGGCCGAGGCCACGGGCACGGTCGAGTACGCGCGCATCGGTGCGGCGCTCGATCGCGCGGCCCGCGAGGTCGGCGTGAACTTCCTCGGCGGCTATTCGGCGCTCGTCGAGAAGGGCACGACGCCGGGTGACGCCGCGCTGATCGAGTCGATCCCGGAAGTGCTCGCGACGACCGAGCGTGTCTGCGCGTCGGTCAACATCGGCACGACGCGCGCGGGCATCAACATGGACGCCGTCGCGCGCATGGGCTGGATCATCCGCGAGTGCGCGCAGCGCACGGCCGACCGCGACGGACTCGGCGCGGCGAAGCTCGTCGTGTTCTGCAACGCCGTCGAGGACAACCCCTTCATGGCCGGCGCCTTCCACGGCGTCGGCGAACCGGACTGCGTCGTGAACGTCGGGGTGAGCGGCCCGGGTGTCGTGCTGCGCGCCGTCGAGGCCGCGCCCGAAGCGGACTTCGGGACGCTCGCGTCGATCATCAAGCGCACGTCGTTCAAGGTCACCCGGATGGGCGAACTCGTCGGCCGCGCCGCGTCCGACAAACTGGGCGTCCCCTTCGGCATCGTCGACCTCTCGCTCGCCCCGACGCCGGCCGTCGGCGACAGCGTCGCGCGCATCCTCGAGGCGATGGGCATCGAGCGCGTCGGCGGCCACGGTTCGACGGCGGCGCTCGCGCTCCTGAACGACGCCGTGAAGAAGGGCGGCGCGATGGCGTCGAGCCACGTCGGCGGGCTGTCGGGCGCGTTCATCCCGGTCTCGGAAGACATCGGGATGATCGAGGCGGCCGAGCTGGGCGTGCTCTCGATCGACAAGCTGGAAGCGATGACGGCCGTGTGTTCCGTCGGCCTCGACATGATCGCGATCCCCGGCGACACCTCGGCCGAAACGATCGCCGCGATCATCGCGGACGAGGCGGCGATCGGCATGATCAACCGCAAGACGACGGCCGTGCGGCTGATCCCTGCGCCGGGCAAGAAGGTCGGCGACAGCGTCGAGTTCGGTGGCCTGCTCGGCCGCGCGCCCGTGATGCCGGTGAGCAGCCTGTCGAGCGCGGCGTTCGTCGCGCGCGGCGGTCGCATCCCCGCGCCGCTGACCGCACTCAACAACTGATCCGGGAGTCACGCGCGATGCGCATCGTGATGTTCGGCGCCGGTGCCATGAGCGGCATCTACGGCGGCCTGCTGGCATTGAATGGCTGCGACGTGACCTTCGTCGACACGCGGCCGGCCCTCGTCGAGACCATCCGCCGCGACGGGCTGCGGCTGGAAGGCGTGCGTGGCGACCACGTGATCCGCGTGAACGCCGCGACCGATATCGACGGCCTCGCGCCGGCCGACCTCGTCGTCGTGTTCACCGATTCGAACGGCACGGCCGACGCCGCGCGGATGGCGGCACTGGTGCTGAAACCCGAGGGCTTCGCCCTGACGCTGCAGAACGGCATCGGCAACGTCGAGACGCTGTCGACTGTCCTCGGCGCGTCACGCGTCGTCGCGGGCGTGAGCATGAACAGCGGGATGAGTCCGGCACCCGGATGCTCGCGCTTCACGAATGCCGGCGTGACGGCGGTCGGCGAACTCGATGGCAGCGACACGCCGCGCATCCGCGGGATCGCGCTGATGCTCGCGGACGCCGGTCTCGCGAGCGAAGTCGTGTCCGACGCCGTCTCGATGATCTGGAGCAAGTTCGTCCTGAACTGCGGCGTGAACGTGCTCTCGGCCGTGACCGGTCTGCGGCTCGGCGAGATCTCGCGGACGCCGGAAGTCGACGCCCTCCAGGACCGCGTGATCGACGAGATCCTCGCGGTCGTGAAGGCGAAGGGCGTGACGCTGACCGACCGCGATCCGCGCGGGTCCATCAAGGACATCTGCCGGAAGCGCTTCAACAAGCCGTCGATGCTGCAGCACGTGGAGGCCGGCCGGCGCACGGAGATCGACGCGATCAACGGTGCGCTCGTCCGCGAGGCGCATGCGCTCGGCGTGCCGGTGCCGGTGAACGAGACGCTCGTGGCGGTGCTGAAGGGCCTGGAGAAGAGCCGGCAGCAGGCGCTGCACGGTCCGGAGATCGACTACGTGGCGTTGGAGAAGGCGGCGGCGGGGGAGTGATCGGGGAGACGGAGTGCGAGCGGTTGTCGAGCAGCGGACGCGGTCGCTTGCGCAATGCCCGGATGATGATCGTGCGGGCGACGGCGTCGGATCACGCGCTGCGCGCTGATCCGACCTGCTCACTCATTCCGTCACCCAAGCGAACGCTGGGGTCCGGCAGAGGACTTCGCACCGGCCACTGCCGGACTGGATTCCAGCTTGCACTGGAATGACGGGAGGTGAGCAGTGCGTGGGCCGGATCAGCGCCGTAAGCCGCGTAATCCGACGCTGCAGTTCACACAATCCACCAGGTCGATCCACGCAGCGGACCGACCCGAAGCACCATCAGACCTCCAGCCACTCCTTGCGGACACCCTCGTTCGCGCGCAGGTCGTCCGGGGTGCCCTCGAACACGATCTGGCCGTGGCCCATCACGTAGACCCGCTGCGAGATGCGCAGCGCGATCGTGAGCTTCTGTTCCACGAGCAGGATCGAGATGCCGCGCTTCGCGATCTCGTCGAAGAGGTTCGCCACCTGGTCGACGATCTTGGGCGCGAGACCCTCGGTCGGTTCGTCGATCATCACGAGATCCGGGTCGCCCATCAGCGTGCGGCAGAGCGTGAGCATCTGCTGCTCGCCGCCCGACATCACGCCGGCCGGCGCCTCTGCGCGTTCGCGCAGGCGGGGGAAGAGGTTGTACATGTCTTCCATGGACCAGCGGCCGGATTCCTTGCGGCCCTTCATGCCGAGCAGCAGGTTCTGGCGGACCGTCAGCGACGGGAAGATGTCGCGGTTCTCGGGGACGATCCCGAGGCCCTTGCGGGCGATCATGTAGGCCTTCTGCCCCATGAGTTCCTGGCCCTTGAACACGACGGAGCCGGACGACTGCACCTGGCCCATGATGGCCTTGATGGTGGTCGAGCGTCCGACGCCGTTGCGGCCGAGCAGGCTGACGATCTCGCCCTGGCGCACGTTCAGGTGCACGCCGTGCAGGATGTGGCTCTTGCCGTAGTACGAGTGCAGATCTTTGACTTCGAGCATCGGGGTCGCCTCAGTGCTGTTCGGTGCCGAGATAGGCTTCCTGCACCGCCTTGTTGCCGCGGATCTCCTGCGGCGTGCCGGTGGCGATGACCTGCCCGTAGACCAGCACCGAGATGCGGTCGGCGAGGCCGAAGACGACGCTCATGTCGTGCTCGACCATCACCAGGGTCTTGCCTTCCGTGACCTTGCGGATCAGCGCGACGGCGTCGGCCGTCTCGGTGTTGCTCATGCCGGCCGTCGGTTCGTCGAGCAGGATCACGTCGGCGCCGCCGGCGATCGTGACGCCGATCTCGAGGGCGCGCAGCTCGGCGTACGAGAGCACGCCCGCCAGCGTGTCGCGACGCTTGCCGAGGTTGATCATGCGGACGATCTCGTCGCAGCGGTCGGTGACATCCTTCAGGCCGGCGACACGCTGCCAGAACGAGTAGCGATGGCCCGTGGCCCAGAGCACGGCGCAGCGGATGTTCTCGAACACGGACAGCTTCGGGAAGATGTTCGTGATCTGGAAGCTGCGCGCGAGTCCGCGGCGGCTGATGTCCTGCGGCGGCAGGCCCGTGATGTCGCTGCCGTTCAGTTCGATGTTGCCGGACGACAGCGGGAAGCGGCCGCTGATCAGGTTGAACAGCGTCGACTTGCCGGCGCCGTTCGGGCCGATCACGGCGTGGCGCTCGCCCTTCTCGATGGCGAGGTTCACGCCGTTGATGATCGCGGTCTTGCCGAAGCTCTTGCGAACTTCCTTCAATTCGAGTGCGGCGGGCATGTCAGGCTCCCCGTTGCGCGTTGATGGCGACGGTGACGTCGTGCCAGCCGGCGCGGACCAGCCGGGACGCGCCCCACAGCAGCAGGCTGCCGGCGGCCATCGTCGCGATGGCGACGATCCACGGCTGGGCCGTGCTCGCGTCGAACGCGAAGCCGAAGAGGTTCATGAGCGTGCCTGCCTGTTCCTTCTTGGTTTCCACCTGGTAGGTCATCTCCACGACACCGATCAACCCCAGGAGCAGCACGAACCCGGATGCGCCCGCCGCGATGTACGGCGCGACGAGCCGCTTCATCTGCCCCGCGTGCCACGCGTGCTTGTGCAGCGTGACGAGGCTTGCGATGCCGCCCGGTGCGAACAGGATCATGACGAGGAAGAAGAGGCCGAAGTACAGCAGCCACGCCAGCGTGTAGTTCGAGAGCGCGGACTGCATGAACGTCACGAGGATGGCGCCGATGATCGGGCCGAAGAAGTGGCCGACGCCCCCGATGAACGCCATCAGCAGCACGTTGCCGGAGGTCACGACACCGACGCTTTCCGACGTGACCAGCTCGTAGTTCACGACGGCGAGCCCGCCCGCGATGCCCGCAAAGAACGAGGACAGCATCAGCATCATGTAGCGCACGCGGGTCGGGTTGTAGCCGACGAATCGGGCGCGCTCGGCGTTGTCGCGGACCGCGTTCGCCATGCGGCCGAGCGGCGTCTGCGTGAGCGCGAACATGGCGATCATGCAGACGAAGCACCAGCCGGCGATCAGGTAGTAGACCTCCCGCGCGCTGCTGTAGTCGATGCCCATGACGGCCTCGCCGACGACCCGGTTGGTCGAGATGCCGCCCTCGCCACCGAAGAAGCTCGGGAACATCAGCGAGCAGGCCGCGACCATCTCGGCAATGCCGAGCGAGATCATCGCGAACGGCGTGCCGGAGTGCTTCGTCGTGACGTAGCCGAAGATCACGCCGAAGGCGAGGCCCGCGGCGCCACCGATCAGCGGCAGCAGCGTCACCGGGAGGCCCAGCGTGCCGGCACCGATCATGTTGAGGGCGTGCGCCGAGAAGAATGCGCCGAGCCCGAAGTACACGGCGTGACCGAAGGACAGCATGCCGGTCTGGCCGAGCAGCATGTTGTAGGACAGCGCGAACATGATCGCGATGCCCATCTGCGACATCATCGAGATGGCGAAGCTCTGCGAGAAGACGAGGGGGAGCACGATCATCAGTGCTGCCGCGCCGCTCCAGAGCGCCAGACGTTTCCAGTGAAGAATCGGAGTCATGTTCGATCAGCCCTCGCGCGTACCCATGAGGCCCTTCGGCCGCACGATCAGCATCAGCACCATCAGGATGTAAGGCAGCACCGGCGCGGCCTGCGCGATGGTGACCTTCCAGAGTTCGTACCACGCGGATTCGGTGTTCAGCTGCACGCCCAGGCCGGTCAGCAGCGTGGCGAGCGAGTAGTCGAACGCCACCGAGAAGGTCTGGACCGCGCCGATGATCAGCGACGCGATGAAGGCGCCGGCCAGCGAACCCATCCCACCGAACACCACGACGACGAAGACGATGGTCCCGACGCTGGCGGCCATCCCGGGCTCGGTCACGAAGGCGTTGCCGCCGATGACCCCGGCGAGGCCGGCAAGTGCTGCGCCGCCGGCGAAGACGGTCATGAAGACGCTCGGGACGTTGTGGCCGAGCGCCTCGACCATCTCGGGGTGCGTGAGCGACGCCTGGATGATGAGACCGATGCGGGTGCGCGTGAGCACGAGGTACAGGCACGCCAGCATGCCCACCGACATCAGCATCATGAACACGCGGTACGCGGGGTACTGCGTGCTGAAGATCGAGAACGCGGAGAAGTCGAGGATCTCGGGGATCTTGTACTCGACCGGCGCCCGGCCCCAGAGCAGGTGGACGAACTCCTCGATGATGTAGGCGAGGCCGAACGTGAACAGCAGCTCCGCGACGTGGCCGTAGCGGTGCACCGTGCGCAGGCCGTAGCGCTCGGTGAGTGCGCCCAGGAAGGCGACGGCGAGCGGCGCGATGACCAGCGCCGGCCAGAATCCGAGGTAGGTGCTCGTCTGGTACGCGAAGTAGGCGCCGAGCATGTAGAAGCTCGCGTGCGCGAAATTGAGCACGCCCATCATGCTGAAGATGAGCGTGAGACCCGATGACAGCATGAACAGCAGCAGCCCGTAGGACAGGCTGTTCAGCGTTGTGACGAGGAAGAATTCCAAGGCGGACTCCGTCGGCGCGGGGCGGTGGGAAACGATGCGGTATCGCCGGGCCCCGGGCCCTGAAAATGCGAAGGGCGTCCGTCAGGGCGCCCTTCGCGGTCGATCACGACCGGTCAGACCTTCGGCCGCTGGAACTTGCAGGTGGTCGGCAGGACCGTGTCCTTCGCCTCGATCCGGGCGTCGGTCTTGAACCCGAAACCCGTCCGTTCGACGTCGAACTTCACGTCCTTGCCGTTCGCCTTGCTGAAGGTCGACACGAAGATCGGCTGCACCAGCTGGTGATTCTCGGGGCGCATGTACACCTCGCCCGTCAGCTGGTCGGCCTTCATCTTCTCCATCGCGAACGCGACCTTCGTGGGGTCGGTCGACTTGCTGGCCTCGATCGAGCGCGTGAGCATGTCGACAGCGGTCATGATGGACGTCCAGTAGAAGTCGTCCTTCGAATCGGGGAAACGCTTGCGGTACGCGGCGACTTCCTCGGCGGTCTTGCTGCCGCCGATGTTCGAGTGGAACACCGTGACCTGCTTCAGGTGACCGACGCCCGCTTCACCGATGACGGGCGGCGTGCCCAGGCCGCCGGCGTAGTACGTGTAGAAATTGGCGGTGATGCCGTTTTCCTTGGCGGCCTTGATCAGCAGCGCGATGTCGTTGCCCCAGTTGCCCGACACGACGGCGTCGGCGCCGGACGCCTTGATCTTCGCGATGTACGGGGCGAAGTCCTTGACCTTGCCGAGCGGATGCAGATCGTCGCCGACGATCTGCACGTCGGGGCGCTTCTTGGCGAGCATCGCGCGGCCGGCCTTGGCGACCGACTGCCCGAAGGCGTAGTCCTGATTGATCAGGTAGACCTTCTTCATGTCCTTCTGGGCGGCCATGTAGCTGGTCAGCGCGTGCATCTTCATGTCGACGTCCGCGTCGAAGCGGAAGTGGTAGAAGTTGCAGCGGTCGTTCGTGAGGCTGGGGTCGACGGCACCGTAGTTCATGTAGAGCACGGTCTTGTCGGGTGAACGGGAGTTGTGCTTCGCGAGGGCTTCGGTGAGCGCGATGGCCACGGCGGAACCGTTGCCCTGCATCATGTAGCGGATGCCCTGGTCGACGAGCTGCTTGAAGACGAGCTGCGCTTCCTGGGGGCTCGTCTTGGTGTCGAACGGGACCACCTCGATCTTCTGGCCGAGGACGCCGCCCCTGGCGTTGACCTTGTCGGCGGCGAACTGAAGGTGCCGGAGGCCCACTTCGCCGACGTTGGCGAACGGACCGGACAGGCCCTCGAGGTAGGCGATCTTCAGGGTTCCATCGGCGGCCTGGACGCTGCCGGCGAGGGCCAGCAGGGCAACGGCACCTGCGATCGCGGTGCGCGAAATCTTCATCGACATCTCTTCTCCTCCAGTTCTGGTGACGGGCGCACGTGGCCCGTACACCGGGCGCAACGTCTGGCCGACGTCCCGCGCTGACAGCCCCGATTCCGGGGCCGTACCCTTGTCGCGAACCGGGCCGATCGTCTTGCGCGACCGTGTTCCGGATCGGGGAGCCGGAATGTCTTCCGGCCCGCGAGGCCGGCGGATTCTGCCCCATAACCCCAGTCGTGTAAACGCGACTTCCCGAGGGGGCGCGCATGGGTGCAGGGGCTAGAATCCGGGGCATCCAACACACTCCGGAGCCAGGGCCCATGCAAGGTCTCATGATGAACGCGCCGCTCAACATCTCGGCGCTGATCCGCCACGCCGACCGCTTCCACGGCGACACCGAGATCGTCACGCGACTGGTGGAGGGCGGCATTCATCGATACACGTATTCCGATGCCCACCGCCGGTCGCGGCAGCTCGCCAATGCGCTCGCTTCCCTCGGCGTGAAGTCGACCGACCGCATCGGCACGCTCGCCTGGAACACCCATCGCCACTTCGAGATCTACTTCGCGATGTCGGGCATCGGTGCCGTGTGCCACACGATCAATCCGCGGCTCTTCCCCGAGCAGATCACGTACATCGTCAATCATGCGGACGACAGCTACGTCTTCTTCGACCTCACCTTCCTGCCGCTCGTCGAGAAGCTCGCGCCGCACTGCAGGGGCGTGAAGGGCTGGGTCGCGATGACCGACAAGGCGCACATGCCCGAGTCGTCGCTCGACCTGCTCTGCTACGAGCAGCTCGTGAACGGGCACTCCGACCACATGGAATGGCCCGAGATAGACGAGGGCGCCGCATCGTCGCTCTGCTACACGTCCGGCACCACCGGCAATCCGAAGGGCGTCCTGTACAGCCACCGGTCGACGCTGCTCCACGCGTTCGGCGCCTGCCTGCCCGATGCCCTCGGACTCTCCGCGCGCGACGTCGTCCTGCCGGTCGTGCCGATGTTCCACGTCAATGCGTGGGGCCTGCCGTACAGCGCACCGCTCGTCGGCGCGAAGCTCGTGTTTCCCGGCGCGCAGCTCGACGGCGCGAGCCTCATGGAGTTGTTCGAGTCCGAGAAGGTCACGCTGTCCGCGGGCGTGCCGACCATCTGGCTCGGGCTGCTCAATCACGTGAAGTCGCAGGGCGTCCGGTTCGGCACGCTGAAGCGCACCGTGATCGGCGGCTCGGCCTGCCCGCCCGCGATGATCCGGACCTTCGAGGACGACTACGGTGTGCAGGTGCTGCACGCATGGGGCATGACCGAGATGAGCCCGCTCGGCACCGTCAACACGTTCAAGAGCCGCCATCTCGACTGGCCGGAGGCCGAACGCCAGGCGCTGCAGAACAAGCAGGGCCGGGTGATCTTCGGCGTCGACATGAAGATCGTCGACGACGAGGGCCTCGAGCTGCCGCGCGACGGACAGGCCTACGGCGATCTCATGGTCCGCGGTCCGTGGATCTGCCGCGAGTACTTCAAGGGCGAGGGCGGTGATCCCCTGCGCGACGGCTGGTTTCCCACCGGCGACGTCGCGACGCTCGACCAGGACGGCTTCATGCAGATCACCGATCGCTCGAAGGACGTCATCAAGTCCGGCGGCGAGTGGATCAGTTCCATCGATCTCGAGAACACCGCCGTCGCGCATCCCGATGTCCACGAGGCCGCCGTGATCGGCGTCGCGCATCCCAAGTGGGACGAACGTCCGCTGCTGATCGTCGTGCGCGAACCCGGCGCGACAGTCACGCGCGAGGCGCTGCTGGCGTTCTTCGAGGGCCGGGTCGCGAAGTGGTGGATCCCGGACGACGTCGTGTTCGTCGACGCGCTGCCGCACACCGCGACGGGCAAGCTGCTGAAGACGAAGCTGCGCGAGGATTTCGGCAGGCACAAGTTGCCGGGCACCTGAGCCGATATCGCGGGGCAGTGCCTGTCGCGACGACGGATGCCACCCCGGCAGCGGCGGCGTCGACAGGCCCGGCCCCCGGGGCCGGTCGCATTCGTACGACCGGCTTCATCCCCCAGCATCAGCCCGTTCGAATCGGTATCTGCCGGATGAACAGGCGCCGACACGAGGAACCCCGACGTGCGACCGATCCGATCGACTGCCCTTGCCGCGCTGCTCCTTGCAGCGCTCCCCGCCCATGCCGGCCTGTACAAGTGCAAGGGGGCCGGCGGTGCCGTGATCTACTCCGATGCGCCGTGCAAGACGGTGGGTGCGCGCGAGGAGAAGACGTTGTCCCGCGCCGAGCTGCGCGGCAACCAGATGCGCATGCGACCGCGTCCGCCGCAGGGCGACGGCACTGCACCGGAGTTCGGCGGCGGGTCGAGCTTCAAGGGTGCGGCGCCCGATCGGGCGTCCGGGCCGCGACCCGTCGTCGGCAAGTGAGGTGCACGCCATGACGTGCCTCCGACTCGCGACCGCGATCGCCATCCTGATGTCTGCCGCGCCGGCGCAGGCGGGCGTGTACCGATGCGCCGGGGCCGACGGCAAGGTGCTCTATTCCAACGAACCCTGCGAAGGGCAGGGCGCGAAGACCGCCAAGACCTTCAGCCGCAAGGAACTGCGGCCCAACACCGTGAAGATGCCGAAGGCGCCGCCGCCCGAGGCCGCGCCGTCGGACGGTCCGGGCGGGCTCATCGGCTCGCTGCGGCAGCAGCCGCTCGACGTCGAGAACGGCATCCGCGAGGGCGATCCGGCCAGGCATCCGAAGGGCGGCAAGCGGAATCCGGTGCTCGAGAAGCTGCTCGGCCGGTAGTGCGCCGAATGCCGCAAAGCCCGGTCTGCAGATGTGGTCGATCTGGCCGATAGGTCAGGCATCACTCACCGACAAGGAGCCAGCACGATGAATTTCGACGAAGCCATCGCCGCCCACACGATGTGGAAGATCCGCCTGCGCAAGGTGGTCGACGGTCATGGCGAGAAGCTCGACATCGCGACCGTCGCGAAGGACAACCAGTGCGACCTCGGCAAGTGGATCCACGGCGAGGGCGCGAGCTACAAGTCGCTCGAGGCCTACGACAAGCTGAAGACGGCCCACGCGAAGTTCCACAAGTGCGCTGCGCAGGTCATCACCGAAGTCAATGGCGGTCGCAAGGCATCGGCCGACGCGCTGCTCCAGCCGCTGGGCGAGTTCGCGAAGGTCTCGACCGAGACCGTCACCGCGATCATGGCCATCAAGCGCGCGAGCGCGAAGTCCGCCTGACGACGGTTGCATCCGACGGTGGTATCTCCGACCGGGGCCGGCGCATGCCGACCCCGGTGTCACGTCAGCGGCTGCAGGTCCCCGTCCAGCGATTGACGCCCATCTTCCCGCCGTCCCCGGCGAGCTGCATCCAGTGGCCGCTGCCTTCCAGGCCGGCGAACTTGCCGGTGCCGCCGGTCGATTTCCAGGTCCCCTTGTCCGCGCCCTTGGGCCAGAACCAGTCGACGCTCTGCGTGTCGCCGTCCTTGTCGCGGCGCAGACAGTAGCCGGCCCCGGACATCTTGCCGTCCGGCGTCGTCAGCATGGTCCCGGTGCACTCGCCCATCGTCATGTTGAGGATGTGCTTCGGGTCGTCGGTGACGTTCATGTCGTGGTTGCGGAAGGTCATCAGCGAATGGCCCTTGGCGGGCTCGGTCACATCGGCCGAGATCAGGACATGCGTGTTGTACCCGTTGCATTCCCGTGCGCTGGCGGGGCCCGCGAGCGTGCCTGCGGCGACGAGGACGAGGGTGCTGGCGAAGATCGACGAACGAATCATGGCTGCCTCCGGAGAGTGAGCGGTGCCGGGCGGACACGCGCACGACGCCGGCGGCGCACGGATGATCCGGACGCGGCCCGACGTCGCGACGACAATCTAGGCGCGGCCGACCTACGGATTGCTTACCGTTGTCGCGGCGTCACGGATGGAAAAGTCGCATCGGATTTCGTGGCTTCGGCGCTGATCCAACCTGCGCGACTGTGCATTCCTCATCCCGTCACCCCAGCGAACGCTGGGGTCCGGCAGCGATCCCTGCGCTGGCAACGACCGGACTGGATTACGGCTTTCGCCGGAATGACGGGGTGAATCGCGTCGGATCACGCATCTACGCAGCCGCCCCCGGTCGTGCCGAGACGTCCGCATACCAGCGCCGCAGATGCGTGCATCGATCCGGGACCTCGATCTGGCACCACCGCCCGAAATCGATCACGCAGAGCGTCGCGATGTCCGCCACCGTGAATCGTTCGCCCGCGACGAAATGGCGCTCGGCGAGCTGCGCGTCGAACTTGTCGAGAAAGCGCGCGAACCGCGCCTGACCGCGTTCCACGAGCGCGGGGATCTGCGGCACGGGCTGGTCGGTTCCCGGCAGGCCGCGGTCCACCATCAGCGGATGCGAGTTGCGGAACACTTCCTCCACGGCGCCCATGCCCTCGTTGTACGCGCGGCGTTCCCACATCTCGACCGTCGCACGGTCCCGGGGGTCGGTGCCCATCAGCGGCGGATCGGGGTGCAGCGTCTCGAAGTACCGGCAGATCGCCATCGCCTCGCCGATCTGCGTGCCGTCGTCGAGTTCCAGCATCGGGACCATGCGGTGCGGGTAGCGGCTCGTGTAGTCGGACGAGAGCGCGAATCCGTCGGCGACATCGAGCATCGGCACCGTGATGCCCTTCTCGTGGAGGAACATCCGGACCTTCCGCGAACTGGGGGTGAAGGCGATGTGATGGAGCAGCATGGCGAGGTCCTCGTGGTCGATGCCGTGTCGTCGTGATCGTAGTGGCGACGCGATGACCGATCGGTGACCGATCGGCGCGGTGCGCGATCAGGGGCCGTCGGCGTCCGTCCCGAGCAGCATCCGGCCGAGCCGAAGCGACTGCGCCGATGGCGCGACCCCCAGGACGACCGACAGCGTCTGCCGCAGCTGCCGGAACACCGCGGCACCCTCGGCACGGCGATCGAGTTCCGCGTAGCAGCGCATCAGCCCCTGGTAGAAGCTTTCCGCGAGCGGATCGGCGTCGATGCCGCGGCGGTACTCCGCGATGGCACGGTCGAGCTCGCCGCGCCGCTCGAACGTGCCGGCAGCGTCCTCGACGAGCCGCACGAAACGCGACCGCAGGCGTTCCCGGACCGGCACGGTCCAGTGCTCGGTGTCGTCGTGGGGCAGGAAGGCGCCGCGGTACAGCGCCAGTGCGGCCGCCCCGCCCGGGTCCGCGGCCTGCCGTTCGAACGCGAACGCGTCGACCCAGGCCTGTGCCGGCGCGAGCGACAGGCGACCGTCCGATACGACGATGGCGTCCTTCGCGTCGAGGAGCCGGCGCAGCCGGTGCACGGCCGATGCAAGCGATTCGGCCGCGGCGTCGCCATCGTGGTCCGGCCACAGCCAGTGGCAGGCGGTTTCCGACGGCAGCCCGCGATCGCCTGCCGCGACGATCGCCTTCAGCAGTGCGAGCGGCTTGCGCGGCGTCTTGTGACCGAAGCTCACGGCCTCGCCGTGGCGGAAGATGCCGAATCCACCGAGCGTCCGGATCTCCAGCGGCCGAGGCCAGCCCGGCGCATCCGGCGTCGGCGGTTCGAGTGCACGTTCGCGGATGAGCCAGCACACGTACTCCGGTTCGATGTCGCGGGCGAGCGCGGCGGCGCAGAGCTCCGACATCATCCGCGGCAGCCACGTGAGGTTCGTGCGGAAGCGTTCGCGGGCGCCGAGTGCGAACAGCGTGGCGAGCGTGGTGCGGGTGGCGTCCTCGTCGTCGAGGGCAAGGCGCGCGTACGCCTCCATCGTCAGGAGGTTGAAGTCCATCAGCGGGCTGCGCATGCCGGCGAGCGGTACCCGCCATCGCTCGACTCGTTCCAGTGCTGCAGCGGCCGCGTCGTCGTGGACGAGCTTCCACACGACCGGCTGGTTGTACGCCGTGTTGACCGGCACGCCGGCGAGCGGCATCTGCGCGAAGACGTCCCACACGCGCTGCGTGCCGACCGCATCCTCGGCGAGGACGGCGAGCCACAGGTCGAGATAGTGATAGCCGACGGCGTGGACGTGGCGCAGCGGATTCAGCGCACCGCGCATCTCCCGGAGCAGTCCGCCCGCCCGTGTCGTGTCGCCGGCACTCGCGCAGACCATGCCGAGGGTGAGCATCGCCATGAACTCCGCGTCGACCAGGCCGTGCTCGCGCGCGATGACCATTGAGCGCTCGATCCGGTCCCGGGCCTCGTCGAGCCGGCCGGCGCGGTACAGGAACAACCCGCCGCGCTGCCACCAGAGGAACGCATTGACCGGCAGGCAGTCCTCGTGCGCGGCATCCGCCGCCGTCAAGCTCGTGATGACGTCGCCGCGCGGGAAGCGGCCGTTGAGGCTGAAGTAGTCGAACAGGAATGCTGCCGTCGCGACGCGCTCGTTGACGCGCTCGTTGACGCGTTCGTGTCGCGCGAGACCTGACTCCAGTTCGTCGACGTAGCCCGGCAGCGCCGGATGCGCGGGGATGCGATAGAGCAGCGCCATCGCGATGCTGGCGACGGCACGGTCGCGGAGCGGGCCGTCCGCGAGTTCGGGCCGCGCGAGCAGCGCCGTCATCTCGTCGATCCACCGATCGAGTGCGGCGACGGCGTTCCAGCTCTGGAAGTACGTGTCCATGATCGCGGAACACGCGAGCGTCCGGCCGCGCCAGTCGGGCATGCGTGCGAAGCCTTCGAACGCGGCCTCGAGCAGCGACTGGCCGGCGCCGTTGCCCTGCGCGACGCGCGCGGCACCCTTCCAGTACAGCAGCCACGGCGAATCGTGGACGATCGTCTCCGGCATCGCGTCGAGCCACGCGAGCACGGTGCGGGTGCGGCCGCGGGCGAGCAGGGCGTCGGCGTGGCGGATCACGATGTCGCGCAGCGGCTCCCAGTGGCCGCCCTGCATCAGGAGGTCGGCGGCAGCCTCGACCTCGCTCCGTTCGTCGAGCAGCGCGGCCGCCCGGGCGAGCAGGATTCGCCAGCCCGCTTCGCCCAGCTCGGCACGTGCGCGCTCCCGCAGGAAGGCGCGGAAGAGATCGTGGTACCGGTATTCGGGCTCGGCGGCGACTCGGCGTTCCGTGAAGTAGTGGTCGCGGAAGAGCCGGTCGAGCACGGCGCCGGCATCCGGATGGCCGGTGAGCGCCTGCGCCATCGCCGCCGTGAACTGCGGGAAGCACGCGGTGCGTACCAGGAGGTCGCGGTCGTCGGGCGGCGCGCGGTCGAGGACTTCCTCCGCGAGGTACGCGAACGCCGATGCCGCGGACTCGGCGTTGCCTGCGGGCGTGGGCAGGCGGAGGTCCGGCGCGGCGCTCATCAGCACGACGCCTGCCGCCCAGCCGCCGCTCAGCGCGTGGAGGTCGCGGGTGCGCGTGGTCGATGCGTCC
>CAUJJX010000288.1 GCA_963205165.1 Pseudomonadota bacterium | reverse complement strand
TGGTGGCCGGGGCGCACTTCGGGAAGATCGTCGTTTCGGTTTGAGGGCGCGGACCGCTGCCCCCTCTCGAGCACGCCGGCGGGGGGGGCGTAGGTCGGATTAGCGCGAAGCGCGTAATCCGACGCTGTCGATCGCACAACTTTCGGCGTCGGATTACGCGGCTGCGCCGCTAATCCGACCTACCCGAAGCACGGGTTACCGCCGCCCAACGTCTCACACCCCTTCATCCCAGTACGGCGCCGGACCGAAGCGCTCGATGCAGAAGTCCAGGAACCGCGTGAGCTTCGCCGGCAGCGGACGCCCCGGCAGGTAGATCGCCTCCAGCGCGCTGTCGTGGAACGGGCGCCAGCCCGGCAGCAACGCCTTCAGGTGCCCGGCGCGCAGGTCGGGCCCGACGATGAACGTGGGCAGCACGGCGAGGCCGAGGCCCGCGACCGTCGCACCGCGGACGGCGAGGCTCGAATTCGCGCGGAAGTTGCCGCGCACGACGGCGGCCTCTTCGCGGTCGCCGCTGCGGAAGCGCCACGCACCCGCGTTCAGGAGTTCCGGATACACGAGGCAGTTGTGGTTCGCGATGTCGGCGACCGTCTGCGGTTCGCCGCGCGCCTTGAGGTACGACGGTGCGGCGCACAGCACCCAGCGCACCGGCGCGAGCCGCCGTGCCACGACGTTCTGCGCGGGGCCGTGCACGACGATGATCGCGGCATCGAGGCCGTCGCGCGCGAGGTCGACGGCGACCCGGTCGCTCAGCGTGAGCTCGACGTTGACCTCGGGATAGCGCTGCAGGAACTCCGCGATGACCGGGGCCATGTGCACCATGCCGAAGTTCGCCGGCGCGGACAGCTTCAGCCGGCCGCGCGGCGCGCCGTGCAGCTGCGCGACGGCGAGGTCGATCTCCTCGGCTTCCTGCGCGATGCGCGCGCAGTGTTCGTACACGGCGGCGCCGACTTCCGTCACGGAGAGCTTGCGGGTCGTGCGGTTGAGCAGCCGCGCGCCGAGCGTCTGTTCTAGCCGCGCGACCTGCTTGCTGACGACCGACGGGGACATGCCGAGACGCCGTCCGGCCGCGGAGAAGCTCTGCTCCTCGACGACGCGGGCGAAGACGACGAGACCGGCGAGATTCTCCATGCGCTTTGTGTACCGGATGGAAACAGTCATGTGCCTCGCAGACGGGTTCCCGTCGCGGGGGCGCGCAGCCTAACATAGGGGTCCGAGACCCTGACCAGCGGGTCCGCCCCTACACCAGCCGAGGTTTCTGCCCATGGCGCTGCTCGACGTCACCCTTTCCGACAAGTACCTGGTCGACAAGGGACGCATCTTTCTCACCGGCACCCAGGCGCTCGTGCGCCTGCCCCTGATGCAGCAGCGCCGCGACGCTGCCGTCGGCAGGAAGACCGGTGCGTACATCTCCGGTTATCGCGGTTCACCGCTCGGTGGCTACGACCAGCAGCTCACGGCCGCGGCGAAATTCCTGAAGCAGCACAACGTGCACTTCCAGCCGGGCGTCAACGAGGACCTCGCGGCGACGGCGTGCTGGGGCACGCAGCAGACGCACATCCTCGGCAACGAGAGCGACTTCGACGGCGTGTTCGCCGTCTGGTACGGCAAGGGTCCGGGCGTCGACCGCACCGGCGACGCGTTCCGCCATGGCAACCTTGCGGGCACCTCGCCGTGGGGCGGCGTGATCGCGCTGATGGGCGACGACCACACGTGTGAATCCTCGACGACGGCGCACCAGAGCGAGTTCGCGATGGTCGACGCGATGATGCCGATCCTGAATCCGGCGGGCATCCAGGAGCTCCTCGACTACGGGATCATCGGCTGGGCGCTGTCGCGCTATTCCGGCTGCTGGGTCGGCCTGAAGTCCATGAAGGACACCATCGACGCGACGGCCTCGGTCGACGTCGACCCCGACCGCGTGCAGATCGTCATCCCGACCGATTTCGCGCTGCCGGCCGATGGCGTGCACATCCGCTTCCCCGATGTTCCGCTCGACCAGGAAGCCCGGCTGCACAACGTGAAGATCCACGCCGTGAAGGCGTTCGCGCGGGCGAACAAGCTGAACCGCGTCGTGATCGATTCGCCGGCCGCGAAGCTCGGCATCGCGACGTGCGGCAAGTCCTACATGGACGTCCGCCAGGCGCTGCAGTACCTCGGCATCGATGACACCGAGGCCGCGCGCCTCGGCCTGCGCGTCTTCAAGGCCGGCATGACGTGGCCCATGGAGCCGGACAGCATCCGCGAGTTCGCGCAGGGCCTCACGAAGATCATCGTCGTCGAGGAAAAGCGCGCGCTGATGGAGCCGCAGATCAAGGAAGCGCTCTACGGCATGACTGGTGCGCCCGCCGTCGTCGGCAAGATGGACGAGCAGGGCGTGCAGCTCTTCCAGAGCAACGCGGCGCTCGATCCGAACCACATCGCCATCGCCATCGGCCGGCGCCTGCTCGAACTCGTCGACGACGAGCAGCTCCGCGCCCGTCTCGTCGAGCAGGAAGCCCTCGACAGCCGCGTGCCCGAGAAGCCCGCGATGGACCGCACGCCGTACTTCTGTTCGGGCTGTCCGCACAGCAGCGGCACGCGCATCCCGGAAGGCAGCCGCGCGATGGCCGGCATCGGCTGCCACTTCATGGCGCAGTGGATGGACCGGAACACGGCCGGCTACACGCAGATGGGCGGCGAGGGCGCGAGCTGGATGGGCATGGCGCCCTTCGTGAAGACGAAGCACATCTTCCAGAACATCGGCGACGGCACGTACTTCCACTCTGGCTCGCTCGCCGTGCGCGCCGCGGTCGCGTCCGGCGCGACGATGACCTACAAGATCCTGTTCAACGACGCCGTCGCGATGACGGGCGGCCAGAAGCACGACGGCCAGCTGAGCGTCCCGCAGATCACGCAGCAGATGTCGGCCGAGGGTGCGAAGCGCATCGCCGTCGTCACCGACGAGCCCGAGAAGTACGGCGCCGCCGTGAACTTCGCCCCCGGCGTGACTGTGCATCACCGCGACGACTACGACGCCGTGCAGCGCGAGTTCCGGGAGATCCCGGGCGTGTCCGTGATCGTGTACGACCAGACCTGCGCGTCCGAGAAGCGGCGCCGCAGGAAGCGCGGCGAGTATCCGGATCCGGCCAAGCGCGCCTTCATCAACGACCTCGTCTGCGAAGGCTGCGGCGACTGCGGCGTGAAGTCCAACTGCGTGTCGGTCACGCCGCTCGCGACCGAGTTCGGCCGCAAGCGCGCGATCGACCAGTCGGCGTGCAACAAGGACTTCTCGTGCGTGAAGGGCTTCTGCCCGAGCTTCGTGACGGTCCACGGCGGCGGGGTGCGCAAGTCGGTGAGCAAGCCGGCCGGCGAGAACACCGAGCAGTTGTTCCCGGCCGTGCCCGAACCCGCGCAGCCCGCGCTCGACAAGCCGTACGCGATCCTCGTGACGGGTGTCGGCGGCACGGGCGTCGTGACGATCGGCGCGATCGTCGGCATGGCGGCCCACCTCGAGGGCAAGGGCTTCGCCGGCCTCGACATGGCGGGGCTCGCGCAGAAGGGCGGCGCCGTCTGGAGCCATCTCCAGATCGCGAAGCACCCGGACGACATCAAGACGGTGCGGCTCGGTTCCGGCGGCGCGAACCTCGTGCTCGGCTGCGACCTCGTCGTCTCGGCCAGCCAGAAGACGATGGACACGGCCCGCGCCGGATCGAAGGTCGTCGCGAACACGCACGAGCAGATGACGGGCGACTTCACTCGCAACGCGAACTTCAAGTTCCCGGGCGAATCGCTGCGCGACACGATCCGTCACACCGTCGGCGCCGACAACGCGGAGTTCGTGAGCGCTTCGCGCATCGCGACGGCGCTGATGGGCGATTCGATCGCGACCAACATGTTCATGCTCGGCTACGCGGTGCAGCGCGGCTTCGTGCCGATCTCGCCCGACGCGCTGAACAAGGCGATCGAGCTGAACGGCGCCGCCGTGAAGATGAACCAGGCCGCGTTCCTGTGGGGCCGTCGTGCCGCCGTCGACCTGAAGGCCGTCGAGCGACTCGTCACGCCGAAGACCGCGGTCGTCGACAGCAAGGCACAGTCCGAAACGCTCGACGAGATGATCGCGCGTCGCGTCGCTTTCCTGACTGACTACCAGGATGCCGCGTACGCCGAGCGCTACCGTCGCCTCGTCGACGAGGTCCGTGCGGCCGAGCAGCAGAAGGCGAAGGGTTCGACGGCACTGACGGAAGCCGTCGCGCGCTACGGGTTCAAGCTGATGGCCTACAAGGACGAGTACGAGGTCGCGCGGCTCTACACGAGCCCGGAATTCCGACAGAAGCTCGAGGCGCAGTTCGAGGGCGACTACACGCTGCGCTTCCACCTCGCGCCGCCGCTGTTCGCGAAGCGCGATGCGGTCACCGGCGAACTGAAGAAGACCGAGTACGGTCCGTGGATGATGAAGGCCTTCGGCCTGCTGGCGAAGCTGCGCTTCCTGCGCGGCGGTGCCTTCGACATCTTCGGTCGCACCGATGAA
>CAUJJX010000287.1 GCA_963205165.1 Pseudomonadota bacterium | reverse complement strand
GCCGCGACGGCCCGTCACGGCATCGCGATCGGCACGCACGAGGCGTCCGCCGAAGACCGGACATTGCACGATCGCCGCGTGGAGCATCCCGGGGAGGCGCACGTCGGCCGCGTAGATCTGCGTGCCGTTCGTCTTCGCGGGGATGTCGAAGCGCGCGGGCGATGTCCCGATGAGGGTCCACTCGGACGGCGCCTTCAGCTTCGGCGACTTCGGCACCTCGAGCTTCGCGGCTGCACCGGCGAGTTCACCGTAGCGCGCGTGGCGTCCGGACTTCGCGTGGCGCACGACGCCGAGCTGCGCGTCGAGTTCGGCGACGGGCACGTTCCACTGCGCGGCCGCGGCGGACATCAGCATCTCGCGCGCGGCCGCACCGGCCTTGCGGAGGTAGTCCTGCGAATCGCGGATCGCGCGGCTCCCGCCCGTCGTCATCTGCCCGTAGATGCGGTTGCGACGCAGGTGGTCGTTCACGCTCGCGTACTCGGACCGCACCTTGTTCCAGTCGCACTGGAGTTCCTCGGCGACGAGCATCGCGAGGCCGGTGAAGCTGCCCTGCCCCAGTTCGGAGCGCGCGATGCGGATGATCACGGTGTCGTCCGCGAGGATCTGCACCCACTGCGTGAGTTCGGGTTCGACGGCGTCGGCGGCGAGCGCGAAGCCGGGCACGTGCACGCCGACGATCAGGCTGCCGCCGAGCGCGGCGGATTTCACGAGGAAGGCCCGGCGGGCTTCGTTCCGGGGGACGTTCGTGGAAGTGGTCATGTCAGCGCCCTCCCTTCGCGGTCGCGGCGACACTGTGGATCGCGGCGCGGATGCGCGGGTAGGTGCCGCAGCGGCACAGGTTGCTCATCGCCGCATCGATCTCGGCGTCGGTCGGATGCTTCTGTCGTTCGAGCAGCGCCGCGGCCGCCATGATCTGGCCGCTCTGGCAGTAGCCGCACTGCGGGACCTGGAGATCGATCCACGCTTTCTGGACCGGATGCGCACCATCGGCCGACAACCCCTCGATCGTCGTGATGCGGCGGCCTTCGACGGCCGACACCGGCAGCGCACAGGACCGCACGGGCTCGCCGTCGAGATGCACCGTGCACGCACCGCACGCCGCGATGCCGCAGGCGTACTTGCTGCCGGTCAGCCCAAGTTCGTCGCGCAGCACCCACAGCAGCGGCATGTCGTCCTCGACATCCACCGCCACCGGCCTGCCGTTCACCTCGAATTTCGCCATCGTGGTCTCTCCCGATCGGACTGCGTGTTCGTCGCGCTGTTGCGCGCGGCTCCGACCGCGAACGTACGGCAAAAATTCCCGGCAATGTGGACGGCGCGCGCAATCGGACGCGACTGCGCGACGCGACCCGCGACAGCCCGACGCGCGAACGTCCCGGGTAGACTCGCGCGCCGTCCCGCACCGATCCACGTACGCCCGGACCCACGATGCAATTCGAATCCCCGCTCGTCCCCGCCCGGCTCGAACGCCGCTACAAGCGCTTCCTCGCCGACGTCGTGCTCGAGGACGGCAGCGCGGTGACGGTCCACTGCCCGAACACCGGATCGATGATGGGCGTCGCGGAACCGGGCAGCCGCGTCTGGCTGCTGCACCGGCCGTCGCCGACGCGCAAGTACGCGTGGGGCTGGGAACTGAGCGAGCTGGCCGACGGCACGCTCGTCGGCGTGAACACCCACCGCAGCAACGCGCTCGTCGCGGAAGCCATCGCGGCGGCGCGCTTCCCGGTGCTCGCCGGGTACCGCGACGTGATCCCCGAATCGAAGTACGGCACCGAGAACAGCCGCATCGACCTGCTGCTCCGCGGGCCGGAACGTCCGGACTGCTACGTGGAAGTGAAGAACGTCACGGCCGCCGTGACCGACGGCATCGCGCTCTTCCCGGATGCCGTGAGCGAACGCGGCGCGAAGCACCTGCGCGAACTCATGGGCGTCGTCGCAGCGGGCGGCCGCGCGGTGCTCGTGTTCTGCGTGCAGCGCACCGACGTCCGCGAGGTGCGGCCGGCGGATGCCATCGACCCCGTGTACGGACGCACGCTGCGCGAGGCGATCGCGCGCGGCGTCGAGGTCGTCGCGTGGCGTGCGGATCTTTCGCGGACGGCCGCGACGCTCACGACGTCGCTGCCGGTCGTGTGTCCGTGACGGCGGTCATCGCGACGCATGGATCGCACAGGGTGGGTCGATCCTAAAGTTGTCCGGGACGCGGCCGTTCACGCGATCCGCCACGCCGTCGAGAGACGACGGGGCTCCCGCGAACACCCGAAAGGTTCCATGGTCCGGACATCGATCATTGCAGTCGTCACCGCCGCCGCGCTCCTGCCTGGTTGCGCCACCTCGCCGTCCGACTCGACGGTCGAGGGCACCGTCACCGGCGTCTATCTGGAAGTGATGCCCGGCGTGCTGCTCGCCCCGGAAGTCGCGCACGACGCCGAGTCCGCGCCGCGCTGGGCCGAGGTCCGGCTGGACCCCGTGCGCACCGGCCGCGACCGCACCTTCGCCCGCATCGACACCGAGGTCGACATCGGCGTGGGCGACGTCGTGACGGTCGAGCGTGGCAATGCGAACACCGGCCCGGCGTCGTTCGCGAACATGATCGCGCCCGGCATCAGCGCGGAGTCGGTACACCGCCCGCCGGCACCACCGACCCGCGTCGCGCTGGTGCACAGCGTCCGGGTCCGCGCCGAGATCGACGCGCACTGATCTGCCCGCCGTCGACACCCCGTCGACCGCATTCCCGGTATCTCCAGCGTCCGCCCCCCGCCCGCAGCGGCTTCGACCGCTTCCGGCGCCTCGCGCCGGGACGGCCGTCAGCGCGAACCGGACCCGCCCTTCTTCCGCCGTCCCCGTACCGCAGCCACCAGCACACCGAGCCCGACGGCCAGCAAGGCGCTCTCCGCGGGTTCCGGCACTGGCGCGCTCGGCGACCACACGGCGAACACGTCGCCGGTGACGCCCGCGAGATTCGTCAGCGTGCTCGGCAGATAGCTCGTGATGACCACGTCTTCCGCCTCGCCGATGGCGTTCTGGAAGAACACGATGTTCACGCGCCCCGCCACGCTGTAGGGCGTCACGATCGCGCCGTACGTCGTGCCCGCCGCGATCCCGGTGGTCGTCCCCGGATCGGTGTCGAAGCTGCCGAGCGGATCGTCGCGGAACACCTGGTTCATCAGCGCGTTGGTAGCGACGGTCGCCGTGGCCTCGGTCGTGAAGGTGAAGCTCTCCGG
>CAUJJX010000286.1 GCA_963205165.1 Pseudomonadota bacterium | reverse complement strand
CCGCACTGGCGCGAGCTGCGCGCGAGGACGTCGTTGCCGATGGCGGTGATGCCCAGGAACATGTCCTTCAGGTTGCCCGCGACGGTGATCTCGTGGACCGGATACGCGATCACGCCGTTCTCGACCCAGAAGCCCGCGGCGCCGCGCGAGTAGTCGCCGGTCACCATGTTGATGCCCTGGCCCAGCAGTTCGGTCACGAGGAGCCCTGTGCCCAGCTCGCGCAGCATCGCGGCGAAATCGTGGCCCGTGGAATCGAGCGTGAGGTTGTGCGTGCCGCCGGCGTTGCCGGTCGAACGCATGCCGAGCTTGCGGGCCGAGTAGCTGCCGAGGAAGTAGCCCTGCAGCACGCCGCCCGTGACGATGTCGCGATCCCGTGTGGCGACGCCCTCGTCGTCGAACGCGCTGCTGCCGAGACCGCGCGGCACCCGACCGGCGTCACTGATCCGCACGTGCGGCGCGAACACCTGCCTGCCGAGCGCGTCGAGCAGGAACGACGATTTCCGGTAGAGGCTGCCGCCGCTCACGGCACCGGCGAAGTGTCCGAGCAGCGAGGCCGCGACAGGTGCCTCGAACAGCACCGGGACGCGCTGCGTCGGGATCTTGCGACTCGCGAGACGCGCGACGCTGCGCCGCCCCGCGTGCTCGCCGACGGTGGCGGGTGCATCGAGATTGCCCGGCACGCGCGACATCGAATACCAGTCGTCGCGCTGCATGTCGTCGCCGCGCCCCGCGATCACGGAGCACGACAGGCTGTGCCGCGACGCCGGCATCCCGGCGAGGAAGCCGAGCGTGTTGCCGTAGACGAACTGGGACTCCTGCGTATGGACCGACGCACCCTCGGTGTTGCCGATCCGGGGATCGACCGCGAGTGCCGCAGCCTCGCATTCGCGCGCGAGCTCGATGGCGGCTTCAACGGAGAGATCCCAGGGGTGGTAGAGATCGAGGTCGGGGATGTCGCGCGCGAGGAGGTCCTCGTCGGCGAGACCGGCACAGTCGTCCTCGGCGGTGTGGCTCGCGATGGTGAGCGCCGCGCGGACCGTATCTTCCAGGGCCTTCGGCGAGAAGTCGGAGCTGGCCGCGTTGCCGCGCCGCTGACCGATGTAGACCGTGACGCCGATCGACTTGTCGCGGTTGTACTCGATGGTCTCGATCTCGCCGCGACGCACCGTGACGGCCTGGCCGAAGCCTTCGCTGACATCGACTTCGGCGGCGGTGGCGCCGAGGCGGGTGGCCGTGCGCAGGACGTCGGCCGCGAGGGATTTCAGGGTGTCTGGATCGTGGGAAAAGCGGTTGTCACTGTTCACGGAGGAGGCGGGCTCGGGTTCGGTTGCGGGGCGTTGCTGCGGAAAGTTTCCGGGGCCGGCGCGGCGTGCGGGTCGCTTCGCCGCCGGAGCTTCCCTATCATAGCAACCGACATGAGCAAACCCACGCACACAGAGGTCGCCGACGGCGACGACGAATCCGGGCCGGATCTTCCGAGCAAATCGCAACTCAAGCGGGAATCGACCGCCCTCCAGGATCTCGGCGAGGCGCTCGTCGCCCTGCCGGCCGATCGGCTGAAGCGGCTCGACCTCCCCGACAACCTCCGCATCGCCGTGAACGAGGCACGGCGCATCACGGCGCACGGCGCGCTGCGCCGGCAGTACCAGTACATCGGCAAGGTGATGCGCAACATCGACCCCGCCCCGATCCGGGCACAGCTCGAGGTGTTCGCGGGCAAGTCGCGGGCGCACAAGGCGTGGCTCCACGGACTCGAACGCTGGCGCGACCGCCTGCTCGCCGACGGCAACGCCCTCGGCGAACTGCTTGCCGAGCATCCGGACGTCGACATCCAGCAGATCCGCACACTGATCCGCAATGCCATCCGCGAACGCGAGCAGTCGAAGCCGCCGCGCGCGTTCCGCGAACTCTTCCAGATCCTGCGTGAGCTGCGGCCGGAGCCCTCCCTCGAACTCGACGGCCCCGACGAAGACGCAGACGACTCCGACGACGAAGACGACGACAACCCATGAGTGACGAAGCAGCGAAGATCGGCCTCGTGTCCATCAGCGACCGGGCCTCGAAAGGTGTCTATCAGGATGAGGGTCTGCCGGCCCTGCGCGAGTGGCTGGGGCGGGCCGTGGTCAATCCGCTCGAATTCGAGGAGCGCCTGATCCCCGACGAGCAGCCCGTGATCGAGGCGACGCTCCGCGAACTCGCCGACACGACCGGCTGCCATCTGATCCTGACGACCGGCGGCACCGGCCCCGCGAAGCGCGACGTGACCCCGGAAGCGACGCTCGCCGTCGCCGACAAGGTGATGCCCGGCTTCGGCGAGCAGATGCGGCAGATCAGCCTGCGCTTCGTGCCGACGGCGATCCTGTCGCGGCAGGTCGCCGTGATCCGCGCGGGCGCGCTGATCATCAACCTGCCCGGGCAGCCGAAGTCGATCCGGGAGACGCTCGAAGGGCTGAAGGGTCCGGACGGCGCGCAGGTCGTCCCCGGGATCTTCGCGGCCGTGCCCTACTGCATCGACCTGATCGGCGGGCCCTACCTCGAGACGCGCGACGACGTGTGCAAGGCCTTCCGGCCGAAGTCGGCGATCCGGGCGGCGAAGTAGCGCGGACCGGCGAGGCGCAACAGTTCAGTCGACGGCGCGTTGCAGCAGTCGATACGACAGGATCACGTAGTCGTCACCTGCCGCGACCGTCGTCTTGGGCACGAGCAGGTAGTCCATGCCGTAGAGCGTGAGCCCGTAGGAATCCCGCTGGACGAACGAGCCCACGCGCATCAGCAGGTTCATCGTGAGCCGCCCGAGGCTGTTGTCCGACGACGAAGGCAGCAGCAGCGCGTTCACCGCCAGCGCCGGATCGGCGTGATGGCTGCCGTCGGCACGCAGCGCGTGCAGCAGCACCCGGATCACGCCGCGCGAGTGCAGCTCGATGCCGACGTAACGCTGGCCTTCGGCGCCCTGCGTGATGCGCCTCACGATGCCGGCGCCCCACGCGGCGCCCTCCTCCTGGTACTTGATGCCGACCAGTTCGCCGAGCGCGACCCAGTCGCCGAGTCCGGGCGGCACGAGCAGGCCGATCCCGCCGGGGCTCTCGTTGTCGGCGCTCCAGTCTTCGATGACGACATCGTCGTCACCCCATCCGAACTCGTCCGCATCGACGGCGGCGAGGACCTGCTCGAAGCCGCGGACGATCTGCACGCGCTCCTGGGAGTAGCGGCGTGATTCCCGGCGCGAGGGTGGCAGCGGGGACCAGTAGCGCGCGAGATGCTCGAGGACCTCGATGAGATCCTGGGCGGGGTAGTCGGCGCCGAGGTTCACCGTCGACGGGACCGTCCCGGTGAGGCGGATGTCTTCGGCGAGCTGCTTGAGCGGCGTCGCGGCCTCGCTCGGACCGAAGAACCGGACACCGTGTGGTGCCTCGCCGGTGTGGCGCGACGGCGCGCGATCGGCCTCGGTGTCGAACTGGAAGTGGACGCCCGTCGACTGCGTCGGCTGCAGCGCGAAGAACTCGGAGTACTGCGCGCACAGGCGCTCGACGATCTCCACCTGGAGCTTGGGCAGGCTGTCGGTCGACGACACCGACAGCATCAGCGCCTTCAGCAGTTCGCGCTCGACCGACGACTCGCCCCACGCCCCCGGGTACACGACGACCTTGTCGCGGGCGACACCGCGCCTGTCGGCGACCGACCAGACGCGCGCAAGGCTGCCCCACAACCGCACATCGACGGGGACATACCGCAGCAGCCGCCACTTCAGATGCAGGTTGAACGCACGGATGGCGCGGGCCGCGATCAGCGCGAGGCGTGGCTTCAACGCCCCCGCGGACGGATCGCCTGTCTCGATCATCTCGAGCAGCATCCGGTACGCCGTCGCGAGCGAGTTCCAGTAGTTGCCCGTGACGTGCGCGACGCGCATCTGGCTCGCGCGATTGGCGGCGTTGAGCGGCTTGAGGAACTCGGTCCCCAGGCGGCGCGTGAGCGGTTTCGCGGCGACGTCGATGGCATCGACGATGTCGAAGATGCGCGGTGCCGTCACCCTCACGGCCTCGCGGATCGATTCGAGATGTCCGCCCAGGACTTCGAGTGCCATCACCGGGGACTGCGCGACGATCGCGGCGAGCGTCGTCTTCGCGGTCCTGGGATCCGCCAGCGGATGGTCCGGTTCGTCGGACGACTTCAGCCAACCCAGCATGTCTTCCCTCGTCTTTCGGTCCGCCGGTCGCCACGGAGGTGGTCGCCGGCACACGACATCACGTCATCGGCCCTTCCGGGAGGGCTCTAGGAACGGGCGCCATTGCCATCCGCGGCGAGCGCGGCGGCACGTCCGCGCCGGACGTTCACGGCCGCCAGCAGCAAGAGGCCGGCCACGAAGAACACGCCCGTGAACAGCATCGCCTGGCGGTGATTGCCGCCGGAGATCCAGCTGATCGCGCCGTAGGTCATCGGTCCGAGGATCGACGACAGTTTCACCGCCAGCCCCCACAGCCCGAAGAACTCGGCGCGCCGGGCCTCGGGGCTGAGATAGCCGACGAGCGCGCGACCCGCCGACTGGCTCGCGCCCATGCACAGTCCGGCGAGATTCGCCGCCACCCAGAACATCGGCGCCTCGGTCGCCTGCCACGCGACGAGCGTCGTCACGCACCAGCCGACGAGCGTGATCGCGACACTGCGGGCGTGGCCCACGCGGTCCTGGACGTAGCCGAAGCCGAACGCGCCGATGCTCGCCGTGACGTTCACCGCGAGCACCATCATCAGCGTCTCGCTCGTGCCGAAACCCATGGCTTCCTGGGCGTAGATGGCCGCGATCGAGATCACGGTCTGCACGCCCGCCTGATAGCAGAGGATGCACGCCAGGAACCAGGCGAGATCGCGGAACCCGGCGACGTGCCGCAGCGTCGTCGCGACGCGCGCGAACGCGCTGTCGAACCGGACGGTGCCGCGGGCGGCCTGCGGCTGCGCGCGTTCGTTCAGGACGAGGAAGGTGGGCAGGCTCGCAACGACGAACAGCGCGGCCGTGATCAGCATCGTGACGGGCACGAACTGCGCGGCCTCGTGACCCTGCCCCTGCGCCCACGTCACGTAGCCGAGACACGCGCCGAGCGCCACGAGTCCGCCGAGATAACCGAAGGCCCAGCCCCAGCCGGAGATCTTGCCGAGCGATTCGCTCTTCCCGAGTTCGGGCAGGAAGGCCGCGATGATGTTCTCGCCGGTCCCGAAGAAGAAGTTGGACACGACGAGCGCGATCACCGCGATCGCGAGATCGCCCGGCCCCGCGAGCCCGAGTGCGGCGGTCCCGGCGACGCAGCCGATCGTGCTGAACAGCAGCACGCGCTTCTTCGCGCCGTGGGCGTCGGCCCAGGCGCCGACGACCGGCGCCGTCAGGACGATCAGCGCGTACGACACGGACAGCGCGGCGGTCCAGGCGAAGGTCGCCCACGGTGCGCGGCCGGCGACGACGCCGACGAAATACGCGTTGAACAGCGCCGTGATGACGACGGTCGTGTAGCCGGAATTCGCGAAGTCGTAGCTGGCCCACGCCCAGACTTCGCGCGGCCGCACGCCGGGGTTGAGATGCAGGCTTTCGCGTTCGGTCGTGCTCATGCGGTGACCCCGGAACGGTCGGCGCAGGCGACGATCGCCCGGGCGACGAGATCGTCGATCGCTGCGTCGGCATAGCCGATCGTGCCGAGGATCTCGCGGGTGTGGGCGCCGAGCGGCGGACCGATCCAGTCGGTGCCTCCCGGGGTCGCGGCGAGCTTCGGGACGATGCCGGGCAGCTTGACGCTGCCGCCACCGGGCAGCGGGAAGCCCTGGATCATGCCGCGCGCGAGGTACTGCGGATCGCGTGCGATGTCGGCGATGTCGTAGATGCGGCCGGCCGGGACCTCGGCGTCGTTCAGCACGGCGAGCGCGGCATCGAGATCGAGGCTGCCGGCCCAGTCGCCGATGACGCGGTCGATGCGCCCGGTGTGCGGCACGCGGCCGGCGTTCGTCGCGAGGTCCGGGTCGTCGGCCAGGTCGGCGTGGCCGATGGCCCGCATCATCCGGCGGAAGATGCTGTCGTTGTTCGCGCCGATCACGAGCCAGCCGCCGTCGCGGGTCGCGTACGTGTTCGACGGGACGATGCCGGGCAGCGACGCACCGGTGCGTCCGCGGACGAGCCCGGCGACGTCGTATTCGGGCAGCAGGCTCTCCATCATCGCGAACACCGCCTCGTACAGCGCGACGTCGACGACCTGCCCCTGCCCGCCATTCACTTCACGATGGCGCAGCGCCATCAGCGCCCCGATCGCACCGTAGAGCGCCGCGATCGAGTCGCCGATCGAGACGCCCGTGCGGACCGGCGCGCGATCGGGTTCGCCGGTCAGATGCCGCAATCCGCCCATCGCCTCGCCGATCGATCCGAAGCCGGGGCGGTCGCTGTACGGCCCCGTCTGCCCGTAGCCCGAGAGCCGCACCATCACGAGACGCGGATTCAGCGCCGACAGTTGCGGCCAGCCGATCCCCCAGGATTCGAGCGTGCCGGGCCGGAAGTTCTCGACGACGATGTCGGCGTCGGTCGCGAGCTTCCGCACGATGTCCTGGCCCTCCGGCGCCTTGAGATTCAGCGCGACGGACTTCTTGTTGCGCGCCTGCGCGAACCACCAGAGCGACGTGCCCTCGTGCAGATGCCGCCAGCTCCGCAGCGGATCGCCGCCGTCCGGCGCCTCGATCTTGACGACCTCGGCACCGAACTCCGCGAGGATCCGCCCGCAGAACGGCCCGGCGATGAGGGTGCCCATCTCGAGCACCTTCACGCCGGCGAGCGGCTTCTGCGCGTCGGTCACGCGTGGAACTCGCGCAGGACGCGTCCCGGCATCGGGGTGTCGGGCACGAGGCCGTTGCCGTCGGCGATCTTCACGCCGTTGACCCAGACGCCGTGCACGCCCGTCGCGGGCGTGATGAGCCGCGAGGCGCCGGCCGGCAGATCGTGGACGCGATACGCGGCACCGCGACCGACGGTGTCCGGATCGAACAGGAAGAGGTCGGCGTGCGCGCCGGCCACGAGACGGCCGCGGTCCGGGATGCCGAAGACGTCGGCGGCCTCGCCCGTCATGCGGTGGATCGCGCGTTCGATCGGCATCAGCTTGCGGTCGCGGACCCAGTGACCGAGGACGTGCAGCGCGAAGCCCGCGTCGCAGAAGAACTCGAGGTGGGCGCCGGCGTCGGACAGCGTGATCAGCGACACGGGGTCCGTGAGGATGCGGCCGAGGGCCTCGTCGTCGGAGTTGAGGAGCGTCGCGATGAACGTCGTGTCGAGGTCCTCGGAGAGTCCGAGGTCGAGCAGCCAGTCGAACGGCCGCTTGCCGTCGCGGGCCGCGGCCTCGGCGACGGTCATGCCTTCGAGGTGCGCGTTCTTCGCGTCGCGCACGGCGCGGATGACGACCTGATCCCACTGGCCGTTGAACATGCGGCGTTCGCGGCGCGCGAGATCCTCGTGGAGCCCGTCGCGGAAGGCCTGGTCCGCGAGGAGCGCGCGGTATGCCACCGGCTCGGCAACGATCTTCGCCGCGGGCTTCCACGACGCGAGACCTTCGAAGACATATGGCGAGTGCAGCGTGAACTCCATCGTCAGCGGGCACGGCGACACGCCGCCGCGGAGATCGTTGCCGCGGGCCTGCGCCTCGCGGATCCCGTCGAGATCGTTGAACACGGAATCCGGCGTGACGGTGCTGTGGAACAGCGCGCAGACGATGAACGGCCGGCCGGCCGCCGCCGACCATTGCTCCATGCGGGCGACGCCTTCCCCGGAATCCTTGGTGATCATCAGCACGCCGCGGCCGGATTCGCGCAGCGCACCGCAGAGCGTCTCGAGTTCGGTGTCGTCGGCAAGGCGCGACGGCATGGGAATGCCGCCCTCGCCGTTGTGCTGGCGCGACGTGCTCGTGGAGAAGCCGATGGCGCCGACCTGCATCGCCTCGACGACCTTCTCGCGCATCCGGGCGATTTCGTCGGGCGTGGCGGCGCGGGTCGCGGCGGCGTCGCGCAGGGCCCACGTGCGCAGCGACGAGTGCCCGACAAACGCGGCGACGTTCGGACCGACGCCGCGCTTCTCGAGGAAGTCCATGTATTCGGGGAAGGACTCGAAGCCCCACTGCACGCCCTCGCGCAGCGCGTCGATCGACATGCCCTCGACCTGCGTGAGATTGCGCAGCGTGAGGTCGCGGTCTTCCGGACGGCAGGGCGCGAGCGTGAAGCCGCAGTTCCCCATGATCGCGGTCGTCACGCCCAGCGCCGGCGACGGCGAGACGTGGGGATCCCAGGTGATCTGCGCGTCGTAGTGCGTGTGCGTGTCGATGATGCCGGGCGACAGCGCAAGGCCCGCGGCGTCGACGGTCTCGCGGGCGGCGCCGAGGTTCGACCCGATGGCCGCGATGCGACCGTCGCAGACGGCGAGATCGGCGACGTACGAGGGCGAACCGGTTCCGTCGATGATGCGGGCACCGGTGATCAGCAGGTCATGCATGGGACAACTCCTCCGTGGAATCGGAGCGCATCTCGTGGGCGCGCCCGTGGCAGATGCTGCGTCGGCACGATCATGGATCGAGCAGCTCGGTATCTTCGTGGGAATACGGCGGCGTGCACGCGCACAGGATCACGAGCGGCG
>CAUJJX010000285.1 GCA_963205165.1 Pseudomonadota bacterium | reverse complement strand
CACCGCCAGGATCGCGATCGCCATCGCAGCGGGCGCGGCGAGCACGAGCGTGAGGCGCAGGCCCCAGTCGAGCAGCTTCGAGTATTCCTCCGCCCCGCCCTGCGCGTGCGTCTTCGCGAGGCTGGGCAGCAGGATCGTCCCGAGGGCGACGCCGAGCACGCCCGTCGGGAACTCCATCAATCGGTCGGCGTAGTAGAGCCACGAGACCGATCCGGTCTCGAGGAACGACGCGAAGATCCCGTTGATGAGCAGCGAGATCTGTCCGATCGACACGCCGAAGATGGCCGGCCCCATCAGCTTCAGGATCCGCCAGACACCTTCGTCGCGCCGGTCGAAGCGCAGCCGCGGGAGCATCCCGATCCGGCGCAGGAACGGGAGCTGGAACCCGAGCTGAAGCACGCCACCGACGGCCACGGCCCAGGCGAGCGCCATCACGGGTGGGTCGAAGTACGGCACGAGGAACACCGCGAACACGATGAACGAGACGTTCAGCAGGGTCGGCGTGAAGGCCGGGACCGAGAACCGGCTCCAGGTGTTGAGGATCGCGCCGGCGAGCGACGACAGCGAGATGAAGAAGATGTAAGGAAAGGTGATCCGGAGCAGCGAGACGGTCGTCGCGAACTTGTCCGGCGCGGACTTGAAGCCGGGCGCGCTCAGCCAGACGATGAACGGGGCGGCAACGATCCCGGCGATCGTGACGACGAGCAGCGCGATCGCCAGCAGCGTCGCGACGTGGTCGACGAGGTCGCGGGTGGCATCCTCGCCGCGCCGGTTGCGGTATTCGGCGAGCACCGGCACGAAGGCCTGCGAGAATGCGCCCTCCGCGAAGATCCGCCGGAGCAGGTTCGGCAGCTTGAAGGCGACGAAGAAAGCGTCGGTCGCGAGCCCGGCGCCGAAGGCCCGGGCGATGGTGGCGTCCCGGACGAAGCCCAGCACGCGGGACAACAGGGTCATGCTGCTGACGGTCGCCAGCGCCTTCAGGAGGTTCATTCGGAGGGATTCGGGTCGGGACTGCGGGCGGCTCGCGGCGTGGCGGACCTCGCGCTCGGGGGCTCGTCCGTATTGCACCGCTGCGGAAAGGCCGGTAGTATCGCGCACTTTCCAGGATTCACCCAAGGAATCAACGCACATGGCCAATTCGGCACAAGCCCGCAAGCGCGCGCGGCAATCGGAAACCCGCCGCCAGCAGAACACCAGCCTGCGGTCGGAAATGCGCACTGCAATCAAGAAGGTCCGCGCAGCCGTCGAAGCCGGTGACAAGACTGCCGCCCAGGCCGTCTTCCAGCAGGCGCAGGCCACGATCGACTCGATCGCGCGCAAGGGCATCTCCCACGCGAACACCGCGTCCCGGACGAAGAGCCGCCTGTCGGGTGCCATCAAGGCGATGGCCTGATACAGCAGCAGTCCGGCACGAACGAACGCCGCCGAGGGGTCTCTCCCGGCGGCGTTTGCTTTTCACCGGCGGGATGCCGGCTGCAGTCCCGCGCAGGCAGGTAACCGGTCGCCGGACACGGCTTAGCGATCGGTGTGCGACACGGCCGGATCACCAGTCCGCGTCGCGCGAAATGCCCCTTGCGCCCCCATGAGGAACGGGGAAAACTACGTCCTCGAATCGTCCACGACCCACGGCGGCACCCAAGCCGCCGTGTGCTTTTCTGGAGGCAGTTGCGGACCATGCATCTGATGAACACGTACGGCCGGTTGCCCGTGGCGTTCGCCCGCGGTGAGGGCGTGTGGGTCTGGGACACCGAGGGTCGCAAGTACCTCGACGCCCTGACCGGCATCGCCGTCTCCGGTCTCGGCCACGCCCATCCGCGCGTCGTCGCCGCCATCAGCGAGCAGGCCGGGCGCCTGATCCACGCCTCCAATCTGTACCGCATCCCCGAGCAGGAACAACTCGCCGACCGACTGTCGGCCGTGTCCGCCATGGACCGCGTGTTCTTCTGCAATTCCGGCTGCGAGGCCAACGAGGCCGCCATCAAGCTGGCCCGCCTCCACGGTCACCACAAGGGCATCGAGCAGCCCGTGATCATCGTGATGGAGAAGGCCTTCCACGGCCGGACCATGGCGACGCTCTCCGCGACCGGCAGCCGCAAGGTCCAGGCGGGATTCGAACCCCTGCTCTCCGGTTTCGTGCGAGTGCCCTACGACGACCGCAAGGTGATCGAGCACGTCGCCGAACACAATCCGAACGTCGTGGCCGTGCTCGTCGAACCGATCCAGGGTGAAGGCGGCGTCAACATTCCGGACGACGGCTACCTGCCCTACCTCCGGCAACTCTGCGACGCGCACGGCTGGCTGCTCATGCTCGACGAAGTCCAGAGCGGCATGGGCCGTACCGGCCGCTGGTTCGCGCACCAATGGACCGGCATCGCGCCCGACGTCATGACCCTCGCGAAGGGCCTCGGCAACGGCCTTCCGATCGGCGCGTGCCTCGCCCGCGGCGAAGCGGCCGACGTCTTCACACCCGGCAAGCACGGCTCGACCTTCGGCGGGAATCCGCTCGCGTGCGCCGCCGCCCTCGCGACGCTCGGCGCCATCGCCGACGACGGCCTGCTCGACAACGCGACCCGCATCGGCAACGAGATCCGCGACGGACTCGCCGCCGCGCTCGCCGGCGAGAAAGCCGTGCGCGCCATCCGCGGCCGCGGCCTCATGATCGGCATCGAACTCGACCGTCCGTGCGGCGAACTCGTGACGCAGGGGCTGGCCGCCGGTCTGCTCATCAACGTCACGGCCGACAGCGTCGTGCGCCTGCTGCCCCCGCTCGTCATGCAATCCCCCGAGGCGACCCTGCTGGTGCAGCGCCTTTCCGAACTCATCCGCGCCTTCGTGCGCACCAACGAACCCGCTGCCGTGGCCGGATAACACCCCGCACCACGGGACGGTGCCATTCATGCCGACCCCGAAGCATTTCCTCCAGTTCAAGGACCTCACGCGCGAAGAGTTCGCCTATCTCTTCGAACGCACCCGGATCATCAAGTCGCGCTTCCAGGGCTACGAACGCTACTGGCCGCTCGCCGACCGCACGCTGGTCATGATCTTCGAGAAGGCCTCGACCCGCACCCGCCTCTCGTTCGAGGCCGGGATGCAGCAGCTCGGCGGCAGCGCGATCTACCTCAACACGCGCGACACGCAGCTCGGTCGCGGCGAACCCGTCGAGGACGCCGCGCAGGTGATCTCCCGGATGTGCGACGCCGTGATGATCCGCACGTTCGAGCAGGAGATCATCGAGCGCTTCGCCCGCAACTCCCGCGTGCCCGTGATCAACGGCCTCACGAACGAGTACCACCCCTGCCAGATCCTCGCGGACATCTACACGTTCGTGGAACACCGCGGTCCGATCCAGGGTCGTACCGTCGCCTGGATCGGTGACTCCAACAACGTCTGCAACACGTGGCTGCAGGCCGCCGAGCTGCTCGACTTCAACGTGCACGTCTCGACGCCGCCCGGTTACGAAGTCGAGCCCGAGCGCGCGGGCCTCTACGGCAACGACCACTACGAGCAGTTTGCCGACCCGATGGACGCCGCCCGCGGCGCCGATCTCGTCACGACCGACGTCTGGACCAGCATGGGCTTCGAGGCCGAAAACGAGGCACGCTCGCGCGACTTCCAGGACTGGCAGGTGGACGCCGAGATGATGCGGATCGCGAAGTCCGACGCGCTGTTCATGCACTGCCTGCCGGCGCATCGCGGCGAGGAAGTCTCGGCCGACGTCATCGACGGTCCGCAGAGCGTCGTCTGGGACGAGGCCGGCAACCGCATGCACACGCAGAAGGCGCTGCTCGAGTACCTGCTGCTCGGCCGGGTGGATTCCTGATCCTGCCGGTCGTGCGACACGAGGCATCGACACGAAGTACATCGTCTTTCCGTGAGGCGGCCGCAGAGCCGCCCCGGGTCAAGGGAGCGCAACACCCATGATCGCCGGAGGTAGGAAATGAATTCGAAGTTCACCAGGATCGCGCTCGCAGGTGCCCTGCTGCTGGCCATCCTTCCCGCGCACGCAGAAGACGAGAAGTTCCTCCTCGACCAGAACGGCTGCCGGATCGTGAATCCGTTCCCGCGGGCCGAGGAAACCGCCACCTGGACCGGTGGCTGCAAGGACGGACTCGTCGACGGCACGGGCGTGCTGCAGTGGTTCCAGTCCGGCGTCGCCGACGAGAAGTACGAAGGCGAGATGCGCCGCGGCTACGCCGAGGGCAAGGGCACGCAGTCGCAGACCGACGGCGGCCGCTACGAAGGCGAATGGAAGGAAAGCCGCCAGGAAGGCGAAGGCACCTACTTCTCCGCCGACGGCAGCGTCTACAAGGGCGGCTGGAAGAACGGCAAGCCCCACGGCTTCGGCACCTACCGCACCCCCGAGGGCCGCGTGATGCGCGGCCAGTGGGTCGACGGCGAGTACCAGAGCGAGCAGCAGAAGGACGAAGACCCCAACAAGACCTGATCACCGGACGCGCTGCGCGGCACCGGAGCCTCGCCTCCGGTGCCGCGCATTGCGCCAGCATCCCCGACCACTCTTCATCACGACCCATCCATCCATGAGCGCCACCAAGAAAGTCGTTCTCGCCTACTCCGGCGGGCTGGACACCTCCGTCATCCTCAAATGGCTGCAGGACGTCTACCAGTGCGAAGTCGTCACCTTCACGGCCGACATCGGCCAGGGCGAGGAAGTCGAGCCCGCGCGCAAGAAGGCCCTGGCGCTCGGGATCAAGAAGGAGAACATCTTCATCGAGGACCTCCGCGAGGAGTTCGTCCGCGACTTCGTGTTCCCGATGTTCCGCGCCAACGCCGTGTACGAGGGCGAGTACCTGCTCGGCACCTCGATCGCGCGGCCGCTGATCGCGAAGAACATGATCGAGATCGCGAAGAAGGTCGGTGCCGACACCATCTCGCACGGCGCGACCGGCAAGGGCAACGACCAGGTCCGCTTCGAGCTCGGCGCGTACGCACTGATGCCGAACGTGAAGGTCATCGCGCCGTGGCGCGAGTGGGATCTCCTCTCGCGCGAGAAGCTCCTGGCCTACGCCGACAAGCACAAGATCCCGGTCGACTTCAAGAAGCGCAAGGGCGGCGCGCCCTACTCGATGGACGCCAACCTGCTGCACATCTCGTACGAGGGCGGCATCCTCGAGGATCCGGATTTCGCGCCGGAAGACTCGATGTGGCGCATCACCGTGTCGCCCGAGAAGGCACCGGCGAAGCCCCAGATCATCGAACTCGGCTACGAGAAGGGCGACATCGTCTCGATCGACGGCAAGCGCCATTCGCCGGCGACCGTGCTCGAGACGCTCAACACGATCGGCGGCAGGCACGGCATCGGCCGCCTCGACATGGTCGAGAACCGCTACGTCGGCATGAAGTCACGCGGCTGCTACGAGACGCCCGGCGGCACGATCATGCTGAAGGCGCACCGCGCGATGGAATCCATCACGCTCGACCGCGAAGTGCTCGCACTGAAGGACGACCTGATGCCGCGCTACGCGCGCATGGTCTACAACGGCTACTGGTACAGCCCGGAGCGCACGTTGCTGCAGGGCCTGATCGACGCGTCGCAGACGGCCGTCAACGGCACGGTGCGGCTCAAGCTCTACAAGGGCACGATCATGTGCATCGGCCGCGCCTCGAAGAATTCCCTCTTCGACACGCGCATCGCCACGTTCGACGACGACGGCGGTGCGTACAACCAGGCCGACGCCGGCGGCTTCATCAAGCTGAACGCGCTGCGCATGCGCATCGCCGCGAACCTCGCCGCGAAGCAGGCGCCGCGCGCGAAGCGTGCGCCGGCGGCGAAGCCCGCTGCTGCGAAGTCCGCCGCGACGAAGCCGGCGGCCGCGAAGAAGCCCGCCGCCCGGCGCGCTACCGCCAAGACCACCCAGGAATCCTGAACCTGGATCGTTTCGACAACGTCGCCGTCGTGAAGAAGGCGAACATCTACTTCGACGGCAAGTGCGTGAGCCACACCGTCGTCCTCGCCGACGGCACGAAGAAGAGCGTCGGCGTGATCTTCCCGAGCCGGCTGACCTTCAACACCGGCGCCCCGGAGATCATGGAGATCAACGCGGGCCGCTGCCGCGTGCTGCTGCCGGGCTCGTCCGACTGGCAGACGTTCGCGGCCGGCCAGCAGTTCAGCGTCGCGGGCAACGCGTCGTTCGAGATCGAGACGCTCGAGACGCTCGACTACGTCTGCCACTTCGGCTGATGACGACGATCGCGGTCGTCCGCAAGAACGGCGTCGCCGCGATCGCCGCGGACACGCTCACCAAGTGGGGGCCGGCGAAGGAGTCGGCCGCCTACGTGGTGAACCACACGAAGATCCTGCGGGTCGGCGAGAACCTCCTCGCCGTCACCGGCAACGCGACCTTCAAGCACATCATCGAGGACTACTTCGGCGGTGACGAACCGCCGCCGATCCTCGATTCCGTGGCGGCGATCTTCCGCACCTGGAACCGCATGCACGGCGACTTCAAGGAGCACTACTTCCTGCAGGCCGAGGAAGACAAGGAGGAAGCCATCGAGTCCACGCGCATCGACGTCCTGATCGCGAACCCGCATGGCATCTTCGGCGTGTCCGGGCAGCGCACCGTCCAGGAGTTCTCGAAGTTCTACGCGTACGGCAGCGGCGGCGACTACGCCCTCGGCGCGCTCTGGTCGGCCTACGACCGGGCCGACCTCGACGCCGAAGCCATCGCGCGCCACGCCATCGACGCGGCGATCGAGTTCGACGACGGCACCGGGCCGCCGATCGAATCCTTCGTGATCCCGCTCGCCGCGAAGCCCTGATCCCCCCGGCCGGTGCCCGCACCGGCCACGAACGAGAGACCCAGCCCATGCCTACCTTCGACATCGTGTCCGAGATCGAACAGGTCGAGGTGAACAACGCCGTCGACCAGACCAACAAGGAAGTCGGCAACCGCTTCGACTTCAAGGGCTCCGATGCACGCGTCGAGTACGACGGCAAGGTCATCACGGCCTACGCCGACGACGATTTCAAGCTCGCGCAGGTCTACGACGTCCTCACGACGAAGCTCGCGAAACGCAACGTCGACATCCGCAGCCTCGACCGGGCGGACGCCGAGAAGATCAGCGGCGGCAAGGTGAAGCAGGCGATCACCGTGAAGACCGGCGTCGAGACGGAGCTCGCGAAGAAGATCGTGCGGCTCCTGAAGGACAGCAAGCTCAAGGTGACGGCGTCGATCCAGGGCGACACCGTGCGCGTCTCGGGCGCCAAGCGCGACGTGCTCCAGGAAGCCATCGCGTTCGTGAAGAAGTCCATCGAGGACTTCCCGCTGCAGTACCAGAATTTCCGCGACTAGGGCCTGTTGACACTATGGATGCCAGTGCATCCGTGGTGTCAACGGTCGAGTAGATACCGTGATCCCGGTCAAGCGGCGCGACGTTCGCGCTGGCTTCCCGACTGCCCATTCCTCGCGCCGTCACCCCAGCGAATGCTGGGGTCCAGCAGCGGACGTCGCTTCGGCCACCGCCGGACTGGATTCCAGCTTGCGCTGGAATGACGGGGGCGCAGTCCTGTAGGTCGGATCAGAGCGAAGCACGCAATCCGACGCCATCGATCGTATGAGCGTCCGAGTCGGATTGCGCGCCTGCAGCGCCAATCCGACCTACGCAACGGAACCGACCTGCGCAGCTTCGGCACCGACGCCACGATCGGCCGTTGCCCCAGCGCCGCCCCGCACCGCGCTACCGCGTCGCGACGACGTTCAGGCTGATCGGGAATCCGTAGGGCGCGTAGTCGCTCGTGTCCTCGAAGAGGCCGAACGACGCAACGCGCGTCACGTCGGAGAACCCGGCATCCCGGAGGAAGCTCGTCAGGATCATCTGGTTGAACCCGACGTAGTGGAAATCGAACTCGTCGGTCTGGCCGCCCATCATCATCCGCAGGGCGTGCCACTTCACCTCCGGCGCCGCGATCGGGTTGATGAAGAGATGGCACAGCGTGTCCCAGTCGGGCACGGACACGAGCAGTTGCCCGGCCGGCGCCAGGATCCGCCGGATGCCCGCCAGCGTGCGCGGCACGTCGGCCTGCCGCACGTGCTCGAGCACGTGGCTCGCGTAGACCATCTCGCACGACTCGTCCGGAAACTGGTCCAGGTTCGAGATGTCGCCGATGAAGTCGACGCTCTCGCCCGGCTGGATGTTCAGGACCTTCCAGCCTTCCTTCCGGACGCGGCCGCCGATATGCAGGTTCATGCCCATGGTGTGTCCTTTCGAGAATCCTCGAATGATCCGCGCACCGCGGTCTGCCGCGCCGCGCTCATGTGAATTCGCGGGCGCGATCGAGCCACCCGCTGCGCCGCCGCGGAGTCTGCCTCAAAACACGCCCGGCACGAGTCGCGCCGAACGCGTGCGATACGCCGCGTATCCGGTGAAATAGCGCACGAGCAGGTGCTCCTCGAAGGTCAGCTTCGCGACGAGCACGACGGCAAGCGCCGCGAATGCGCCGGCTCGCCACGTGACCCCGTCGACGAGCCACGACGGCCCGACGACCAGCAGGATCGACAGGTACATCGGATGCCGCACCCAGCGGTACGGCCCCCACGTCACGAGCCGCGAATGCCCGGACGGATCCGGCGCGATCCGGAACAGGTGGCCCTGCGCGATCGACATGACCGCGAATGCCCAGAGCGCGACGGCGAGCCCGACGGCCTGCACCGACTGACCGACGATCCCGATCGCGATGCGCGGACCCGCGACGAGCCAGACGCCGAGCAGCGCGAACTGCGCCGCGACGAGCGCCTGACCGGTGAAACGCTGCCATCGAGTCATCGACGCGAGCCTCCTCGACGCGCGAGCCTGCGCGCGGCCGTCACGACACGACTCCGCGCAGCCATCGTGCGTAGAGCCGCTCGGCCACGGCGTTCAGCGCCGCGACGCGCTGCGCGACATCACGCTGCATCTCGGCCGGCTGCTGCACGGCCGGGCTGCCACTCGTCGCGATCTCGTCCGCGCCGCTGTCGCACCACGCGGCGATCATCGGCGGCGTCATCTCGACGTGGCACTGCATCGCGAGATGCGGACCGAGCGCGAAGCCCTGATGCGCGCAATGCGCGTTCGCCATGATCCGCACGGCGCCCGGCGGCAACGAGAAGGTCTCGCCGTGCCAGTGGAACGCGACGAACTCGCGGACGTCCGCACCGAACCATTCCCGCGCGACCGGATGATCGTCGACGGTCACCGCGCCCCAGCCGATCTCCTTCACGGGGTTGCGCGTGACGACGCCGCCGAGCGCCTTCGACATGAGCTGTCCGCCGAGACAGTGGCCGAGCACCGGGATGTCCGCCGCGACCGCATCGCGGATCAATTGCAGCACGGGCGCGATCCAGGGGAGATCGTCGTTGACGCTCATGGGCCCGCCCATGAAGACGAGACCCGCGAACGCGTCCGGCGATGCGGGCACCGGTTCGCCCGCATCGATGGCGACGAGCTTCCACGGTACATTGCGGGCATCCAGGAACGCGGCGAAGTGGCCGGGACCTTCGGTCGGAGAGTGGCGAAAGATGGCGACGGGTTTCATGGCGGGTCTGCGCAGGGCGATGTCGAGCCGGGATGCTATGGCAGTCGCGCTGGCATGGCTAACGTTCGCGTGCGACGCGGGCGCCGTCGAGGTCGAGGTGGCCGGCCTGTTCAACGGCAAGGCGATCGTCGTGATCGACGGGAGCAAGCCGCGCACCTTGTCCGACGGACAGTCCGTCGGCCCCGTGAAACTGATCTCCGCGACGTCCGACTCCGCGCTCTTCGAGATCGAGGGCAAGCGCCGCCGGCTCGGCGTCGGATCGCAGTCGTTCGGCGGCAACTTCGGGCAGGGCGGCCGGCAGACCGTCGTGCTGAACAGCAGCGGCAGCGGCCACTTCCTGACCGAGGGCAGCATCAACGGCGCCCCGATCCGCTTCCTCGTGGACACGGGCGCCACGCTCGTCTCGCTCGGCCTGTCCGATGCCCGCCGGCTCGGACTGCCTTACCTCGAGGGCGAGCGCGGCATGAGCAACACCGCCAACGGCCCCGCGCCCGTCTACCGCGTGCGGCTCGACAGCGTGAAGGTCGGGTCGATCACGCTGCACAACGTCGACGCGCTCGTCCACGCGACGACCGACATGCCCTTCGCGCTCCTCGGCATGAGCTTCCTGTCGCGGATGGACATGAAGCACGAGGGCTCCCGGCTCACGATGACGCAGCGGTATTGATCCGGCTGCACCGGGTTTGATCCAACGCGCTGGCGGTGCCCCGGTGCGGACGCTACGATCGGCCGCATTCCAACCACGGAGACACGCCATGTCCCGCCGCGTGATCCAGCGCCTCGTCCTCGCCGCACTGCTCCCCTTCACCTTCGCCGTCCACGCCCAGGACGACGACCCGGAATATCGCCACAACCAGGCCCCGGCCTCGAAGATCTCGGGGCTCGGCGTCGAAGGCAACGAACGCCTCGAGTTCAACTTCGGCCGCGTGAACAGTTCCGCCTGGCTCACGCCGAAGGGCGAGCTCCATGTCGACACGTGGGTCCTCCACCGCGGATTCCGCTGCGCGACGTACGAAGTCGGCATCCGGTTCGGCCACGGGACCAACGGCTGCGCCGACGTGGACTGGCTGGCCCCCACGCACTGGCTGACGAGCCGCCGCCAGTGCAACAACTCGCTCGTGAACCACGTGGCCAGCGACATCGACGGCCACATCGCCCCGCTCTACGGGCGCGTGACCTGCGCCGTGCGCCTCGTCCGCTGCGTGTCGGGCAACTGCCCTTGACGGTCCGCCGGGCCGCACCCGGCGCGCGCGAGGCGCGCCGGTGAAGTTCATCCACGCGGCCGACCTGCACGTCGACAGTCCGCTGCGCGGGCTCGGCGCCTACGACGGTGCGCCGGTCGAGCGCCTCCGCGGCGCGACGCGGCAGGCCCTCGTCGCGCTCGTCGATCTCTCGATCGCGCGTGAAGTCGACGTCGTCCTCCTCGCGGGCGACATCTTCGACCGCGACTGGACCGACTTCCGCACCGGACTCTTCTTCCGCGACCAGATGGTCCGGCTGACGCGCACCGGCGTGCGGGTGTTCGTCGTGCGCGGCAACCACGACGCCGCGAGCGAGATCACGAAGCGCCTTCCGGCCGTGCCCGGTGTTCACGAGTTCGATTCACGCGTCGCGGGCACCATCGACATCCCCGAGCTCGGCGTCGCGGTCCACGGCCGCAGCTTCCCCGACCGCGCCGTCGCCGAGGACCTCGTCCCGGGCTACCCCGCGCCCGTCCCCGGCCGCTTCAACATCGGCGTGCTGCACACGAGCCTCACCGGCAACGTCGACCACGATCCGTACGCGCCGACCTCCGAGGCCGTGCTCGCGGCCAAGGGCTACGACTACTTCGCGCTCGGCCACATCCACGCGCGCCAGATCGTCCGCGAAGCCCATCCGCGCATCGTGTATCCCGGCAACCTGCAGGGGCGCCACGCGAAGGAGACCGGCCCGAAGGGCTGCGAACTCGTCACCGTGACCGACGGACGCATCGTCGCGACGGAGTTCGTCGCGCTCGACGTCGTGCGCTGGCATCACCTCGCGCTCGACACCGCCGGGATCGACGACATCGACGCGCTCGCATCGCGCTTCCACGCCGACGTGCGCGCGCTCGCCGCCGACGACGCCGGCCGGCTCCACGCGATCCGGGTCACGCTCCATGGCGAATCGTCGCTGCACCACGTCGAGGCCGCGCAGCCTGGCGCACTCGCCGCCGCCATCCAGGCCGCCACGCAGGACCTCGACAACCTCGCCGTCTGGATCGAGCAGGTGCGCCTCGAACTGCGCTCGCCGCTCGATCGCACGGCCGCCGCGGCACGTCCCGATGCGTTCGGCGAAGTCGTGCGGCTCGTCGACGAACTGCTCGCCGACGACGCGACGCTCCAGTCGTGGGTCGCGGCGCACCTCGACGAACTCCCGCAACTGCCCGACCGATTCGCGGACGCGACCGCCCTCTCGCCCGATGCCGTGCGCACCGCCCTGCTCGGCGCCGAAGCGTCCGTGCTCGCGCATCTCGACGCCGCCGTGCCGCCGGCCCGCGACGCGTGAAGCTGCTCCAGCTCCAGCTCCAGGCGTTCGGTCCGTTCACCGGCCGGACGCTCGATCTCGCGCCCGCCGGCCAGACGCTCACGCTCGTCCACGGACCGAACGAGGCCGGCAAATCGTCGACGCTCCGCGCCATCGCGGACCTCCGCTTCGGCATCCCCCACTCGAGCACGGACAAGTTCGTCCACGACTACGCCGATCTCCGCATCGGTGGCGTGTTCCTCGACGCGCGCGGCGAACGCCACGGACTCATGCGACGCAAGGGTCGCGGCAACACGCTCGCGAGCGTTCGATTCGACACCGATCCACCGACCGACGAAGGTCCGGCCCAGCCCGACCTCGTCGCGCTGCTGACCGGCGGACTCTCGCGCGAGGAACACGACGCGATGTTCGGCCTCGACCACGCGCGCCTGCGCGCCGGCGGCGAGGCGCTGCTGCAGGGCGAAGGGGAAGTCGGCGCCGCACTGTTCGAGGCGAGTGCCGGCGTGCGCAGCATCGCGGCGGTGCTCGCGAAGCTCGATCAGGAAGCGCGCGCCTTCCACATGCCCGGCACGCGCGGACGCAAGGCGCGCATCAACGAGGCGCTGCTGGCGTATCAGGAACAGCAGTCCGCCTTCCGCCAGGCGACGGTACGACCGAGCCACTGGACCGAACTGTCGCGCGCGCTGAAGACCGCAGAGGACGAGCTCGCCGCGCTCGAATCGCAGCGCGCGCAACTTCACGCGCAGCGCCTGTCCATCGAGGAACGCCGCGCCGTCGCGCCGCTGCTGCGTTCGCACGACGACGCCTCGGCACTGCTCGCAACGCTCGCCGACGTGCCGCTGCTGCCCGCCGATGCCGCGACCACGCGGGCCGCGGCCGACGCCGCGCTGTCCGCCGCACGTCTTCGCGCGAACGCTGCTGCCATCGAAGCGAACCGCCTGCGCGAGCATCTCGCGACGCTGCATCCGGATGCCCGCGTGCTCGCCGCCGCGGCGGCAATCGGACGCTTCCGCGCCGCCGTCGAGACCATCGAGACGCATCGCACCGCCCTCGCCCGCGCTGCCGCTGACGTGCAGGCGTGCGATGCGCGCGTCACCGTGCTCGCCCGGCAGATCGATGCGACGACCGACGCGTCGGTCGTGATCGATCGCGCGCCCGCGCCCGCCGCACGTGCCGACATCGAGGCAAGGCTCGCTGGCGTCGTCGATGCGGACCGCGCGCTCGAACAGCATCGCGACGCGCTCGAACGCCTCGCGGCCGACGACACGGAAGCCGACGCGCCGGCCCTCCCCTCGGCCGAATCGCGCACGGCGTTACGCAGCGCGCTCGCCGAGGTGGACCGCAGCGACGCGACGCTCCGCCGCCTCGACGCACTGCCCGCGACGATCGCCGCGAGCGAACGTGCCGTCGCGGCAGCGCTGCGCACGATCGGGTTCGACGATGCGTCCGAGGCCGCGCATCCGCGTCCGATGCTCGACGCGACGATCGACGACACGCAGCGCCGGCTCGACGAACACGCGAAGCAGTGCGATCGCATCGAGTCGCGCATCGCGGACGTCGACGCGAAGCTCGCCGCGGCGATGCTCGAACGCGACCGGTTGCTCGCTTCGGGCGATGTGCCGACGCCCGACGCCCTCGCTGCCGCGCGCACTGCCCGCGACGCGACGTGGGCGGAAGTGCGCCGCACGTTCATCGATGCGCCGCGTTCGTCGGACGCCACCGATCCGCGATTGCCCGACGCGTACGCGGACGCCGTACGCGAAGCCGACCGCATCGCCGACGCGCTCGGACGCGACGCCGAACGCGCCGCGAAACTGCAGGCCGCGCTGCATGGGATCACGAAGCTCGGCGACGAACGCACCGAACTCCTGCAGCAGCGCGATCGCGTGCAGCGCGACGAAGGCGAGTGCCGCGCCGCGTGGTCCGTCGCGCTCGCCGACGCGCATCTGCCCGACCTGTCGCCCACCGCACTCCGCGAATGGCAGGTGCGACTGGCATCGGTTCGCGGCGCCATCGAGACATTGCAAGTCGTCCGCGACGAGCAGGTGCAGGCCGATGCCGGCGTCCGCGCGCTGACTGCGATGTTGCGGACGGCCATCGTCGCGACGGGCTGCGCGACCCCGCCGGACGACGCGTCG
>CAUJJX010000284.1 GCA_963205165.1 Pseudomonadota bacterium | reverse complement strand
CCTCGCCGCGCCCGGTCGGACAGTGACGCCCGGCGGCGTCGACACGGCCCGATCGACCTGGATGCAGTCGTTGTGTCAGACGCGCGAGCGGGGGCGGCGCACGTGCATCCGGAAAAATGCGGCGCGGGGGATTGCCCGCATGCGGGCAGTCATCGTAAGATCCGCGCCCTGCTCAGGCAGCATCGTGGGGCCGTAGCTCAGCTGGGAGAGCGCCGCGTTCGCAATGCGGAGGTCGGGAGTTCGATCCTCCCCGGCTCCACCACCACGATTCAGAAAAAAAGGCCAACCGTTCGCGGTTGGCCTTTTTCGTTGGTGCGGCCGAGTGTTCGCGGTCGGCCTTTCTCCGTGGTGCTACCGCGCGCGGGGTCCGCGGCTCCGGGGCGCGACATCGACCGATCGCCGGTCAGGCATTGCCAGCGGCCGGGATCCCGGCACCGACACCGCCCATCGGTGCAACACCGTTCACTCGCCCCGCTGCGGAATCCACGCGGCCGGGCGCTTCTCCAGGAAAGCCGCGAAACCCTCGCGTGCCTCGTCCGTGCCGCGCACGCGTGCGATCGTCTGCGCCGTGAGTTCGCGGATGTCGGGGGTGACCGGGCCGACCTCCAGCCGCGCGTAGAGCGCCTTCGTCTCGCGCTGCGCCTGCGGACCGCTTGCGAGCAGTTCGGCGGCGAGTGCGTCGACGGCAGCGTCGAGTTCCGCGAACGGGACGAGGCGCTGCACGAGTCCGGCGTCGAGCGCTTCGGCGGCGCCGATGCGGCTGCCGGTGAGCGCGAGGCGCAGCGCCTGCCGCTTGCCGACGGCGTTGACGAGGTACGGACCGATCACCGACGGCAGGATCCCGAAGCGCGTCTCGCTCACGGAGAACCTCGCATCGTCGGCGGCGATCGCGATGTCGCACGCGCAGACGAGTCCGACTCCGCCGCCGAGCGCGACGCCGTGGATGCGCGCGATCGTCGGCTTCGGACACGTGTGGATGCCGTGGAGCATCGACGCGAAGCGCCGCGCGTCGTCGAGATTCCACTCGCGCGACGCCGTGCTCGCACGCTTCATCCACTGCAGGTCGGCGCCCGCGCTGAAGGCCTTGCCCGCGCCTTCGAGCACGATGACGCGCACCGTGTCGTCGGTCGCGAGCGATTCGAACGCGGACGACAGCTCGGCGATCATCGCCTCGTCGAACGCATTGAAGATCTCCGGCCGGTTCATGCGCACGCGGGCGACCGGTGCGCGCGTGATCTCGACGATGCCCATCAGTACGTCTCCAGGTGCAGCCGGCCCTCGCGCTTCATCTGCGCGTGGAGGTCCGGCCAGTCGATGCCGTTCGTGCCGGCGATGTCGCGCAGTGCGTCGAGCACGCCAGCCTCCATGCCCTTCAGGCCGCAGACGTAGATGTGCGTGTTCGCATCGCGGAGCAGCACCGCGACGTCGTCGGCGCGTGCGCGCATGGCGTCCTGCACGTAGCGCTTCGGCTCGCCGACCGTGCGCGAGAAGGCGAAGTTGATGTCGATGAAATCCGCGGGGAGGTTCATCAGCGGACCGAAGTACGGCAGCTCCTCGCGGGTGCGCGCGCCGAAGAACAGCATCAGCCGGCCGCCCTCGCCGCGATCGCGGCGGCGCCGCCGGCGTTCGGTCATCGCGCGCATCGGTGCGCTGCCCGTGCCGGTGCAGATCATCATGAGATTCGCCGCCGCGTGGTTCGGCATCAGGAAGCTCGCGCCGAACGGCCCGACGACACGCACCGTGTCGCCCTTCTCGAGGTCGCAGAGATAGTTCGATGCGACGCCGCGCACGGGTTGCCCCGCGTGATCGACGGTGACGCGCTTCACGGTGAGCGACACGTTGTTGTACCCGGGACGCTCGCCGTCGCGCGGACTCGCGATCGAGTACTGGCGGGCGTGGTGCGCGCGACCGTGCTCGTCGGTGCCCGGCGGGAGGATCCCGAGCGACTGGCCTTCGAGCACCGGGAACGGCGTGGCGCCGAAGTCGAGCACGATGTGGTGCGTGTCGCTGTCGGTGCCGGGTTCGGTCACGCGGTAGTTGCCGGCGACCGTCGCGGTCACCGGATTGCGATGCGTGTAGAGATTCACGTACGGATGCGCGGCCGACCACGGCGGCACCTGCGATCCGGCGACGGCGTCGTGCGTCGCTGGCACGTCTTCGGGCGCAGCGGCGGCTGTCGATGCCGGCGTCGCATCGACGGCCGCGGCATCCGCCGGCACGTCGAGCACCTTCGGCGCGGGCAGCTCGTCCCACTCCAGCTGCTCCGCGACCGTGTAGGCCTCGCTCCGCAGCACGGTGCGCCAGTTGTCGATCGACCCCGTCGGGCAGGGCGGCAGGCACGCGTTGCAGAAGTTGCACTTCGCCGGATCGACGACGTAGTTGCGGGAGTCGTGCGTGACCGCGTCGACCGGACAGGTCTCCTCGCACGTGTTGCAGCGGATGCAGATCTCGGGGTCGATCAGGTGCTGCTGGAGCACCTCGGCGGGCGTGGGGGCAGTCATGCGGTCTCTCCTGCGGCGCAGAGAAGAAGCCCCCGG
>CAUJJX010000283.1 GCA_963205165.1 Pseudomonadota bacterium | reverse complement strand
CAACGATTACTACGACGTGCAGCTGAAGCGCGACCGCGCGGCACGCCTCGAAGTCCACGCAGCCTTCACCGGCTGCGAGTTCGATCTCGCCGACGCCGCCGCCGTGAACGCGCTCTTCGCCGAACACCGCTTCGATCGCGTCATCCACCTTGCCGCGCAGGCCGGCGTGCGCTACTCGCTCACGAACCCCCGGGCCTACGTCGACAGCAACGTCGTCGCGTTCGTGAATGTCCTCGAGGCCTGCCGCCACGCCGCCACGCCGCATCTCGTCTTCGCGAGCAGCTCGAGCGTCTACGGCACCAACTCGCGGCTGCCGTTCTCCGAACACGATCCGGTCGATCATCCCGTGAGCCTCTACGCCGCGACGAAGAAGGCGAACGAGCTGATGGCCCACAGCTACAGCCATCTCTTCGGTCTGCCGACGACGGGGCTGCGCTTCTTCACGGTCTACGGTCCGTGGGGGCGGCCCGACATGTCCGCGATGCTGTTCACGAAGGCGATCGCGGAGGGGCGGCCGATCGACGTCTTCAACCACGGGCAGATGCAGCGCGACTTCACGTACATCGACGACATCGTCGAGGGCGTCGTCCGCGTGATGGACCACATTCCCGCCGGGGATCCCGCGTTCGACGCGGCGCGCCCCGACCCGGCGACGAGCCACGCCCCGTGGCGCGTCTTCAACATCGGCAACCACTCGCCGGTACCACTCCTCGAATTCATCGAGACGATCGAGCGCGCGCTCGGCCGCACCGCCGACAAGCGCCTGCTGCCGATGCAGCCGGGCGACGTGATGGCCACCGCGGCCGACACCGCCGACCTGCGCGCAGCCGTCGGATTCGCCCCCGACACGCCGCTCGCGTCGGGCATCGCGCGCTTCGTCGACTGGTACCGCCACTACTACTCCGACGCCGTCCCGGTCGGCACCTCCACCGGAGCACATCGATGACGACGGCACGCAGCGACTTCCGCGGCACGCTCGCCTACCTCGCGCAGCGCGCGCGGCCCTTCACGCGCTACGTGTCGGCGCGCCATCGCGAGACGGGCTTCAGCTTCACGTTCGACAAGCACGACTTCGTCGGCCGCCGCATCGTCCGGTACCAGACGTGGGAGCGCGAGATGTCCGCCTGGATCGAGCGGACGCTCGCCGCCCGGACGTCGCCGGGGCTGTTCCTCGACATCGGCGCGAACATCGGCTGGTTCTCGCTCCTCGCGACGCGCCACGCCGCGGTGTCGCGCGTCGTCGCCTTCGAGCCGGACGTCGTGAACGGCTTCCTGCTCGAGACCAATGTCCGGAACAACGACCTCGTCGATCGCGTCACGACGGTCGGCTGCGCGCTCGGTGCCGGGCGCGGCTTCGCGACGCTGCATCGCTACAAGCACTCGAACCTCGGCCAGCACTCGCTCCTGCGCGATTTCGGCCACGGGCATTGCGTCGTCGCCGTCGACACGCTCGACAACGTGCTCGCGCATCTCGGCCTCGCCGACACACCGATCGCGTGCATCAAGATCGACGTCGAGGGCTACGAACCGCTCGTGCTCGAGGGCGCAGCCGCGGCCCTGCGTCGCACCGACGCCATCGTGATCGAGCTGTCGCGCGAGTTCTCGGCGCCGGCCGGCCTCGATTTCGAAGGCATGGTCGACACGCTCGGCGCGCAGGGCTTCCGCCCCGTCTTCTCGGACCACCAGGACCCCGTCCCCGATCTCGCGACGCTGCGCACCCAGGATCGCCAGACGACCGTCGCGTTCGTCCGTGCCGACCGGACGTCCTGACGACGCATGGGCACGCGGGACCCTTCGCGGACGACGACCGCCGGCCGTGTGAAGCGCATCCTCTTCACCGAAAGCTCGCGCAACGTCGGCGGTCAGGAATTGCAGCTGCTGGCCCAGATGGCCGGGCTCGCTGCGCGTGGTGTCGAGACCCACCTTGCATGCAATCCGGCCGGCCGTCTCGATGCCGTCGCGCGTGCCCGCGGCATCGCGCCGGTCGCCGTGCCGTTCCGCAACAGCGTGCATCCGCCGAGCATCGTCCGGCTCGTCCGGCTGATGCGCGACCTCCGGCCCGACGCCGTGATCACGCACAGTGGCCACGACGCGAGCATCGCGTCCATCGCGGCACGTCTCGTCCGGCCGCGGCCGGTACTCGTGCGCGCCCGCACCTACCAGCACGGCGTTCCGTCGGCGTGGCCGTACAACGTCGCAGCCGACTGCACCGTCGTGCCCAGCGCCGAACTGAAGCGTGTGCTGCTCGCGAATCCGAAGATCGACGCCGCGCGCATCCATGTGCTGTATCCCGGCCTCGACTTCCATTCGCTCGATGCCGAGGCACGCATGCCGCTGCCCGCGAACGTCGCCGCCTGGCTGGCCGCGCACCCGGGTCCGTTGATCGTCCACGGCGCGATGCTGCGGCCAGAGAAGGGCCACGCGTTCTTCCTCGACGTGCTCGCGGCCGTGCGCGAGCGCCATCCGGACGTGCGTTACATCGCAGCCGGTGAAGGCGTGACGCGTGCCGCGCTCGAGTCACGCATCGCGGCACTCGAGCTCGGTGACCACGTGCTGCTCGCCGGCGTCGTGTCGCCGCTCGCCCCGTTGCTCGTGCGGGCCGATCTCGCCGTGCTGCCGTCCGCGTACGAACCGCTCGGGATGTTCCAGAGCGAGGCGCTTGCGCTCGGTGTGCCCGTCGTCGCGAGTCGTACCGGCGGGATTCCCGAGACCGTCGAGGACGGCGCGACCGGCTGGCTCGTCGCACCGGACGATCGTGCCGCGTGGGTCGCGGCCGTGTGCGCCGCCGTCGACGATCGTCCGGCAGCGCGCGAGCGCGCGGCCCGCGGGTGTGCCGACGTGCGTCGACGCTTCGCGATGCGTGCGAACGTCGATTCGTTGCTCGCGCACATCGACGCGCTTCGACGGGACCGGGCATGAGCGGCCCGCTGGATTCCATCCGCGCCGGCGGCGCGCGCCTCGCCCCGTGGTTCGTCGCGGCGCTCGGCCTCACGATCCCGGTGTCGGTCGCGGCCGACCACATCCTGATGGTGCTGTTCCTCGCGGCGTGGCTCGTCGCGTGGCGCGTCGATCGTGTGGCGGCGGCCGTGCGCGAGGTGCCGGTCGTGACCGCGGCCTGCGCGCTGTTCGGCCTGCTGCTGCTCGGCGGGCTGTGGGGGCCGGGCGACGCGCGCGATTTCACGCACTACCTCGGCAAGTACAAGGAACTCGCGTTCATCGCGCTGTGGCTGCCGTGGTTCGCGGACCCGGCGTGGCGCGATCGCGCGATCGGCGCGCTGCTCGCGATCCTCGGGGTCACGCTGCTCGGATCGTGGGCGAGCGGCCTCGGCGTCTGGGAGCACCTCGGCCCCGATCGCGGTCCGCACAACCCGACCGTCTTCAAGAACCAGATCACGCACAACTACCTGATGGCGTTCGGCGCCTTCCTGTTCCTGATGAAGGCGATCGAGCCGGGCGCGGCGTGGCGGCGCGGACTCTTCGCCGTCGCCGCACTGCTCGCCGCCGTGAATGTCCTCGCGATGGTCCGCGGACGCACGGGCTACGTCGTGCTCGTCGTCCTCGCGCTGTACCTCGTGTTCAGCCGGCTGCGCTGGCGCGCCCGCGTCGTCCTCGTGATCGCGATGGTCGCGGGTCTCGCGACGCTGTACGAGACGGCGCCGTTCTTCCGCGAACGCATCGAACTGGGCATCGACGAGGCGCGCGCATGGCAGCCCGGCGCCGGCTCGGTGACGTCCATCGGGATCCGGCTCGACTACTGGTCGACGAGCCTCGCGATCATCCGCGACCACCCGCTCGTCGGCGTCGGGACCGGCGGATTCGAGCGCGCGTACACGGCGCAGGTGCAGGGCAGCGGCGTGCCGCCCAGCAACAATCCGCACAACCAGTACCTGCTGCTGACGGCGCAGCTCGGACTGCCCGGGCTCGCGGCGTTCATCGGATTGCTCGTCGTCGCATGGCGTGCCGCCCGGCGGTTGCCGACGGCGTTCGAGACCGATGCCGCACGCGGCCTCGTGCTCGCGCTCGCGTCGGGCAGCGTCTTCAATTCACTGCTGCTGGATCACACCGAGGGGATGCTGTTCAGCTGGCTCGTCGCCGTGCTGTACGGCGGATACCGACGATCAGAGCCAGCCGCAGTCGGCCGTGCGCGAGAGGTCGATGCCGTCGAGCGTCGCTGACAGCGGCGTCGTGTCGCTGCCTGTCCGACCCGCGGCACGCCAGCGCGGCATGCGCTCGCCGTACAGGTCGACGCGGCCCATGCGCGCGTCGTCGGGCGTCGCGCCCGGCATCGGGACGATGCACGTCGACGGCGTGCCGAGCGCGTTCGCGGCCCAGTGCGAGAAGCCGGACACCGGCGTCGCGAGCAGCACCGGGCAGCACGCGAGCGCGAAGAGATCCGCGACCGGATTGACCCGCGAACTGTGATCGTCCTTCTTGTATCCGTAGTGCGATTCGACCTCGAGCGTGAACACGTCGAAGTCGCGCACGAGTTCCGCGTGCAGCATCGGATCCCCGTTGCCTGCCAGGAAGAACGCCGTGTCCGGGCGCACCTGCCGGATCGCCGTCATTGCGCTGCGGTACCACCACAGCGGCACGGCCGGCCATTCGGTCCCGATGTCGTAGCGCTCGGGGCTCACGAGCCGGTAGTCGCCCTGGCGCAGGTGCACGGCGACGACGGGCCGGCCCGCGTGGCGCGCGAAGGTGGCACGCACCGAGTCGGCGAGCGCCGGGGCCAGATGCACGCGGCGCGCGGCGTCGAGGTAACGCGGCTTCAGGAGCGCGTCGGGGCCGTCGAGCGATCGCAGGATCACCTTGCGGCCGGCGAGCGACGCGAAGATCGCCTCGTCGCAGTGGCGCACGCGGACGGCGCCGATCTTGGTCCACGGCCAGACGCGTCCGCGACGCGTGCCGTCGACGCTGAACGAATCGAGTTCGTGCCAGTCGAGCACGATGTCGTGACCGTGCACGTCGTGGATGGCGAACGCCAGCGGCAGCACTTCGAGCCGGTTCGAGATGCCGACGAATTCGTCGATGTACAGTGAAGGCATGAGCACTTCGGACACGCGGGGAGGCGGGAGTATAGGCGAGGCCTTCGCGCGGACCCCGCCCGCGCGCGTCACGATCGTCTGCACGCGCCGCATCGGCGACGTGCTGCTCGCGACGCCGCTTGCCCGCAGCGTGCGGCGCGCGTGGCCCGACACGCATCTCACGATGCTCGTGTTCGCCGGCACCGAGGGCGTGCTCGTCGGCAATCCGGATCTCGATCGCACCATCACGATCACCGAACAGCAGCGGCTCCTGCCGCGGCTCGCGCTGATGAAGCGCTTCTGGCGCGAGGACGATCTCGCACTCTCCGTGCTCACCTCCGATCGCGCCGTGCTCAACGCGTGGGCGATCGGCCGGAAGCGCGTCGGGATGGTCGAGCCGGATCGCGGGCGGTGGACGCGATCGCTGCTCCACGCGACCGTGCCGTTCGACGATCTCGGGACGCACACCGTCGCGATGAACCTCCGGCTCTGCGGGCCGCTCGGCATCGCGCCGGTGCCGGAAGTGGTCGCGGGCTTCCGCCCGGAAGACCAGACGGCGGCCCGCGCCGCGCTGCCCTTCGACATCGACCGCGAACCGTTCGCCGTCGTGCACGTCTCGCCGAAGTTCGCCTACAAGCGCTGGACGTCCGACGGCTGGATCGCGCTCGTGAAGTGGCTGCGCGCGGCCGGGCTGCGTGTCGTGTTCACCGGCGGACGCGATCCGGAAGAGCGCGCCGAACTGCTCGCCGTGAAGGCGAAGGTGCCGGGCCTCGCGACCGACGTGTCGGGCCGCGTGTCGCTCGCCGGTGTCGCGGCGCTGCTGCATCGCGCGCGGGTGTACGTCGGCCCGGATACCGCGGTCACGCACATGGCGGCCGCGGCGGGCATCCCGGTGGTCGCGCTGTTCGGTCCGTCGAATCCGGTGAAGTGGGGGCCGTGGCCGATCGGCTGCACCGACGCCGCGAGTCCGTGGCAGTCGCGCGGCACGCAGCGCGTCGGCAACGTGACGCTCGTGCAGGGCGAAGGCGAGTGCGTGCCGTGCCGGCTGGAAGGTTGCGATCGGCACGTCGCGAGCACGAGCCGCTGCCTGCAGGAGATGCCGGCCGAGGTCGTGATCGCGGCGGTGGAGCGGGCGCTGGGGTCGTTTTCGTAGATACCGTGATCCGAGTCAAGGCAGGGGTTGTTCTGACGCATCGCGGAGTGGCGCAGCCCGCTGGATCTTCGGTATCCGGCATTCCTCATCCCGTCACCCCAGCGAACGCTGGGGTCCAGCAGCGGGCATCGCGACT
>CAUJJX010000282.1 GCA_963205165.1 Pseudomonadota bacterium | reverse complement strand
CCCGAGGGTTCCACCGGACAGCGCCGCGTTGAACACGACCGCGTCGCCGAACGCGGGGTGCTTCACCGGCAGCCCGATCTCGACCCGGGAACTCCCGAGGTACAAGATCGCGGGCCGCAGCTTCCAGATCGCGTGTGTCTTGCCCCACGCCGAGTACTGGTCCATCGGCGATCCGGGATGTGCGCGCGCGTGATCCGCGGACGAGTGCATCTGGTAAGGATCGACGACGTACCCGGTGATGCCGAGCGCCGCGACGAGCGCAACGGCCGCGACCGCTAACACGGTCATGAATCGACGAAAGCCGCCACTCATCGGTCGTGCGTCCCGGCAATGGTCGCCCCGCGGGCGTCGGCAATCCGTCGTCGTGCTGTCTTCATCCGTGTCTCGTCGTGTCCGTTCCGCGTTCCGCCAGGAATTCCGTCACCACCCGCGCCGTGTGCGATCGGGCGGTCTGCCGCGCGAGCGATTCCGGCGTGCCGAGCGCGACGACCTCGCCGCCGCCCGATCCGCCTTCCGGCCCCAGGTCGATGATCCAGTCGGCTTCGGCCATCACGTCGAGGTTGTGCTCGATCACCACGACCGTGTTGCCCGCGCCGACCAGGCGGTGCAGCACAAGCACGAGCTTTTCCACGTCGGCCATGTGCAGGCCGACGGTCGGTTCGTCGAGGACGTAGAGCGTGTGCTTCCGTGCGCCGCCACGGCCGGGACGGACCGCCGCGTCGTCGGCTTCCGGACGCACCTTCGCGAGTTCGGTCACGAGCTTGATCCGCTGCGCCTCGCCGCCGGACAGTGTCGGACTCTGCTGCCCGAGCGTCAGGTAGCCGAGCCCGACGTCCTGCAGGAGTCGCAGTGCGTGATGGATCGCACCGTGCGCCGAGAAGAAGTCGACGGCGTCGTCGACGCTCATCTTCAGCACGTCGCCGATCGACTTCTCGCGATAGCGCACCGCGAGCGTCTCCGGGTTGAAGCGCTGTCCGTTGCACGCATCGCAGACGACCTTCACGTCGGGCAGGAAGCTCATCTCGATCTTCTTCAGCCCCTGGCCTTCGCATTCGTGGCAGCGCCCCGCGCCCGTGTTGAACGAGAACCGGTTGGCCGCGAAGCCGCGCATCCGCGCTTCCGTCGTGCCGGCGTAGAGCTGGCGGATGGCGTCCCAGAAACCGACGTACGTCGCCGGACACGAGCGCGGCGTCTTGCCGATCGGCGTCTGGTCGACTTCGAGCACGCGGCCGATCGCGTCGATCCCGCGGATCTCGCGGCAGCCCGACGGCGCCGGGTCGTCGTGCTTCGCGTTGCGTGCGCCGACGATCGCGGCGAGATTGTCGTGCAGGACGTCGCGGGCGAGCGTCGACTTGCCGGAGCCCGAGACGCCCGTCACGACCGTGAGCCGGCCGAGCGGGATGCGCGCATCGACGTCGCGCAGGTTGTGCAGCGTCGCGCCGAGCAGTTCGATGGCGGGCATCGAGTCGTCGACAGCGCGGCGCGGCGCGATCGGATGGCGCAGCGGTGCGCGGAGCAGGCGACCTGTGACGGACTCCGGGCAGGCCATCAGCTCGTCGGCCGTGCCGGCGGCGACGACGCGTCCGCCACGCGTGCCCGCGCCGGGGCCGAGGTCGAGAACGTAGTCCGCGCGGCGGATCGTGTCCTCGTCGTGCTCGACGACGATCAGCGTGTTGCCCTTCGTCTGCAGGCGTTCGAGCGTGTCGAGCAGCACCTTGTTGTCGCGCGGATGCAGGCCGATCGTCGGTTCGTCGAGGATGTAGCAGACGCCCTGCAGGTTCGAGCCGAGCTGCGCCGCGAGCCGGATGCGCTGCGCCTCGCCGCCCGACAGCGTCGGTGCGGACCGGTCGAGCGCGAGATAGCCCAGCCCGACGTCGCCGAGGAACGAGAGCCGCGTGCGCAGCTCCGACAGGATGTCGCGCGCGATCTCGAGTGCACGGCCGTCGAGCGTGAGGTCGCGGAAGAAATCCTCGACGCCCGCCACCGGAAGCGACGTGAGGTCCGCGATCGATTTCTCGCGAAAGCGCACCGCGAGCGCCACCGGATTCAGCCGCCTGCCGTCGCACGTCGGGCACGCGGTTTCCTCGCCTTCGAACCAATCGTTCCAGCCGATCTCTTCACCGGTCTGCTCCGCGTCGAAGCCCTTGAGCTGCAGGCCCGTGCCGAAACACTTCGGACACCAGCCGTGCTTCGAGTTGAACGAGAACATCCGCGGATCGGGCTCGGGGAAGCTGCGGCTGCACGTCGGGCACGCGCGCGTCGTCGAGAAGACGTGCTCGCGCACCTGCGCGCTGCCGTCGAGCAGCCCGTCGAGCGGTTCCATCAGGTGGACGACGCCCTTGCCGTGCGCGAGTGCGGCGTCGAGCGCTTCGCGTACCTGCGCCTCGTTCGCGGGGTCGACGACGAAGTCCGCGACGGGCAGTTCGATCGTGTGTTCCTTGAAGCGGTCGAGGCGCGGCCACTTCGCCGTCGGCAGGAACTCGCCGTCGACGCGCAGGTGGGTGTGGCCCTTGCCGCGCGCCCATTTCGCGAGGTCGGTGTAGAGGCCCTTCCGCGCGATCACGAGCGGCGCGAGCAGGCCGACGTGCCGGCCGCGATGGTCGCGGAGGATGCGTGCCGCGATGCTCTCGACGCTCTGCGGCTCGATCGGCGTGCCGTCGTCCGGGCAGTGCTGCACGCCGAGCTTCATGTAGAGCAGCCGCAGGAAGTGGTACAGCTCGGTCAGCGTCGCGACCGTGCTCTTGCGGCCGCCGCGGCTCGTGCGCTGCTCGATCGCGACGGTCGGCGGGATCCCGAGGATCGCGTCGACGTCCGGTCGCGACGCCGGCTGCACGAACTGCCGCGCGTATGCGTTGAGCGATTCGAGATAACGCCGCTGGCCCTCCGCGAAGATGATGTCGAACGCGAGCGTCGACTTGCCCGAGCCGGACACGCCCGTGACGACCGTGAACCGGTGGTGCGGGATCTCGACATCGACGTTCTTCAGGTTGTGCTCGCGGGCGTGCTGCACCTGGATCGCGCGCGGGCCGGTGCGTCGTGCGACCGGCGTGTAGACCATCGCGGCTTCGGCGGCGTGGCGCGCCGGCGAGAGCGACGCTTCGTATTCGTTCAGCGCGACACCGGTGTACGAACGCGCGCACGCCATGACCTCGCGCACGGTGCCCGCGATCACGAGTTCGCCGCCGGCGTCACCGCCTTCCGGTCCGAGATCGATGATCCAGTCGGACGCGCGGATCACGTCGAGGTTGTGCTCGATCACGATCAGCGAATGGCCGCTCGCGATCAGCCGACGGAAGGCGCGCAGGAGTTTCGCGGTGTCGTCGAAGTGGAGTCCGGTCGTCGGTTCGTCGAACAGGAAGAGGGTCGGTTCGGCCTTGCCCGACGCGGCTTCCGCGAGATGGCCGGCGAGCTTGAGGCGCTGCGCCTCGCCGCCCGACAGCGTCGGCACGGGCTGGCCGAGCCGCACGTATTCGAGGCCGACATCGACGAGCGGCTGCAGCCGCGTGATGACGTCCTTGCGGCCCGCGAAGAACGCGACGGCCTCCGAGACGGTCATGTCGAGCACCTGCGCCATGTGGCGGTCCTGGTATCGCACTTCCAGGATCTCGGCGCGGTAGCGCGTGCCGTCGCAGTCGGCGCAGCGCAGGTAGACGTCCGACAGGAACTGCATCTCGACGTGCTCGAAGCCGTTGCCGCCGCATGTGGGGCAGCGGCCGTCGCCTGCGTTGAAGCTGAACGTGCCGGCCGTGTAGCCGCGTTCCTTCGCGACCGGCGCGTCGGCGAACAGCTTGCGGATCGCGTCGAACGCGCCGACGTAGCTCGCGGGGTTCGAGCGTGTCGTCTTGCCGATCGGTGACTGGTCGACGAACACGACGACCCGCACCTGCTCGTGGCCGACGAGCGCGCGATGGGCGCCGGGCGTCTCGGTCTGCTTGCCCTTTGCGTGCAGCAGCGCGGGGTGGAGGATGTCCTGCACGAGGGTCGACTTGCCCGAGCCCGACACGCCCGTCACGCACGTCAGCCGGTTGAGCGGAAAGCGCACGTCGACGTTCTTCAGGTTGTGCTCGGTGGCACCCACGATCGCGATGCCCGGCTGGTCGGCGCGCGTGGGCATCGGCGCGATGCCGGCGTCGGCACGCTTGCGTCCCGCGAGATAGTCGGCCGTGAGCGAATGCGTGTCGGCGCGCATCTCGGCGGGCGTGCCGAAGAAGACGATCTCGCCGCCGCGTTCACCGGGTCCGGGGCCGATGTCGAGGATGCGGTCCGCGGCCTGCATCACCTGCGGATCGTGTTCGACGACGACGAGCGAATTGCCGGCGTCGCGGAGCTTCTGCATCACGCCGATCACGCGGCCCATGTCGCGCGGATGCAGGCCGATCGACGGTTCGTCGAGCACGAAGAGCGTGTTGACGAGTGACGTGCCGAGCGCCGTCGCGAGATTGATCCGCTGGACTTCGCCACCCGAAAGCGTGCGGGATTGCCGGTCG
>CAUJJX010000281.1 GCA_963205165.1 Pseudomonadota bacterium | reverse complement strand
CGTGAACACGGTGAGGCTGCTGTCGGAAGGTACCGTCGCGATGTCCCTCGTCGAGTCGGTGATCGGTTCCGCGGGGACCGACGTGCTGAAGATGCGCGGCGCGGGTGCTGTCTCGGTCTCCGAGATCGAGACGGTGCTCGGGACCTCGGCGATCAACGAGTCGGTGAGGCTCCTGGCAGCGGACAGCTACGCGATCTCCGCGGTCGAGACGATCATCGGATCGAGCGGTACCGACATCGTGTCGCTGCTCGGCGCGAGTGCCGGCCTGAAGATCTCCAGGATCGAGACGGTGCTGGGTTCCTCGGGGACCGACTCCCTGTCGATGCTGTCGACCGGCAGTCTGGTCGTCAGCAACATCGAGACGGTCATGGGCACGACGGGCACGGGCGACATCGTCACGACCCTGAGTGGCGGCAGCCTCGCGGTCACGCTGGTCGACACCGTGATCGGAACCTCCGGCAACGGGGATTCCGTCCGGATGCTCTCGAACACGGTCGCGGTCTCGGCGGTCGAGACGGTCATCGGATCGAGTGCCGTCACCGACAAGGTCACGATGCTCCAGTCCGGCGCGATCTCGGTCTCCGCGGTCGAGACGGTCGTCGGCACGGGCAGCGCGGACAGCGTCACCATGCTGTCGTCCGGCGCGATCAACGTGTCCAACGTCGAGACGGTCGTCGGGACGGCGTCCTCGGACACCTTCGTGTTCAGCGGCAACATCGGCGTCAGCGTCACGGGCGGCGGCGGGGCCGACAACTACACGGCGGGTTCCGGTGCCGACGTCTTCATCTTCACGGCGGTGAACGACTCCAACACCTCGGTGGTGGATACGATCACCGGGTTCGCGGCGGGTGCGGGCGGGGCGGACAGGATCGACCTGAACGCGATCACGGGTGGCAGCGGTTCCCTCGTGACCGATCCGACGGCGTTCGCCAACGGCGGCACGGCCCACGCGATCATGCGGACGGCCGGGGTGCTCGAGGTGGACACCGATGGCAACGGCATCACCGACATGAAGATCAACCTCGCCGGGGTGCCAGCGAACGGTCTCGACAGCGGCGACATCCGCTGGTGACGGACGGGGGCGCGAGCCCCCGCCAGCCGCAATCCCTCAAGCGCGCACCCTCCCGGGCCGTAAAGGCTCGGGAGGGTGCGCGCGCGTCCTTTTCGCCCGGGTCCATGCTCCCGGACTGCCGGGGGCGGCAGGAAGGACCGGCACGATGATGCGCACGCCATTGGACCCAACGACCAGTGCGCAGAACAATGACCGAGACCGGGACAAGAGACATCTTCGAAGCGATCGCCGCCGGCGATCACGCGGGCGCTGCCCGTCTGGCGCGGGGGCGGCTCGCCGACCATCCGACCGACGGCGAGACGTGGTTCCTCCTGGGGATCTCAGAACGCGCGCTGGGTGACCCCCGCGTCGCCGCCGACTGCTACCGCCGGGCGCTCGTGACCCACGCGGGCCATGCGGACGTCTGGTTCAACCTCGGCAATGCCCTGCTCGATGCCGGCGATGCCCCCGGCGCGCTCGAAGCCTATGCCGGTGCACTCGAACGCCAGCCGGCGCACACCGGCGCACTGGAGCAGGTGCTTCGCGTCGCCCCCGGCCAGAAGCGTTCCGACCTCGCCCTCGACGCTGCCCAGCGGCTCGCCGCCGTCGACCCCCGCAACGTCGAACGCCAGACCGGCCGCATCCGGGCACTCCGCGAAGCCGGTCGGTGGGACGAGGCCCGCGCGGCCTTCCAGCACTCGCTGCCCGACGGACTCGACAACGCCGGCTTCCTGCTCGAAGGCGCCCAGGTGCTCGAACAGGCCGGGGATTTCCGCGCGCTCGCCGTCCTGTATCAGCGCCTCGAAGGGCTCCTGCCGGAGAACGCGGTCGTCAAGTTCCACCTCGGCCTCAACCGGCTGCGGATCAACCAGAACACGCCGGCCCTCGCCGCGCTGCGCGACGCCGAACGCCTCGGGCTGACCGAGCGCGCGCTGTGGGTGAACCTCGGCACGGCGCTCGCCCGCCTCGACCAGGTCGACGAAGCGCTCGCCTATCTGGAACGTGCCGCGCCGGACTACGCGACCGATCCGAGCGCCTACGTCTACACGTTCGCGCTGCGCCAGAAGCTGTGCGACTGGCGCGGCCGGGACACCCTCGATCGCGAACTGCTGGCCCCGGCCGTCGCCGCTGCCGGCGACGGGTATCCGGCCCTGCCGTTCCCGTTCACGGCGTACCCCGGCGCGATCGACGAGGGCGAGCAGCTCACGATCGCGCGCCGTTTCGCGAGCTTCGTGTCGCGCGGCATCACGCCGTACGAGACGCATCCGTGGACCGGCAGCCATGCGCGCATCCGCGTGGGCTATCTCTCCGCCGACTTCCACGATCACGCGACCGCGCACCTGATGCTCGGCATGTTCAAGCGCCACGACCGCGCACGCTTCGAGGTGTTCGCCTACTCGTACGGTCCGGAGGACGGCTCGGACTACCGCGCCCGCATCCGCAGCGAGGTCGAGCATTTCGTCGATCTCGCGACGCTGACCGATCGCGACGCCGCCGCGCGCATCCACGCCGACCAGATCGACGTGCTCGTCGACCTCAAGGGCTACACCCGCGAGGCCCGCACCGGGATCCTGGCGTACTGCCCTGCCCCCGTGCAGGTGGCGTGGCTCGGCTACCCCGGCAGCATGGGCGCGACGTTCATCGATCACGCCGTCGTCGATGCGACGGTCGTCCCGCCGTCGGCGCGTTCGCACTACAGCGAACGCCCGATGTACATGCCCGGCACGTACCAGCCGAACGACGACGAGCAGGCGATCGACGCCGTCGCGCCGACCCGCCGCGAAGCCGGGCTGCCCGAGCAGGCAGTCGTGTTCTGCTGCTTCTGCGCGCACTACAAGATCGACCCCGCGGTGTTCGCCGCGTGGATGCGCATCCTGAAGGATGTCCCGGGGAGCGTGCTCTGGCTCATCGACGGCTACGAGGCCGCGCGCCGCAACCTGCGCGCCGCAGCGTCGGCGGCCGGCGTGGACCCCGATCGCCTCGTCTTCGCGCCGCGTGCGAAGAAGTCGGCGCACCTCGCGCGGCATCGCCTCGCGGATCTCTTCCTCGACACGTTCGCCTACAACGCGCACACGACGATGAGCGACGCGCTGTGGGCAGGACTGCCCGCGATCACGTGCCCCGGCAGGACCTTCGCGACGCGCGTCGGCGCGAGCCTGCTGAAGGCGGCCGGTCTGCCCGAACTGATCGTCCGCGACACCGATGCGTACGTCGCGCTGGCCGTAGAACTCGCCCGCGACACGAAGCGTCGCGAGGCACTCGTCGCGAAGATCGCGGCGACGCGATACGCCGCGCCGCTGTTCGACACGTCCGGATTCGTCCGCGACTGGGAAGCGAAGCTCGTCGAGGTCGCGCCGCTCGGGCAGGGCGAACGCGCGCGCCGCGCCGCCGAGGAATCCGGCCTGCAGCAGGCGATCACGGCGCTCGAATCCGATCAGCCCGAAGTCGCCGCCGATCGCGTGGAAGCGCTGATCGACGCCGGCTGCGCGCGCCCCGATGCGTGGAATGTCTGGGCCGTGGCTCTGCGTCGCACGCAACGCAACGCGCTGTCCGATCTCGCGTACCGCCGCGGCCTCGCGCTGAAACCCGACTACGCCGACATGCTCGGCAACTACGCGAACCTCCTGCGCGAGCAGGACCGCATCGAGGAATCGCTGCCGCTGTATCGCGAGGCCGTGCAGCTCGCACCGCGCAGTCGTCCGGCGCTGACGAATCTCGCCGCGGCGCTGTCGGCCTACGGCCGGCCCGACCAGCAGCTCCTCGCGCTCTCCGTCGCCGAGGATCTCGAACCCGACAACGCCGACACGCACTGGGACAAGGCGCTCGCGCTGCTCATGATCGGCGAGCTGCGCGACGGATTCCGGGAATACGAATGGCGCCACCAGCG
>CAUJJX010000280.1 GCA_963205165.1 Pseudomonadota bacterium | reverse complement strand
CATCCCGGAACTGGTGAGCTGAATGCCAGTCAACTGCGTCGCCAATGGTCAAGCGCCGCGGCGAGTTGGGCTCCGGTTCTTCTCAGCGCGCGCGCAATGTTGCGTGCTGGTACGTCGCCTTCTCCATCGCTAGGAAGCCTGCCACGGACGTCGGATCGGCGAACGGGAAGATCTGGGTCGCCCAATAGCCACCGACGCCGTTCGCACGGTCGATCCAGTAGTAGAGGTTGGCGAGGCCGGCCCAGGCCAGTGCGCCGGCGGGCCTGCCCGTGGGCGCGGCCTCCTCATTGATCATGAACGTAAGCGCCCAGGTCTTGGGCATGCCGGGGAAGAACTCCGCGTCGTTGGACAGGCGCGGCTTGGACACCGGCAGGATCGAGGCCGCCGTCGAGGTGGCACCGACGCCGGGCAGCATCTTGATGTGCATCCCCTTCGGCAGATGATTGCGGGACGCCATCTCGACGGTCTCGGGTCGCAGGATCTGCTCTCCGCTGTCGCTGCGCCCGTCGTTGAGCCACATGCGGATGAACTTCACGTAGTCCGACGCGGTGCCGTAGAGGCCGTGCCCTCCCATGTGGACTTCCGGATCCTGCGGCAACGTGACCCCGTTGAGCGGGATCAGCGAGCCGTCGCGATCCTCGCGCGCGTGGATCGTGGCCTGTCGGGACTGCATCGAGGGAGTCATCGTGAACGCGGTGTCGGTCATGCCGAGTGGATCGAGGATCCTCGTCCGCATGACTTCGCCGAGGCGCTTGCCGGTGATGCCCTCCACCACCATGCCGGCCCAGTCGATGTTGCTGCCGTACTCCCAGCGTTCGCCCGGATCAAACAGCAGCGGTGTCTTGATCGACTTCCACGACGCATCGACCACCCAGGGCTGGCCTTGCTCGTTCGCCAAGCGCGTGTACGTTTCGTTGAAGAAGTCGTAGGTGAAGCCGGCGGTATGCGTGAGCAGATGGCGCGTGGTCACGTCGCGACGCGGGGGGCGCAGCTTCGGTTTGCCGTCGGCGCCGAAGCCCTCTATCACCATGATGTCCCCCAACTGGGACACGTACTCCTTGGCGGGCGCGTCGAGGTCGAGCAGGCCTTCCTCGACCAGTTGCAGGCACGCCGTGCCGGCGATGGCCTTGGTGGTCGAGAAGATCGCGCACACGGTGTCGGGTTGGAACGGTTCCCCGCTCCCGGTGTTGCGGACGCCGCGAGCGCCTTCGTAGATCGTGCCGCGGCGGTCGGTCACCGCCGCCGATACCCCGGGCACGCGCGGCGTGCCCGTGGTGACGCCGTCGAGCACGGTGTCGATCGCTTTCTTCAGGTCTGTCATGTTGTCTCCAATTTGATTGGGTCTCCGCCGCGGGACCGGCGCCAGAGTGCAGGATGGGTGTGCTCGGGCCGAGGACCCGACGGAATGCAGCTCCAGCGACGTGCCTGTGACGACGGGAAGGTAACAACCAAACCGAACGCCGGTAACCGCCGCCCGGCGCGCCGGGGGGCGGGCGCATCCCGCCAGTTGGCGGTCGACCCTAGCGGCCGGTGGGTGGCGGGAGGTCGAGCGCAGTCGAATGCCGAACGCGCCAAGCCAGAAACGCGAGCCCTACCCGGGTGCGGCCGATGCCGTCCATGGGGTCGAACGAGAGCAGACCGCGGATCGTCTCCAGCCTCGCCTGCATCGTGCTGTGGTGGACGCCGGCGATGCGCGACGCGTCGCGGATGGAGGCCGAGCGAAGCAGCGCATCCAAAGTCTGTGCGGCCCAGGGGTGCTGCATCACGCTCTCGAGTTCCTCGACGTCGAGCAAGGGTCGATCGATCGTGCACTGGGCCAGGAGATCGACCAGCCCGCCGTAGTCGTCGGCGACGACGACCGGGACCTCGGGAATGGCGCACAGGCGCAGGCTCACGAGCGCGGTCGCGAACGACCGGTGGAGGTCGTCGACTCCCGTCGCCACCCCGATGCCGCAGGGGCTGGCGTCGATCTGCTTCACATCGGCGCGCAGCACGCAGACGTGCAGCGGACCGAAGCGCGTGTGCACCACATCCTCCAGCAGTTCGCGGTGCTGGTTCCACGTCGCGAAGAGCGGCAAGGTGGCGACGCGGTACTTCTGCCGCGGCGCCAATCCGAGCTTCGCGGCGGCCGCGCGGCGCTGCTCCACGTCGACGTTGGCGTCGAGCAGATCGCCAAGCCGACGCAACGGATCCTCCGCCGTGTGCCCGCTGCGGATCGCCAGCGCGAGCGCCAGACGCTCGAGGATCATCCGGTCGTTCACGCGGGCCGGCCCGTCGCGCTCCAGCCAGACCGTCATGCCGTCGGCTTCGAGTGCGCCGACCCGCTTCTCGACTCCGCCGTCCTTGAGAACCTCGCCGCCTGGCGAAACGCGCAGCGTGCGCGCCGATTCATGGCCCGCGTAGCCCGCCACACAGCCTGACAGCGAGGCCGCAGCACCGAGCAGTCCGTGAATGTTGACCCCGCCCCGAACCAATTCGTCGAAGCAGGCAATGATCCTCAACGCCAGGCTGGCGTTGGGATCGAGGGCCTTTAGTCGAGCCAGCAGTTCCTGCATACCGCCCTCAGTCCCCCAGCACGCGCGACATCCATGCACTCCGCGTGGCGATCATGCCGCGCGACAGTGCGGTGTGTGGCGCGAAGATATCGAACGCATGGAAGCCACCCGGCCAGACATGCAGCTCGGCGTCCCCACCGGCGTTCCACAGGGCGTCCGCATAGGCGACGGTCTCGTCCCGGAATATCTCGGCACTACCGACGTCGAGGAACGCGGGCGGCAGATCGTGAAGCTGGGTCGCACGGGCCGGCGCGGCATACACCGACACGTCCGGTCCACCGCGCGCGTCGCCGAGCAGCGCGCTCCACCCGGTCTCGTTGCTGACGCGATCCCAGACGCCGATCCCGTCGAACTGCCGAGTGGACTTCGTGAGGCCTCGGTCGTCGAGCATCGGGTAGTCGAGCAGCTGACCGCACAGACGGGGCCCGCCGCGATCGCGCGCTGCGAGGGCCACACCGGCGGCGAGTCCGCCTCCGGCGCTGGCGCCGGCGATCAGCAGCCGATCGAGACGCACGCCGAGCGACTCCGCGTGCGACGCCATCCACTCCAGCGCCGCGTACACGTCTTCGCGCGGATACGGGTCGCGATGCTCGGGCGCGAGTCGGTACTCGATCGACACGAGCACGACCCCCAGAAGTTCGACGAAATCGATCATCCGGTCCAGCCCGCTGAACCGATCGCCGAACATTAGCCCGCCGGAGTGCGCGAAGAGGACGCCGGGGCGCAGCCCGGAAGCCCGCTCGTGACGGAAGACAGATGCCTTGAGCGCGTGTCCCTCGTACCCTTCAAACACCCGTTCCTCGCAGCAGATGCTTCGCCCACCGATCAGCGTGTCCACAGACGGCCCCGCGTAGGACACACGCATGAAGTCGATCAGGTCGCTGGTGATGGTTGGTGGAAACATTCCCCCTACGATCGCCAAACCCGCGCGGAGCTCCGGGTCGAAGGCGGGCCGGTCCCGCCGTGCCGGACGGTCCACGGCCTCGATGCTCCCCAGGGTGCGCTCGTTCATTCCACGCATCTTAAGCAAGGCCGAATGCCGCCCGGCAAGGCTGAACGAACCGGCAGCCACTCGCGGCCGAACACCGACTTTCGCCGGTGCGCGGCGGGCGGGTTTTGGGAGCGGTCCGGAAGGACCGCTCTTGGCCG
>CAUJJX010000279.1 GCA_963205165.1 Pseudomonadota bacterium | reverse complement strand
CTTCTTCTCGCTGCTCGTCATCACGTTCTCGTTCCTGCCGGTGTTCGCCCTCGAAGCGCAGGAAGGACGCCTCTTCGCACCGCTCGCGTTCACGAAGACGTACGCGATGGCGGCGTCGGCCGGGCTCGCCGTGACGCTCGTCCCGGTGCTCATGGGATACCTGATCCGCGGACGCATCCCGGGCGAGCAGCGCAATCCGCTCAACCGGATCCTGGTCCGCCTGTACGAACCCGTGCTCGCGGCCGTGCTGCGCTTCCCCGTCGCGACGCTCGTCGTTGCGGCGCTCGCACTCGCCGCGACGTGGGTGCCGCTGTCGCGCCTCGGCGGCGAGTTCATGCCGCCGCTCGACGAAGGCGACCTGCTCTACATGCCGTCGGCGCTGCCGGGCATGTCCGCAGCAAAGGTGTCAGAGCTGCTTCAGCAGACCGACCGGATGATCCGCACCGTGCCCGTGGTGGCGTGGGTCTTCGGCTCGGCCGGCCGCGCCGACACCGCGACCGATCCGGCGCCGCTGGAGATGTTCGAGACGACGATCCGCTTCCGGCCGCGCGCGGAATGGCGACCCGGCATGACGCCCGACAAGCTCGTCGAGGAGCTCGATCGCGTCGTGCAGGTACCGGGGCTCTCGAACATCTGGGTGCCACCGATCCGCAACCGCATCGACATGCTGGCGACGGGCATCAAGAGCCCCGTCGGCATCAAGGTCGCGGGGCCGGATCTCGCGGAGATCGACCGGCTGGCAGCGCAGATCGCCGACGTCGCGAAGACGGTGCCCGGCGTGACGTCCGCGCTCGCCGAGCGGCTGACGGGCGGACGCTACATCGACGTCGACATCGACCGGCGCGCCGCCGCCCGCTACGGCATGAACATCGACGACGTGCAGTCGTTCGTGACGTCCGCGATCGGCGGCGAGAACGTCGGCGAGATGGTGCTGGGCCGCAGCCGCTTCCCGATCAACGTGCGCTATCCGCGCGAGCTGCGCGATTCCGTCGAACAGCTCCGTGCGCTGCCGCTGCTCACGCCGATGGGTGCGCGGATCCGGCTCGGCGACATCGCGCGACTCGCGGTGGAGGACGGTCCGCCGATGCTCCGCAGCGAGAATGCGCGGCTATCGGGCTGGGTCTACGTCGATCTGCGCGGACGCGACCTGCGTTCCGCCGTGCACGAGATGCAGGCCGCCGTCGAACGCGCCGTGAAGCTCCCGCCCGGCTACTCGATCTCGTGGGCCGGGCAGTTCGAGTACCTCGAACGCGCGACGGCGCGGCTGAAGCTCGTCACGCCGGTGACGCTCGGCATCATCTTCCTGCTGCTCTACCTCACCCTGCGCAGCGCAGGCGAAGCGCTGCTCCTGATGGCAACGGTGCCGTTCGCGCTCGTCGGCGGGATCTGGTGCGTGTGGGCGCTCGGCCACGCGTTCTCGGTGGCGACGGCCGTCGGATTCCTCGCACTGGCCGGGGTCGCCGCGGAATTCGGCGTCGTGATGCTGATCTACCTGAAGTCCGCGTGGACCCGCCATCGCGGTGCTGCCGACGTGGACCACGATGGCGCCCTCGTCGCCGCGATCCACGAGGGCGCCGTGCTGCGCGTGCGTCCGAAGGCGATGACGGTCGCGGTGATCCTCGGCGGCCTGCTGCCGATCATGTGGGGCGACGGCGCCGGGTCGGAGGTCATGCAGCGCATCGCCGCGCCGATGCTGGGCGGCATGGTGTCCGCGCCGCTGCTGTCGATGCTCGTGATTCCCGCGGCGTATCTCCTGATGCATCGTCGCGGGCACCGGAAAGCGCCCGTGCGCGACGACGACGGCACGACCGCACCGAATGCCAATCCACCGATCACCCCGGAGGCACCATGAAGCAACGGCTGCTCGCACTCACCCTGGCGCTCGCGCTGCCCCATGCCCCGGCGACGTTCGCCGCCGACGACACCGCCACCGCGGCATCCGCCATCCCCTGGGTCCGGGCGGAGGTGAAGAAGCTCGACGTCACCACCGGCCGCATCACGCTGCGCCACGACGACATCCCGAATCTCGAGATGCCCGGCATGACCATGGTGTTCCGCCTCGCGGACCCGAAGCTCGCGGCGGGCGTGAAGGCGGGCGACACCGTGCGCGTCGCGATCGACAAGGTGAAGGGGCAGCTGACGGTGATCCGGCTGGAACCGGCGAACTGACGTCGGCGGACCGATCGGTCGGGCGACGCGCGATCCGGAAGTCAGGCCGCGGCGCGTCCCGTCGCCCCCAGCGCCCGCGCCCGCAACTGTCCGCAGCCGCCGTCGACGTCCTGACCGGCCGACTGCCTCAGCTTCGTGAGAACGCCGCGCTGGTGGAGCTGCTTCGCCATCGCCTCGGCGCGGTCCCACGAGGGGCGCGCGAAATCGAGCCCGTCGACGGCGTTGAACGGGATGAAGTTCATTACCGCGTACTTGCCGGCGAGCAGCCGCGCGATCGCGTCGAGCTCGTCGTCGGTGTCGTTCACGCCTTCGAGCAGCGTCCACTGGTACTGGATCGGATAGCTCGTCGCGCGCGCGTACTGCTCGCCGAGTTCGACGAGGTCCGCGGGATCGATGCGCGGTGCGCGCGGCAGCAGGCGCGCACGGAGGTCGGCCCGCGTCGTGTGCAGCGACAGCGCGAGCGCCGGCTTCACGCGGCCGAGCGGCAGGCGCTCGAAGACGCGCGGGTCACCGACCGTCGAGAACACGAGATTCTTGTGACCGATGCCGCCGGCCGTGCCGAGCAGGTCGATCGCGTCGAGCACGTTGTCGAGGTTGTGCGCAGGCTCGCCCATGCCCATGAACACGACCTTCTTCACTTCGCGCCGCGACCGCGCGACCGCCACCTGCGCGACGATCTCCGCACTGCCGACGTGGCGCTTCAACCCTTCGCGGCCCGTCATGCAGAACACGCAGCCGACGGCGCAACCGACCTGCGACGACACGCACAGCCCGCCGCGCGGCAGCAGCACGCTCTCGACGGCCTGGCCGTCCGCGAGATCGACGAGGAGCCGCACGGAGCCGTCCTCGCCGGGATGCTCGGACCGCACGCGCGCGAGCGCCGCGAGTTCGTCGGCGACGTCGGCCAGTTCGGCGCGGAGCTGCGCCGGCAGGAAGCTCTCGGGACGCCGGCGTCCGCTGTCGAGCGGGAGCGCGTTCACCCACGCCCGGAGCACGAGGTCCTCGTGGACGGGTTTCGCGCCGCGGGCGCGCAGCAGCGCCCTGATGTCGTCGATTCGCATGGGCGCGGATGGTGCCTCGGGGGCGCGGCGAATGCGAGGTCCGCGCCGTCATTCCTGCAAGCGATGGAAGGGGTTCGTGGATACCGTGATCCGAGTCATGGCGGGCGCTGTTCGCACGGATCGCAGAGTGACGCTGCCCGCCGGATCTTCGATACCCGGCATTCCTCGTCCCGTCACCCCGGCGAACGCCGGGGTCCAGCAGCGGACGTCGCGACTGCCACCGCCGGACTGGATTCCAGCTTGCGCTGGCATGACGGGGATGAGCGGTCCCGTGGGTCTGGTCAGCGCGCAGGTCGGATTGGCGCGCAGCGCGTAATCCGACGCCGTCGCCCGCACGATCGTCCGCGTCGGATTACGCGCATGCGGCGCTGATCCGATGCAGCTTTCGCATCAGGCATCCCTCGCCCGCCCGCGGGAGAGGGAACGAGGGAGAGGGGTCGGACGTCGCGCGACCGACAGCGATCGTCGACGCGACGGCTTGCCCTCTCCCCCGGCCCCTCTCCCGCACGCGCGCGAGGGGCGAAGAACAAGACGCGCCGCTGGACATGAGGCACGGCATCTACGCCCTGCCCCTCTCCCGTTTGTTGCATTCTGAATTCAGAGTTCGGATACTCCGGCGTCCGCCACCACCCTGGCCCGCCCGTCATGCGCTCCCTCCCCCATCAGCCCACGCTCGTCGACCAGGTGTACGAGGCCATCCTGTCGGCGATCTCCGCCGGGAAGTACGGCCCCGACAACCGGCTGATCCAGGAGGAACTCGCCGAGACGCTCGGCGTCTCGCGCCAGCCGGTGCAGCAGGCGCTGCTGATCCTGCGCAGCCAGGGCCTGCTGCGCGACGCACCGGGCCGCGGGCTGATGGTCGCGCCGCTCGACGCCGAGCACGTGCGCAACGTCTACGAGATCCGCGGGATGATCGACGGGCTCGCGAGCGCCAAGGCCGCCGAGCGCGGGCGCGATGCCGCGCGGCGCGAGGGTCCGGCCTTCATCGAGCGCGGCCGCGCCGCCGTCGCGAGCGGATCCATCCCGCGGATGATCGCGGCCGACATGGACTTCCACTATTTCCTGTACGGCCTGTCCGGCAACCCGCTCATCCAGGAAGTCAGCGCGATCCACTGGAGCCACCTGCGCCGCGTGATGGGCGAGGTGCTCCAGTACGGCGAGCCGCCGAAGGCCATCTGGGACCAGCACGAGGCGATCCTCGAGGCCGTGATCGCCGGCGACGGCGACGCCGCCGAGCGGCTCGCGCGGCACCACATCGCG
>CAUJJX010000278.1 GCA_963205165.1 Pseudomonadota bacterium | reverse complement strand
GTGATGTTCATCCCCGCGGAAGCCGTGTTCGCCGAGATCCACGCGTACCACGCCGAGGTCGTCGACCACGCAATGCAGCGTCGCGTCTGGATCGTCTCGCCGACGACGATGATGGCCGTGCTCAACACGGCGCGCGCCGTCATGAAGGACGTGGAGACGCGCCGGCAGGTGCACGTCATCAAGGACGAGCTGGGCAAGCTCGGCAAGGACTTCGCGCGCTTCGACGTGCGCATGCGCAAGCTCGCCGACCACATCCGCCAGGCGCACGACGACGCGCAGCAGGTGCAGATCAGCAGCGACAAGATCGTGCGGCGTTTCACGCAGATCGAGCGGGTCGAGCTCGAATCGCCAGGCGACGTCGCACGCCTCGAATCGGATGCGCTCGATCTCGACGACGTGGCGGTGCTGCCGGTGCCGCCGGCGCCCGGCGCGCCCGAACCCGGCGCGTGATCCGGTCCTGATGTTCGCTGCCTTCCGCCGCTGGCGGCACGCCCGGCTCATCGCGCGCACGCCGCTCGACGACGATCTCTGGCGCCACACCGTGCGCCGCTTCCACTTCACGCGGTCGCTGTGGCCCGCCGAGCGCGCGAAGCTCCGCGATCTCGTGCGGCTCTTCCTCGCGACGAAGTCGATCACGGCCGCCGGCGATCACGCGCTCGACGACGACATGCGGCTCGCGATCGCGGTGCAGGCGTGCATCCTGATCCTCGAACTGGGCATCGAGTACTACGACGGCTGGGTCGAGGTGATCGTGTACCCGGACGAGTTCTTCCCCGTCCAGACCTGGACCGACGAGGCGGGCGTCGTGCACACCGGCAAGGTCGGTCACCTGGGCGAGGCGTGGCTCCGCGGGCCGGTCGTGCTGTCGTGGGCCGACGTCGCACGCGGCGGCACCGACGACGGCGTGAACGTCGTGATCCACGAGTTCGCCCACAAGCTCGACATGCTGAACGGCGACGCGAACGGCTTCCCGCCGCTCCACAAGGGCATGAGCCGCAAGGCGTGGGTGTCGGCCTTCGAGGACGCCTTCCACGATCTCGGCGTGCGCGTGCGCCGGCGCGCGAACACCGCGATCGATCCGTACGCTGCAGAGTCGCCGGCGGAGTTCTTCTCGGTCGTCAGCGAGGAGTTCTTCGAGGCGCCCGACGTGCTCGCCGACGCGTATCCGGCCGTCTACGAGCAGCTGAAGCGCTTCTACCGTCAGGACCCGCTGGCGCGCGTGGGCGAACCAGCGCCGGGCTGAGCCGGACGCGACGCCCGCCAGAGCGCGTGCACCGTGAAGATCGCGAGCCCGGTCCAGATGGCGACGTAGCCCGCGGCCTTGTGGCCATCGAAGGGTTCGTGGAACAGGAACACCGCGAGCAGGAACTGCATCGACGGCGCGATGTACTGGATCACGCCGAGCGTCGAGAGCCGGATGCGTCGCGCGGCCGCCGCGAACAGCAGCAGCGGCATCGACGTCACCGGGCCGGACAGCGCCAGCAGTGCGAGCGTCGCCAGCGGTGAGTCCGCGGCGGCGAACGAGCTTTCACCGGCGTCCGACAGCCACAGGACGTAGCCGAGGGCGATCGGGGTCAGCATCAGCGTCTCGAGCGCGAGCCCCTCCATCGATGGCAGCGGCGCCGTCTTGCGCAGCAGGCCGTAGATCGCGAACGACCCCGCGATCGCGAGCCCGATCCACGGGAGGTCGCCCGCGAGCCACGTGAGCCAGCCGACGCCGGCCGCTGCGAACGCGACGGCGATCCATTGCGGCGCACGCAGGCGTTCGTGCAGCACGACCGATCCGAGCAGCACGCTCACCAGCGGATTGATGAAGTAGCCGAGCGACGCGTCGACGATGCGGCCGTGGCTCACGGCGTAGAAGTACAGCCCCCAGTTGATCGACAGCAGCGCCGCGCTGAGCGCGAAGATGCGCAGCGTGCGTGGCTGCCGCACGAGCTTCGGCAACCATGCCCAGCGCTGCACGAACGTCAGCAGGATCGCCACGAACGCCAGCGACCAGAGCACGCGATGCGCGAGCATCTCGGGCGTGGGCACGAACTTCACGAGCATGAAGTACAACGGGAAGGCGCCCCACAGCAGATAGGCCGCGAGGGCGAGGACGACGCCTGAATTCATTCGGGGTGCGGAGGAGGACGGCGGAGCGAGCGCGCGATGATGCCAGACGAGGACGCTGCGATGCCGGTGGCGCCGCGGCGAGGGTGCTGGCTACACTGCCGGCGCGGTCCGTTCCGCCGGTTCGCATCCGGGATGCACGCCGCGTCTCGAATCGTCGCGCCCCCGATCCACGCCACTTCCGGACCCCGCCGATGCCGAATGTCCGCACGAACCACCTGCTGTCCCTGTTCGCGTTCCTCGCGGTGCTCGTGTGGTCCGGCATCGCACCGAAGGATCGCCTCACGTGGTTCCTCGAGGTCGTGCCCGGCGTCGTCGGCGCGATCGCGCTCGTGTGGATGTATCCGCGGACGCGACTCACGACGCTGCTCTACGTGCTGATCGCGCTCCACGCGATCGTGCTGTGCATCGGCGGTCGCTACACGTACGCCGAGGTCCCGGCGTTCGACTGGCTGCGCGACCACTTCGGCCTCGCGCGCAACTACTACGATCGTGTCGGACACTTCATGCAGGGCGCCGTGCCCGCGCTGATCGCGCGCGAGATCCTGATCCGCAACGACGTCGTGAACGGTCGCCGCTGGCTGTTCGTGCTCGTGACGAGCGTGTGCCTCGCGATCAGTGCGTTCTACGAGTTCATCGAGTGGTGGGTTGCCGTCGCGTCGGGCACTGC
>CAUJJX010000277.1 GCA_963205165.1 Pseudomonadota bacterium | reverse complement strand
CGACGGCTTCGTCGTACGTATGGCTCGTCTTCGCGCGCATGTCCCGATAGCGACGCCACGCCGGCCAGTCACTGCGCAGCAGGCTGCGCTCGTTCGCGGAACGGATGAGATCCGCGAAGGGCATGCCGTCGAACTCCGCGGGGTTCGCGGAGACCTGCTCCAGATGGCGTTTCAGCGTCTTGTGCGCGATCTCGTACGTGAACTCGAACCGCTGGATGAGACCGTCCCGGATGAGCGTCTGGCTGGTGTCACGCGAGTAGACGAGCAGCCCTTCCTCCAGCCTCGCGATGGCATTCGACAGCGGTGTGATGTTCAGCGACATGCGGCGGACTCCTGCGACGGGTGGTGCGGTGATCCGCATGGAATCCCGCGCCTCTTCGGAGCGGTCGATCGTAGCAGGCGCATCCGGCCGACGGACGCACCCGAATCCTCACGCGATCGTCACCCCGCCGTCCACGACGATGCCCTGGCCCGTGATGAACGAACCCGCCTTCGACGCGAGCATCACGGCGACGCCGGCGATCTCGTCGGGCTGGCCGATGCGGCGCAGCGGCGTCGTGCTGTTGTAGCGGTCGAGCGTCTCCTGGTCTTCCCAGAGGGCGCGCGCGAAGTCGGTCTTGATGAGTCCGGGCGCGATGCAGTTGACGCGGATGTTGTGCGGGCCGTACTCGACCGCGAGATTGCGCGCGAGCTGGAAGTCCGCGGCCTTCGAGATGTTGTACGCGCCGATCACCGGCGAGCCGCGCAGGCCGCCGATCGACGAAACGATCACGATGGCACCGTCACGGCGCTCGATCATCTCGGGCACGACCATCGAGATGAGCCAGTGGTTGGCGATCACGTTGTTGTCGAGGATCTTCCGGAACTGGTCGTCGCTGATGCCGGCGAGCGGGCCGTAGTACGGATTCGACGCTGCGTTGCAGACGACGATGTCGACACGGCCGAAGGCTTCGCGCGTGCGGGCAACGAGGTTCGCGAGATCGTCCTTCGACGAGATGCTCGCGGGCACGGCGATCGCGCTGCCTGCGCCACGCGCGGCGTTGATGCCGGCGGCGACTTCCTCGCACGGACCCGCCTTGCGCGACGAGATCACGACCTTCGCGCCGTGCTCGGCGAGCCGCTCGGCGATGGCGCGGCCGATGCCGCGGGACGATCCGGTGATGATGGCAACCTTGCCGGTCAGGTCGAACAGCGTCGTCATGTCGGGTCTCCTCCCCTTCTGCTTTCTTCGATGTGGTGCGGACGCGGCGCGCGGCATCGGCGGCGCACCGCGTGCGGCGTCAGAACAGTCCGGCGGTCACCCACTCCGCGACGATCGCGGGCTTCGCGCCGCCCTCGATCTCGACGGTGACATCCCACGTGGCCTGCCAGCGGCCGGGCGGCGCGTCGAGCGCCTTCAGGACGAAGCGTCCGCGGACGCGCGAGCCGGACGGCACGGGCGCCACGAAGCGCAGGCGGTTGAATCCGTAGTTCACGCCGGTCTTCGTGCCCTCGACGGACGGCACGACCTGATAGGCCATGTTCGCGAGCAGCGACAGCGTGAGGAAACCGTGGGCGATCGATCCGCCGAACGGGGTCTCGCGCGCAGCGCGTTCGGGATCGATGTGGATGAAGTACGTGTCGCCGGTGAGCTTGGCGAAGGTGTCGATCGTCTGCTGGTCGATGCGTGTCCATTCGGACACGCCCAGTTCGGTACCGACGCGGGCCTGGAGAGCGGCGAGGCTCTCGCTGCGAAGCGGACCTTCCATTGGCGGGTTCCCTGGGTGGATGGCGGGGAGCCCGAGTGTAGTGGAAGGTCGCCGGCACGCGGCGACGAACGACCCCGGGATTCCGGGGCCGGCCGGACGGATCAGCCGAAGACGTTCAGACGGGTGCCGAGGCTGCCGGACGTCGCGAGCGGCGGGGCCGGCGGGATCAGCGAGACGAGGCCTTCGGCGACCACCTTCTGCGCATCCATGGTCTTGCGGGCGACTGCGGTCTGGATCGCGGCGGCAGTCTGGATCTGTGACAGCACGGGCGAGATGGCGGTGGTGGCGTCGATGGACATGGCGATGGCCCGGGGACGTTGGAAACGCGGCTGTTGTCGGCAGGCTTCGCGGAAACTCGAGAGCGGGATCGTGGCGTACGCCGCCGGACCTCGCGGCGCCCGTATCCGGACGCCACGATCGGCGCGCGTCAGTCGTGCGTGCGCTTCTCTTCCTCGATGGCCGTCGCAAGGCCCGGACGCGCCGTCCATTCGTCGAGCAGCTTGAAGGCGACGGCGAGCAGCGTCGGTCCGATGAAGACGCCGATGAATCCGAACGCCATCACGCCGCCGAGCACGCCGATCAGGACGAGCACGAACGGCAGGTTGGAGCCGCGGCTGATCAGGATCGGCTTGAGGAAGTTGTCGACGCTGCTCACGACGGCAGCACCCCAGATCGCGAGGAAGACGGCCCAGCCGGTGTCGCCGCGCTCGTAGAGCCAGAAGACGGCCGGCAGCCAGAGCAGCGGCGGGCCCATCGGCACGACCGAGAGGAAGAAGGTGCCGACGCCAAGCAGGATCGCACCAGGTACCCCGGCGAGCGCGAAGCCGATCGTCGCGAGGATCGCCTGCGCGATCGCGGTGCCGAGGATGCCGTAGACGGTGCCGCGGATCGTCCCGTGGGCGAGGTCGGTGAGCTGGAGCGCACGCGCACCGGCGACGCGCTCGACCATCCGGCGGAAACGCGCAGCGAGCACTTCGCCGTCCCGCCAGAGGAAGAACACGACGAGCGCGCTGACGGCGAGCGTGAACACGCCCTCCCCCAGTCCCTGCGCGGCCGCAACCGCCCAGTCCCGCGCAGGGTCCGCGAGCGGTGCGAGTGCGCGGACGAGCTGACTGCCGTCATCGGCGAAGGCCTGCCAGCGGACATTCAGCCACGGCCCCACGGCAGGCAGCGCGGCGACCCACGCCGGCGGATCGGGCACGCCGCGATCGAGCCATTGCCGCACCTGGTCGAGCACCGGCTTCGCGCTGTGCACCGCGGCGACGCCACCGAGCGTGAGCGGCAGGATCAGGAGGACGCTGAACGCGAGCGTCATGAGGCCGGCCGCCGTGCCGTTGCGTCCGCGGACGGCGGTCCGGACGCGGCAGAACACCGGCCACGTCGCGAGCGCGACGATGACGGCCCACAGCACCGCCGACACGAACGGCCGGAGCACGAGGAAACAGGCGATGGCGAGCAACGCCAGCAGCACGATGAGAATGATGCGTTCGATGCGATCCACTGGGGCACGATCTCCGTTCGGGCGCTCGACGATCGGCGCCCCGGGGCAAGACTACCAGCGACGCGCCGCGAACGAACCGTCCGGTTGCGCGCACGACACGATCGGCGATTCGCAGCGAGGAGAGCCGGTGACACTTTCGCTCCACCGGGCTTCGGTCGGTCGATGCCGGCGAGACGATCCGCGGGACAGCGTCCGACGTGGCAAGCACCACGCGACAGGCTCTCGCCGACAAGAAAAAACCCGGTGGCGCGTGAACGCCACCGGGTTTCGGTGAGGCTGTGAGCCGGCCGCAGTACGCGGCGCGGCGATCAACGGTCGGTCGCGGCCCTGAGCGCGGCGATGCGCGAGTCGAGCGACGGATGCGTCGTCAGCAGTGCACGCAGCCCGCCGCCGCCACCGGAGATGCCGAACGCCTGCATGCCGTCGGGCAGCGTCGTCGGTTCGTGCGCGGCCTTGAGGCGTTCGAGCGCCGCGATCATCTTCTGGCGACCGGCGAGGCTGGCGCCGCCGGCATCCGCACGGTATTCGCGCTGACGGCTGAACCACATCACGATGACGCTCGCGAGCAGGCCGAGGATGACCTCCGCGATCATGCTGGTCACGAAGAAACCGATGCCGTGGCCGCGATCGTTCTTGAGGATCATGCGGTCGACGACGTAGCCCGCGACGCGCGACAGGAAGATCACGAACGTGTTCACGACGCCCTGGATCAGCGAGAGCGTGACCATGTCGCCGTTGGCCACGTGGCTCACCTCGTGGGCGAGCACGGCCTCCGCCTCGTCGGCGGTCATCGAGTTGAGCAAACCGGTGCTGACGGCGACGAGCGCCGCGTTGCGGTTCATGCCCGTCGCGAACGCGTTGATCTCGGGCGCCTGGTAGATCGCGACCTCCGGCATGCCGATCCCGGCCTTCTCCGCCTGGCGGCGCACCGTGTCGACGAGCCAGCGCTCGGTCTGGTCTCGCGGGTTCTCGATGACGACGGCGCCGACGGATCGCTTCGCCATCCACTTCGACATCGCGAGCGAGATGAACGAACCGCCGAAGCCGAACAGCGCCGCGAACACGAGGAGCCCGCCGAGATTCAGTCCGCCGGCCGTGAGCCAGCGATCGACACCGAGGATGCGGGCCGTCATGGACAGCAACAGCACGACGGCGAGGTTGGTGATGACGAACAGCGCAATACGCTTCACTGCGTCTCTCCTGAAAGTTGGGATGTACCGAAGTCGCGCGACACGTGGCAATTGCCGGACATGCCGCGACGGCGCGTTGGAACGGTACCCGCGCCGCGAGTTCCGGTCGAGCCGGAGTCTGTCGACCCTGCGGATGCCGGATGGCATCCGCAATGTGCGCGGGCCCTGGTCAGGCGGACGCTGTGACGGCCTCGATCTGCTCGTGGATCTCGAGCCACTCGCCTTCGAGCGTCGCGAGCCGTGCCTTCAGCTCGGCCTGCTCGAGCACGCTGGCCTTGAGTTCGTCCTTGCGTTCGGCGGTGTAGATGTCGGGGCCGACGAGTTTCGTTTCAAGGGCGGCGAGCACCGGCTCGATTCGCTGCATCTCGGCCTCGACCTTCTTCAGGCGCTGTTCCAGCGGACGCTTCAGCGCGGACAGCTTGTTGCGCGCGGTCGCATCGGCGCGGCGCTGTTCCTTGCGGCTCGCGGCGTCGGCCTCGGCGTTGGGTGATTCGGCCGCCTGCGCGTCGATGCGCGTGCGGTCGAGCCATGCCCGGTAGTCGTCGAGGTCGCCGTCGAACGGCCGGACGCCGCCATCGGCCACCAGCAGGAACTCGTCGGCCGACGCACGCATCAGCCCGCGGTCGTGCGACACGAGGACGACGGCGCCCGCGAACGACTGCAGCGCGAGCGTGAGCGCGTCGCGCATGTCGAGGTCGAGGTGGTTGGTTGGTTCGTCGAGCAGCAGCAGGTGCGGCTTCTGGTACGCGATGAGGGCGAGTGCGAGCCGGGCCTTCTCACCGCCGGACATCGGTGCGACGGGCGCGAGGGCCGCGTCGCCGCGGAAGTCGAAGCTGCCGAGGAAATCACGGAGTTCCTGCTCGCGCCGCTTCGGATCGAGCCGCGTCACGTGGGCGAGCGGCGAATCTTCCGGGCGGAGCTGTTCGAGCTGGTGCTGCGCGAAGTAGCCGATGCGCACGTCGCGCCCGAGCCGGCGGACGCCCGCGATGGGTTCCGTCGCACCGGCGATCAGGCGGATCAGCGTCGATTTGCCGGCGCCGTTGCGGCCGAGCAGACCGATGCGTGCACCGGGGCGCAGCGCGAGCTGGATGTCGTTCAGGATGCGGGTTTCGCCGTAGCCGGCGGCGCATTTCTCGAGGACGAGGAGCGGGTCGGACGCACCGCCGGGGTCCGCGAACTGGAAGGTCAGCGGCGATTCGACGTGGATCTGCGCGACGAGCTCCATGCGTTCGAGCGCCTTCAGGCGGCTCTGGGCCTGGCGCGCCTTCGTCGCCTTCGCGCGGAAGCGGTTCACGAAACTCTCGAGCCGCGCGACCTCGGACTGCTGGCGGCGGAACATCGCTTCGTTCTGCGAGAGCATCTCGGCGCGCGCACGTTCGAAGTCGGCGTAGTCGCCGGTGTAGAGCTTCAGGCGCGCCTGATCGAAATGGCAGACGGCCTGGATGATCGCGTCGAGGAATTCCCGGTCGTGCGAGATCACGAGCAGCGTGCCGCGGTAGGCCCGCAGCCACGCTTCGAGCCACAGCACGGCGTCGAGGTCCAGGTGGTTCGTCGGCTCGTCGAGGAGCAGCAGGTCGGACCGGCACATCAGCGCCCGTGCCAGTTGCAGCCGCACGCGCCATCCACCCGAGAACTCGCGGACCTTGCGACGATGATCGGCATCGGGAAATCCGAGACCGGCCATCAGCGCTGCGGCGCGGGCCTGGGCGGAATGACCGCCGATGTCGACGTAGCGGGCGTGGAGTTCGGCAGCCTTGAGTCCGTCGTCGCCGACGACGGCGAGGTCGTCCTCGATGGTCCGCAGTTCGACGTCACCGTCGATCACGAACTCGATCGCCTCGCGATCGAGCACCGGGACTTCCTGGGCGACGTGCGCGACGACCCAGGTCGCGGGGATCGAGCAGTCGCCGGCATCGGGCTGGAGTTCACCGCGCAGCAGCGCGAAGAGGCTGGACTTGCCGCAGCCGTTGGGGCCGACGATGCCGACGCGCTGGCCCGGATGGACGGCGAGGTTCGCCCCTTCGAGCAGGCGCTTGGTACCGCGCAGCAGGGTCAGCTCGGAGATGCGGATCATCGGGACATCGGACCGGGGGGCGCCATCGGATCCCGGGGAGACGCACCGGGCGGGCGGGAATGCAGACGGGAGGTGTCGCTGCGTGTCGCGGCGAATCGGTGCCGCGGGAAATCTTGGGGTGGCTGATGGGACTCGAACCCACGACAACCGGAATCACAATCCGGGACTCTACCAACTGAGCTACAGCCACCACCGGTGCCGCGAACCTGTGGGGCTCCCGGCAAGGGCGCGGAGTATGAAACAAAAGCCCGTCCGAAGGCAAGGCTGGGCGCCGGAGGTGTCGACTTTTTGGTGCGCCCGGAGGGACTCGAACCCCCGACCCCCGGCTTAGAAGGCCGGTGCTCTATCCAGTTGAGCTACGGGCGCCCACGCCGCACCGCGGACGGCACAGCGAACAACACGAGACGGGCGATTGGGTGCGGACGTGATCGAAACTCGAAGCCGGAGTCCGCTGCCGGAGTGCTGCGCGATGGGAACCGTCGCGGCGGTTGGTCGGGGTGACAGGATTCGAACCTGCGACATCCTGGTCCCAAACCAGGCGCGCTACCGGGCTGCGCTACACCCCGAGAAGGCGCGAACTATAGCCGTCGCGCCCCCGACCGGCAAACCGCCGCGGCGCGAAGACCCCTCGCATTCCGCTTGAAAATGTCGCCCTCATGTGATCGCACGACCTGCCGTTAAGGAAAAAGCACGGGACACGCCGGCCTTCACGGACGAGTCGATCCCGGTCCGTAACGGGGCCTGCCGGAAAGATCATTCCGGTGGCCATGACAAAGGGCTGTCGTGCGTCGTCCACTGGTACGACGGCACATTTTCTTCGCAAGAGGGTACGCATGAAGACATCGGACAAGCTCTCCAACCCGCGGGAAATCCGTCGTCGGCTGGGGCTCAATCAACAACAGTTCTGGGGAATGATCGGTGTCACGCAGAGCGGCGGTTCGCGCTACGAAAGCGGTCGCGCGATGCCGAAGCCGGTGCAGCACCTGCTGCGCCTGGTCCACGTCGATCGCATCGACATCTCGCGGATCTCGCGCGCCGACTACGAAGTCGTGTCGTTCCTGAAGGGCACCCGTCCGGAGCTGTACAAGAAGCTCCGCACGCAGGCCACCGAAGCGGGTCGCGCCACCACGCGCACCGTGACGGCCGCTGCCAAGCGCGCAGCGCCGGTCGCCCGGCACGCCTGACCGCAGGATCCGGCGCCTCCGGGCGCCACCGCATCGAAGAAGGGCACGGCAGCCGCACGCCGTGCCCTTTCCGTTTGCGCCCCGCCGATGCAGGGTCGATCGGCCCGGACGACACGCCCGCCCTGCCCTGCGCCGATGCCGCGACATCACCCGCCGCGGCCTCGGCGCGGGTCAGCGCGGCCGACCCGATGTCGGACGCAGCACGTTCGCCAGCGTCGACTCGCCCCGCGCGTTGCCCGGATCGGCCCGCGGCGTCAGCCGTGACGCGAGATCCCGCGCCCACGCCGTCCGCCGCCATTCCTCCTCGGTCCGGACCTCCGTCCGCGGTGGAGCGACCGGCGCTGCGGAGAACCCGCCGCTCCAGTCGACCTGGACGCCCGTCCCCGACGATCTGCCCGACGACGGATCGATCATCGATCCCGGGAATCCGGCCATGACGTCCATCACGTTCGGCGCCGGCGCCGCCGGCAGCAGCGTCATCCAGCCATCGGTCGGATCCTCCCCGACGACGGGTTCGTACGTCAGCGTGAGGCCGCTCGCATTCAGCCGCGCGGCCTGCAGGTCGAGCGCCGTGCCGGCAGCCGGCGCGGAACGGACGAGGAAGTCGAGTTCCAGCAGCGACCCGCGACCGCCGACGAGCGCGACCATCTTCGCCATGTCGATCCGGACAAGACCCGGTGACAGCTGCTCCGCGTAGAACTCGAAGCCGGTCGTGAGACTGCCGCGACGGACCTCGCGCAATTCCAGCACGGCCGGGTCGTACGCCAGCGTGAACTCCGCGCCTTCCAGGAACTCGGCGTTGTCCAGCCGCACCGGCACGGTGACGATCTGTCCGACATGGCCGGACAGCGTGCGCGACACGTCGACGAGCGGATCCGGTCCGCCGAACACGATGCGCAGGTCGAGCGGGATGTCCGGGATCTCCGGACGCACCTGCCCGCGCACCTTGCCGAGCAGCAGGCTGGTGTCGATCGCGGTGAGCCGCCCGTCGCCGTTGATGTCCGCGACGACGAGCGGATTCACCTGCGGCCACGCAGCGAATCGCGTGTCGTACCCGGACACGATCCGCGACAGCTTCTGGACATCGAGCGTCGTGAGCTTCGCGTCGCCGTCGGCATCGCCGAAGTAGCCCACGACGTGCAGCGTGTCGCGCGCCTGGAACGGTGCCAGCGTGTCGCCGTTGATGGCCGCCACGCCCACCTTCAGGAGGTCCTTGCGGGCATACGGCGCGGTCGCCGGCACGAATGCCGTGAGGTTCAGCAGCGTCACCTTGCCGGCCGCGATCGGGGTGTCCGTGATGATCGTGAACGTCGCCCGGGCGAGCCCCGACGCCAGCACCCCGGTCCCGAACTGGAGCGTCGCACCGGCCGGCATGCCCGATCCGCGGGTCGCCCCGGTGATCGAGAGCAGTGCCGGGTCGTAGTCGACGTGCATCACGAGCGTCTGCACGCCGCCCGGGCTCTGGAAGCTCAGCGGAATGCCCTGGGCAACCGCCGGGACGTTCACCGCCTGCCCCGGTCCGCGCATGAAGTCCGGCATGGCGATCTGCGCCGAGCCCGTCCCGATGCGGGAGAACGTCGTGCCGTACGCATCGCCCGCGGTGCCGTCGCGATTGCCGTCGAGCGCGCCCGCTCCGTCGCGGAAGCCGGTCACGCCGCTGGCGAGGCTGACGACGTAATCGTCGTACTGGAGCGCCGCGCCGGTGCGGCGGAACGTGAAGCCGTGGAGATCGTCGTCGAGCGTGATCGTCCCCGCGACGCCACCGACCAGCCGGCCCGTGAGCAGCACGTCGGCGTCGGCCCCGCCGGGTCCGCTCGACAGGTTGATCACCGACGGATCGACCGCGTGGTTGAAGCGCACCGTGAAGCCGTCGGCGTCGTGCGTGAACGTCGTGACGACGAGCGGTGCCGCGTTGATGGTGAGTTCGACCTCGACCGTCTCCGACTGCGCGTTGCCGTCGGAGGCCCGGTACGTGAAGCGGTCCGTGCCGAAATACTCGCCGGTCGGCGTGTAGCGAACGCTGCCGTCCGCCCCGATCGCGAGCGTCCCGTGCAGCGGCCCCGTCACGATCACGGCCGAGAGCGCGTCACCGTCGATGTCGCCGTCGTTGGCGAACACATCGAGCAGCGCGGACCCACCCTCCTGCAGCGTGAACGCATCAGCCTGCGCCACGGGTGCGTCGTTCACGGCACGCACCGTCAGCGACACCGCCGTCGGTGCGGACGTCGCGAGCCCGTCGGACACGGTGAACGTGAAGCTGTCGGTGCCGTGGAAGTTCGCGTGCGGCGTGTACGTCGCCGTGCCATCCGCGTGCAGGACCACGTCGCCGTGGGCCGGCAGGTCGCCGAGCACGACCGACAGCGCATCGCCGTCGATGTCCGACGCGCCCGCGAGCAAATCGAGCGTGACGCCGGTGTCCTCGTCGAGTTCCGTCGCGATCGCCACGGCCGTCGGCGCATCGTTCACGGCCGAGACCGTGATCGAGACCGTGGCCACGTTCGACTGCAGGAACCCGTCGGTGACGGCGTACGAGAAGCCGTCGGTGCCGGAGAAGTCGGCGGCCGGCGTGTAGCGGATGGTGCCGTCGGCGTTGACCACGAGCGTGCCGTGCGCCGGAACCTGTGTGACGACGGGTGTGATCGTGTCGCCGTCGGGGTCGCTGTCGTTGCCGAGCACGTCGATGTCGACGAAGGCGTCTTCGGCGACGACCGCGGCGTCGGTGCTCGCGACGGGGGCCGTGTTGTCCACGGGGTCCGCGAAACCCACGTCGTCGATGACGACGCGGCTGCCGCGCGCGCCGAAGCCGAGCAGGTCGAAGTACAGCGAGACGCCGTTCGAGACGTCGAGTCCGTCGAGATCGATCGACACGACGATCGGGTTCCCGACGTCCGCGGGGAACGTCGCACCGCCGAGCCCGGCGAGCCGGACCCGGTCGGCGCGGTGGATGGTCCCGTCGGCCTGGATGTTGAGCACGGCGTCGGCGTTGGACAACCCGATCCGGCCAGCCAGCGGAAGGCCGGACTGCGCGTCGAACAGCGCGACCTCGAACGCATCGTTCGGACCGCTGCCGGACGCATCGAAGTCGGCATCGAGGATCGTGAACGACAGCGTCCGCGCACCCACCGGAACAGCGAACGTCTGGCGGAACCGCGCCATCGTGTCACCGGATTCGTCGAGCACGCCGGTGCCGTTCTCGACACGGGCCGCGCCGCCGACCGTCCACGAGAAGCCTGCGCTGTCCGGACCGCTCGCGAAGTCGCCGTTCGCGAGGGGCCCGGGCGTCGATGGCGCCGCAGCGATGGCTTCGGACGCGGTCTCGGCGGTGTCAGCCACGCCGGAATCGGTGCCGACGCTCTCGGGCACCGCGAGGTACGCGGTGTAGCGGTCCGGATAGTTGAACGTCTCGAGCAGCAGGAGCGTCCGCTCGTATTCGAGGAGCGACTGCATCCCCGGCCGGAGATTGCCCGCGAACAGGACACTGCTGCCTTGCGCGCTGTCGAACGCGA
>CAUJJX010000276.1 GCA_963205165.1 Pseudomonadota bacterium | reverse complement strand
CGTGGACGTGTCCGCGCCAGTCGATCGACACGAGGCTGCGACACATCACGCCGTCGAGGTTCCCGTCGCGATGGCTGTCCTTCAGCAGTCGCATGTACCCGTCGAACTGTCCCTTCGACACGAGCGTCGATCCGAAGCGCTGGATCGGCATGTTCGCGAGCGTCAGCAACCGGTCGAAGCGGATGCCGAAGGTCTCGCCGAGCACGCGCTTGTAGTCGGCCTCGAGCGCGGCCTGCGGCGGCGGCAGCACCGGCCCCTGCGGGTTGTAGACGAGGTTCAGCACGAGGCCGGACGCGCCGTCGCCGTAGCCGAGCGCGTTCAGGCGGCGCAGGCCGTCGATGCTCCGCGCGTACACACCGTCGCCGCGCTGGCGATCGACGAGTTCCTCGGTGTAGCAGGGCAGCGAGGCCGTGATCTCGACGCGGTGCGCCGCGAGGAAGTCCGCGAGATCGTCGTGCCCCGGCTCCGACAGGATCGTGAGATTGCAGCGATCGATCACGGTCACGCCGAGCGCGCGCGCCGCGATCACGAGCCGGCGGAAATGTGGGTGCAGTTCCGGCGCGCCGCCCGTGAGATCGAGCGTGCGTGCGCCGGAAACGCGCAGGTAGTCGAGCACGAGATCGATGGTCGATGCGTCCATCGCCTCGGTGCGGTTCGGACCGGCGTTGACGTGGCAGTGCAGGCAGCTCTGATTGCAGCGATAGCCGAGATTCACCTGGACGGTCGTGAGCCGTCCGCGGCGGATCGGCGGGAAGTCGGTCGTGGCGAGCAGGGGCAGCGTGGCGTGCATGAAAAGTCCGGGGATCGCGGGTGGGTCGGAGTGTAGGGCCTGGGTACGCGGCGACGACGCAGCGTTGCGGCACGCGGCAGTGCGGACGGAACAGATACGGTCCGACCCTGGCAATGGATGCACGTTCGCCCGTGTCTGCCCGCACTGGCATCCGCACCGCGAACGGGCGATAGTTGCCAGGACGCAGACCGGGGTCGGACCCCGGCGATCAGCGCCGCTGGCTTCGGGGGTGGACGACATGGCGAAGACCGATGACCGCCCGGGGGCCGCAGCGCCTGCCGCGGATGCCCGTGCGAAGGGACGCCTGGCGAAGCTGTCGCCGCCGCGGCTCCATCGCCCGATGCGACGCGAGCGGCTCATGGCCCTGCTCGATGCGAAGCGCGCGCATCCGGCCGTCTGGGTCTCGGGTCCACCGGGGGCGGGCAAGACGACGCTGCTCACGAGCTACTGCTCGACCCGCGACCTCCCGATCCTCTGGATGCAGGTGGACCCCGGCGACGCGGATGTCTCGACGTTCTTCTACTACCTGACCGAGGCGGCGAGGGCGCTCGTCCCCCGGAAGCGCGCCCTGCCGCTGCTGACCCCCGAGTACCTGCCCGACCTGCCCGGCTTCGCACGTCGCTATTTCCGCGCGCTGTTCGCGATGGTCCCGGCCGGGACGCTCGTCGTGCTCGACAACTGCCAGACGCTGCCGCAGGAATGTCCCGTCTTCGACGCGATCGGCGTGGCCCTCGCGGAGATTCCGGAGCACGCCAACCTCGTCCTCGTGAGCCGGTCCGAGCCGCCGGCCGTGCTGCTGCCGCACCTCGCCAACGCGAACCTCGCGACGATCGGCTGGACGGATCTTCGGCTCACGCCCGACGAAGCCACGGCGCTCGCGGCACAGCGCTCGACGCTGAACGCCGCCGACGTCGGCCGCCTCCACGATCGTTCGGACGGCTGGATCAGCGGCTTCGCGCTGATGCTCGAACGCGCGTCGCATCGCGACCCGGCGGGCGCGAACACCGGTGGCGCGTCACCCGAGGCGATCTTCGAATACTTCGCGGCGCAGATCCTCGAAGCCACCGACGAGCGCCACCGGCACACGCTGCTCGCCACGTCGCTCTTCCACGATTTCACGGCGGACGACGCCGTCGCGATCAGCGGACACGCCGACGCCCCGGAGGTCCTCGACGACCTCTGCCGACGCAACCTCTTCACGTACCGCAAGTCGTCGGTCGGGCAGCACTACCAGTACCACGCGCTGTTCCGCGAATTCCTCGAGCACCGGCTGCGCGCGCAGGTGAACGCGTCGGATCTCGAAGCGCTGCAACGCCGCGCCGCCGCCCTGTCGGAAACCGAGGGCCGGCCGGACAACGCGCTCGAACTCTATTGCGCGTCCGCCGACTGGGACGCCGCGGCCCGCGTGATCCTCGCAGCGGCGCCGACCCTGCTCGCGCAGGGCCGGTGGAAGACGCTGCGCGACTGGGTCGGCGCACTGCCCGCCGAGTACGTGCCGCGGCATCCGTGGCTGCTGTACGGGCTGGGAAGTGCGCGGATGCAGGAGGACCGGAAGGCCGCACGCGACATCTTCATCGAGGCGTTCGACGGTTTCGCGGCAAGCGGTGTGGCCGTGGGCCAGATGCTCTGCGCCGCAGCCGTCATCCGCACGTATCACTTCGAGTACAACACCTTCGAGCCGATGGACCGCTGGGTCGCGGAGATCGACCGGCTGCTGGAGACCGGTCCGCAATTCCCGACCGCGGCAGCGCAACTCGCGGTCTGGAGCGCCCTGCTGCTCGCGTTCACGTACCGGCTTCCCGGTCACCGTCTGCGCGCCGCTGCCATCGAGCGCGTGACGCATCTTCTCGACGCCGACATCGATGCGAACCAGAAGGTACCGGCCGGGTTCGCGCTCATCCTGCACCACACGATGTCGCACGAGATGGCGCGGGCGCGGCCGGTGATCGAACGCATCGGTCCGCTGCTCGATGCGCCGGAACTGACCGCGCTCAATCGAGTGAACTGGTGTCTGTTCATCGGCTATCACCATCACCGCACCGGCGATCGCAGTGCCGCCGAGCAGGCACTCGACCAGTCCGACCGGATCGCCGCGGAACACGGGCTGCGGCAGTCGGAGTTCATCTCGCACTGCTTCCGGTCCTATCACTGCACGTCGTGGTGGGACGCCAACGAGGGCGCCCGTGCCCTCGACGGCCTCGGTGCCGCGGTGTCGGACACGACACCGATGCTCGGCGCGCAGTTCCACAACGCCACGCTGTTCGTGGAGATGCTCCGAGGCAACGGCCCCGCAGCGGAGCGGCACGCGCGACTCGCGGTGGCCGCCGCGAACCGGCTGGGCGCGCCATTCTTCACGGTGTCGTGGATGTCGTACGCGGCCGGTGGACTCGCCATGAACGGGGCGTTCGACGAGGCCGAGCAATGGCTGGACACGGCGTGGGCGCATTCGGACAACGGATTCCTCGTCACGTACCGCCCCGCGATCCTCGCGACGCGTGCCTGGGTCGCGATGCTGCGTGGCCGACGCGACGTTGCCCGGGACCATCTCCGGCACATGTTCTCGATCGGGCACGACCTGCAGGCGCTGGCGTATCTGCGCAACTGCCCGCTCATCAAGGACGCGGTCCTCGCCGAAGCCCTCGAAGCCCGCATCGAAGTGCCGCTCGCGCGACAGCTCATCCGCAAGTTCCGC
>CAUJJX010000275.1 GCA_963205165.1 Pseudomonadota bacterium | reverse complement strand
CTCGACGGGGTCGTCACTGTTTCAATCCGCGCCCGCTCGGATGTGCGGGCGACACTTTCAGACTCCGCGGTAGACGTTGGGGATGTACAGGTTTCAATCCGCGCCCGCTCGGATGAGCGGGCGACACTCCAATTACGCAACCCACTGAGCGAGAAGCCCCGCCCAACCGGATCGCGCGGACCCAGTTTGCCAGAGGACCCGATGCCAACGACAGCGGGCGATGGCGGCGAGATCGTTTCGAAGGATCAAGGACATGTGCCGCGCGCGAACCTGTGCGAAGTGGGACGACACTTCGGGTTCGCGCGGACGGTGTTCAGAGGACGAGGGGGCCATCGAAATCCACCGCGCGGAATCGCCCGTGTTCCTTGACCTCGACGCCGGGGCCGGTGGGCATGCGGTAGAGGCGCAGATTGTCCTGCGTGACATCGATCTCGGCCAGCAGCTCGCGCTCGAGCGTCTCGAAGCGCGCCAGATCGACCTGGCATTCGAAGACCGATTTCTGGACGCGCTGTCCCGTCCTTTCGCATGTCTTTGCCACGCGTCGCAGTCGTCGCCGACCCTCGCGCGTCTCCGTGTTGACGTCGTAGCAGACGATCACGAGCATCGGCTCACCTCGCGATGAAGGGCAGGTAGCCTTCGGTCTCGCCGCGGATGTGGCGGGCGAGCAGTCGAGCCTGGACGAGCGGGATCAGTCCGAGTGCCAGGGGTTGGGCGAGCAGCGGGTGGGTCAGTTCTTCCTGCTTGCGTTCCTGGTAGGCGACGACGACGCTGCGCCGTGCGTCCGGCTTCAATGCAACGGCACCACCTTCGCGCTCCTCGAAGTCGTCGCGCTTCACCTGTTCACGGTTGATGAGCGTCAGCGCGAGGCGATCGGCGAACGGGCGGAACTCTTCCATCAGATCGAGCGCCAAGGCCGCGCGCCCCGGCCGGACTGCATGCAGGAATCCGATCTGCGGATCGAGCCCGACGGCTTCCAGCGCCGAGCGGCAGTCGTTCATCCACATCGCGTAGAAGAAGGACAGGAGCGCGTTCGTGCGGTCTCGCGGCGGACGTCGTGTGCGACCGGCCATCGGGAATGCTTCGCGCGCATCGGCGCGTACGAGCAGACCGAGGCACGCGAAGTACTGGCGTGCCGCTTCGCCTTCGATGCCGCGCAATGTGTCGAGATCACCGGCATCGGGTAATGCGCGCAGCGAGGCGGCAAGGTTGTCGGCGCCGCGCGTGATGCTCGCGGCGTCCTGATCGATCTTCGATTCGCGCGCGCCGCGCTGGAGCACCTGACGGGCATTGCGGATCTTCCCCGCGACGCAGGCCCGGGCGACCTCGAGGGCGAATGCGGCTTCGTTCGAACGGCGATGCTGCATCTGTCGCAGCAACACGTTGCCGGAGACCGGGCCTTCCATCCGCGCCTTGAATCGACCGTTGTGATCGAGCAGCACGAGGCTGATGCCGCCTTCCGCGAGACGATGGATCAACGGCGTCGACAGTCCGACATTGCCCATGCACACGACGCTGCCGACGTGATGCAGCGGGACGCGCAGCTTCACCTCGTGCTCGACCTCGACGCGCAAGGTGTCGTTCTCGAGCCGGAGATAGCTGTCGGGGGTCGTGACGTAGAGCGTATTCAGCAACTGCATGGGTCTCGGCGCCTCACGATTCCGGATCGAACAGATGGGACAGGGCCACGTGTGTCGACGCCCGGTCTGCGACGGGGCCGGGTTGGCAGAGGTCGAACAGCGAGCACTCGCGGCAGCGTTCGTCGTTGGCCGGCGGCGGGACGAAGCCGTCTTCGATCATTGCCCGGACCTGATCGACCGCGGCCTCGACCGCGGCGCGCAAGGCGTTGTCGATCGTCACGACGCGCCGGCGTTTCGACGTCGCGTAATAGATCGCACCCTCGCGAATCGGGCGTGCGGTCATCTCTTCCAGGCAGAGCGCCTGCGCAGCGACCTGGAGGTCATCGCAGGCCGCGATACGCGCCGACTTGCGCCGCGAGCCGTGCTTGTACTCGACCGGGTACGGCGTGTCGTCCGCCAGGAATTCGACGACGTCCGCCTTGCCGATCAGACCGAGGCGATCGTTCCAGATGGGCAGCGATCGTTCGACGCGAACGCCCGTGCGGACTTCGAACCCCGGGGCGTCGACGCGTGCGTGCACGGCCTGCCCCCGCAGCGTGTGGACGTTCTCGGCGAAGGCCTGCTCGACGTGGATCAGGGCGCACTGTCGCGGGCAGTAGCACCAGTGCTGGAGCGCGGAGAGCGGGATGGGATCGTGTTCGTTGCTCACGCGTAGTTCCCGCTCGATGCGCCGTCAGTCGAACAACCGAGCGAGCAATAGATCGCGGGTGAGGGAATGCGCAGCAGCGACTTCCGCGAGGATCGCAGCGAGCGTCCCGATCCTGAGCGGGTCGTGACGGGGGATGGTCACGTGGTGCTCGAGCGGCGCCGGACACGTCAGTCGAACGTGACTTCCGGTCTGACGCGTGACCCGGTATCCGAGCAAGGCGAGCCGTCGGATCAGATCCTCGCCAGAGAGATCTCGCGGCAGTCTCACGCCTCGATGACCTCGTCCCGGACGATGTGCAGCCGGATCACCCGAGGCGCCGTGCCCTCGTCGAAGTGACATTGCACGGCGTCGCGGACGGCCGCGTGCAGCGCTTCCATGTCGTCGGCTTCCGTGACGATCGAATGGCCCAGTGCACGGGCCAGATAACCGCCTTCTGGTGCCTCTTCGACGAGAAACACGATTTCGCTCATGTCAGCATCTCCGGATGAGGGTCACGCCCGGCGCGGCCGCCAACAACTGACCGACGGCGACGGGGGCGCCGTCGAAGGTTACCGAATACGCGCGGAAGTCGCGGGGCGTTTCGGTGGCCGGGTCGCGGGCGATGGTCAGACGATCGAACAGCGCGTGGGCGTGCGCGTTGCCGAGTTCGGAGTCGTGCTTGAAGACATAGAGACCGCGCGTCGTCATCTCGCCGCGGGCCGCGGAGCGATCGTGCTCGAACATGTGTTCGAGCGACTGCCAGAGCAGTTCGAGATCGTCGTCGCCGAAGCCCGTCTGCTTCGCGAGGAAGGACGAGACGAATCCGTGGGCGGCGTAGAGGCCGTAGGGAACGGTGTGCTTGCGGCCCATCGTGCGGTTGTCGCCCTGCTGCTTCTCGGCCTCGGCCTCCGTAGCGACAGCCATCCGGGTGATCGAGTGTTCCAGCGCGACGATCGGATCGATGGAACGCGCGAAGGTCAGCTGGACGGGGCCGCGGACCTGGCCGCAGTTCACACCGGTGGACATGACGGCGCCGAAGGTCCGGACGTCGTAGAAGTTCTGGCACATCCACCTGCGGGCCTGATCGACGTCGCTGGCGCTGCCTTTGCGCTTTGTCTTCGCGCTCTTCTTGCCGCCAGCCTCGTCCGCGTTGCCGTCGGACGCGTCTTCGGTGGCTGCGTCGAGTCCGAGTGCCGAGTAGGCGCGCTGGTTCTGGACGTTGAGGATCGCCCTCTCCCGCACGTAGATCTCGAACCGGTTGGTGCCGAGGGGCGGAGCGATCTCCGACTGGTCGCGCGTGAGGCTCACGAAGTTCCGCACCTTCCG
>CAUJJX010000274.1 GCA_963205165.1 Pseudomonadota bacterium | reverse complement strand
GCGACGCGCGCGGACCTGCGCCGCGGAGATCGTGGCCTCGGCCATCGTCTCGAAGCAGAGATAGTCGAGATCGCCGCGCTCGGCATTGAGCACGGCGGGTTCGATGCGGTCGCCCCACCACGCCGATCCGGCGCCGATGCGGATGGTCTTCTCCAAGGAACGTTCCTCCCGAATTCTGTCCGGCGGCAGAATCGTCGCGACCGGCCGACGGCGTCAAGCGGATTCCCGGTGTCGACCGGCGCATGAGCGGAGTGCACGCATGCCGGTCGCCGGAGGTGTCATCCAGTTCGCGACCGATCCGTGGGTCATCCGTGGGTCGGCGACCTTAGAATCCATCGCGTCGGCTCCATGTCCGGGATGCCATGCCTGCCCAGCGATTGCTCGCCAAGCTCACCCGACCGAGGCTGCATGGTGCGGTCCCCCGGGAACGGCTGTTCGCACGGCTCGACGAAGCCCGCGGGCAGCGACCGGCCATCTGCGTGGTCGGTCCGCCCGGCGCGGGCAAGACGACGCTCGTCGCGAGCTGGCTCGATGCGCGCGGCGCCAGGGGCGTCTGGTACCAGGTGGATCCCGGCGACGCCGATCTGGCGACTTTCTTCCACTACCTCGGTCAGGCGGCCATGCCCTTTGCGCGCAGGGGCCAGGCACCGATGCCGGCGCTCACGCCCGAGTATCTGGAGGATGTCGAGGGCTTCTCCCGCCGGTTCTTCCGGGAACTGTTCGCCCGGCTGCCCGAGGACGCCGTCGTCGTGCTCGACAACTATCAGGAGGTCGGGTCCGGTCAGCCCTTCCACGGGCTGATCGCGCAGGCGGTCGACGAGGTGCCGCCAGGCATGGCACTCGTCGCGGTCAGCCGCCGCGATCCGCCGGACATGTACGCGCGGCTGATCGCGAACGAGCACGTCGCGCTGGTGGACTGGGATCAGCTCAAGCTCACGCTGGACGAGGCGGTGGCCATCGCCGCTGCGCGACTCGATCTGCCCGTGCCGGAGATCGAGCGCCTGCACGCGACCTGTGGTGGATGGGCAGCGGGCCTCACGCTGCTGATCGAGGGGCGGCGCAGGAACAGCGCGATGTCGGCCGATCTTCCCGAGGGTCGGGATGCGGTCTTCGACTACTTCGCGGCGCAGATCTTCGCGCGCGTCCCGGCGGTCACCCAGCGCTTTCTCGTGGCAACGGCGCTGCTTCCGCAGGTGCCTGTCTCCGTGGCCCGGGAACTCACCGGCAACGCGGATGCCGAGACCATCCTCGACGATCTGTATCGCCGTCATCTGTTCACGCATCGCCGCGCCGGCCGGGATCCCGTGTACTGGTATCACGCACTGTTCCGGGCGTTCCTGACGGCGCGTGCGCCGACGGTGCTCGGACCGGCCTCGATCATCGAACTCCTCAGCCGTGCCGCCCGCCTGCTCGAAGCGTCCGGTGCGTTCGACGACGCCTTCGAGCTCTTCCGGGAGGCGGCCGACTGGCAGGCTGCGAGCCGGCTGATCGAACGCCGCGCGTCGGATCTGCTGGCGCACGGTCGAGGCCAGACACTGAGGGAGTGGATTCAGCACCTGCCGTCCCCGATGCCCGAGTCGCATCCGTGGTTGTGCTACTGGCTGGGAACGTCCTTGATCCCGGTCGATCAGCCGGCGGCCCGCCGACGCCTGGAACAGGCCTTCGATCTGTTCGGTACGTGGGGGCATCCGACGGGGCAGGCCCTGTGCGCCGCCGGCATCATCGACGCGCACTTCTTCGAGTGGACGGATTTCCACCAGATGCGTCGCTGGGTCGATGCACTGGACGGCCTGATCGATCGCGCCGAGCTCGCCGACAACCCGAAGTGGGAGCAGCGGATCAGCGCCAGCATGATCCTCGGCATCCTGTACGTCGCACCCGACCACCCGCGCCTCGCGCGCGTCGTCCAGCGGGTCACGGAGATGCTGGACGAGGATCTCGACGACAACAGCAAGATGGCCGCGGCGATGACGCTGCTCTCCTACTGCAACCTGACGGGCGACATGGCACGCGCCACCCTGGTTGCCGCGCGCGGCGGCGGACTCGTCCGCAACAGCGAAGTGACGCCCTTCACGCGCATGTGGTGGCGTCTCAGGTACAGCTACTACCTCATGATCTTCGGCGACTACGAGGCGGCCACCGTGGAACTGGACGGCGCGGAGTCGATCGCCGAGACCCACGGGTTCCATCGACTGAGCACGAACACCGCGTTGATCGCGAGCTACCGGACGTTGACCCGTGCCGTGATGGGCGACCACGCCGGCGCCCGGCGCGCTCACGACCGGATCGCGGCAGTGCAGGACGACGCGCGACCCATGAGCCGGTGGCATACCGTGGAGTCCCGCATCATCTGCGAACTGGCGGCGGACAACCTCGGGGTCGTGACCGAGATCGGTCCGCGCTGCATCGAGTTGTCGGAGGCCGTGGGGATGACCTACATCCAGCTCCTCACGCGCAGCCACTACGCCATTGCATTGGCGGGTTCGGGGCAGCGTGTGGCGCTGGCCGAGCAGATCGCCATCATCCGGACGATGGCCCGCGGGACGTGTTTCCGGCAGTTCGACTACAACACCCGTCTTCTCGAGGTGTGGGACGAACTCGTTCACGGAGATCGCGACCAGGCGCGCAAGCGGCTGGCGGACGTCCTCGGTACCTTCCGTTTCGACGAGCAGCCGTTTGCGCACGTCTTCCGGGGTACGCGGTTGTTCCGGGAACTGATGGCCGAGGCCTGCGATGCCGGCATCGCCGTGGCGGAAGTGACCACCGTGATCCGGCGCTTCTGTCTCACCCCGCCGCGTCGGGGTGGCGACCGCTGGCCCTGGCCCGTGAAAGTGCGAACCCTCGGCAGGTTCGAGATCGCCGTCGATGGCGATCCGTTGCAGTTCCAGGGCAAGACCCCGAAGAAGCCGCTTGCGCTGTTGAAGGCGATCATCGCGATCGGCACGCCGTGGGCCCCGTCCGCGGCGCTGGTCGACGCACTGTGGTCCGACCAGGAGGGCGACGCGGGGCGCAAGTCTCTGGACGTGACCATCGCGCGGCTGCGCAAGCTGCTCGGCCGCAACGATGCCGTGCTGGTGAGCGACGACGCGGTTCGCCTCGATCCGCGGCTGTGCTGGGTCGATGCCCGGGACTTCGTCGCGTCGGCCGACGAAGCCGCCGGTGTGTCGCGTACCGTCGATCAGGCAGTCGACCGGGCGTTCGACTGCTATGCGGGGACGTTCCTGCCTGGCGATCTCGACGTGTCGTGGACGCTCAGGCGCCGGGAGCAGCTCCGGAGCCGCTTCGTGCGCCTCGTGGAGACCGTCGGGGCGAGTGCCGAGGCGGCGTCCCGCTGGGATGAGGCGATCACGAGGTATCGGCGGGGCCTGGACGCCGACGAACTCACCGAGACGTTCCACCAGGGGGTGATGCGTTGCCACCTCGCCGCCGGCCGATACGCCGAAGGCATGGCGGCGTATCGGCGTCTGCGGCAGACGTTGTCGGTGCTGCTGGGGATCGCGCCGTCCGAGCCGAGCCAGGCACTGGCCCGGGCGCTGCAGCGGGAAGGGGCGAAGCGCGACATCGTCGTGTAGCGCAGGTCCCGGACGACGGGTTCCGGATTCCGTGGATCATCGGTGGGCACGGGTTCCACACACTCGATCCTGCGTGCGGGACGTCCGCCGCGAATCCTTCGAGGAGAACCACGATGCGTCACGCTCTCACGAATTTCGGAGTCGCCTTCGCCTGTGTCGGAATGCTCGCCACTGCCGGATCGGTGTCCGCAGGCGAGCGCGGCAAGTTTTCCGGCCACGCCGTGCTGAACAGCATGAAGTTCACCGAGTACAAGGCACTGGACGGGCATCCGATGAAATCGGCCATGGCCGGGGAACTGGACGGTCTCATCTTCCACGACGGCGGCGGCGCAGCGATCGACCGGATGCTCGACCACGCTCACTACCATGTGGTTTGGGTGGGCGACGGCGGAGGCGGTGGCTACTGCATCAAGACGTTCACGACACGCGAGGGTCACAAGCTGTTCGCCCGGTGCGATTCGAAGGCCACGGCCACCGGCAGCGCCGGCGTGGTCACGCTCCTCGGGGGCACGGGTCCGTTCGCCGGCATCAAGGGCAAGGGCAGGTTCAACTTCGTCGGCGTGACGCCCGTCGTGAACTGGGACGACATCGAGTGGGACTGGGAGACGCCTTGACCAGAAGGCGTTCCACGCGGCCGGTGCGCGAGAGCTTCATCGTCCATGTCTACCGGCGCGGTGACGAACCCGGGCACGAGGTGGCCGGGTTCGTCGAGTCGGTGCCGCAGGGGACGGCGTGCGCGTTCCGCGGTCGTGACGATTTGTGGACCGCTCTGGTCGGAGAGAGCGCATCGAGTGCCGCCCCGGGGACCGGCGCGGAAAGCGCACCTCGGCGCCGCCCGAAGTAGCCTGGTGCGGCGATGTCGACAGGACGGCGCCGACGCGACGGATGATGGCGTCCGGAATGCGGCCCAGCCTTGCAAGGTCATCCGCGTCGACGCCGCGTGCGTCCGGCCTGCGAGCGTCGCACGGTACCCGGGACGCGACCGCGGACGCGCGGATGCGGCGACTGTCCCGCGTCGTCCTGTCGCCCTGTGCCCACTCCCCGAGTCCTCCCGCGCACGGCACTTGACACTGTCGAGCCCCTCGCGGAGATTCCGCGGCTGCCCGCCCCGCCTCGGGCGCGTCGACAGAACAATCGGGAGGAACGACATGGAATTCCGCCGGCCCCTTGCGGCCCTGCTGCTCTGCTGCGCCACCACGACTGCCGCGTGGGCAGACTCCACGGTCCGCATCGGCTGGCTGTCGTCGCTCACGGGCGCACTGTCGTCGGCGGCCATCGCCGAGAACCAGGGCGTGCAGTTCGCGGTGGAGGAAATCAACCGCGCTGGTGGCATCGACGGGAAGAAGATCGAGCTCGTCACGTACGACACGCAGGGCGATCCCACGAAGGCCGTGAACTACGCGCAGCGCCTCGCCTTCGTCGACAAGGTCCACTTCGTGATCGGCCCCGTGAACTCCGGCGAATCGCTCGCGACCGTGCCGATCGTCGCGAAGGCCGGCATTCCGAACATCATCATCGGCACCATCGACGAGCTGGTCGATCCGAAGAAATTCCCGCGGGCCTTCCGCGCGATCAACACGAACCGCCAGTGGATCGCTTCCGCGAACGACTACGCGCTGAAGACGCTCAAGCACACGAAGATCGCGATCATCGGCGACACGTCCGGTTACGGCACGTCGAGCGCGAAGACGGCGGCCGAGCTGCTCGAGAAGGCCGGCGTGAAGCCCGTGTTCTCGACG
>CAUJJX010000273.1 GCA_963205165.1 Pseudomonadota bacterium | reverse complement strand
CCGCCCGCGCTGGCTGCCGTTCGCACAGATCGCCCTGCCGGCGGCGCTGCTGCTGCTGTGGCATGTCCTCGTGAAGACCGAGGTCCTGCCGGCGTTCTTCTTCGGCGAACCGCTCGTCGTGCTCGAACGCATCGGCGACTGGTTCACGAGCGGCAGCATCTGGCCGCATCTCGGCGTGACGCTGCTCGAGACCGTCCTAGCGTTCGCGATCGGCACCGTCGGCGGACTCGGATTCGGGCTGTGGCTCGGACTCTCGGACGGCGCCGCCGCGCTGCTCGATCCGTACATCAAGGGCCTCAACGCGATGCCGCGCGTGATCCTCGCGCCGATCTTCGCGGTGTGGTTCGGGCTCGGCGTCTGGTCGAAGGTGCTGCTCGGCGTCACGCTCGTGTTCTTCATCGTGTTCTTCAGCGTCTACCACGGCGTGCGCGAGGTGAACCGCAATGTCCTCGACAACGCCCGGATGCTCGGTGCGACGCGGCGGCAGCTGCTGCGGCACGTCTACCTGCCGAGTGCGACGGCGTGGGTCTTCGCGAGCCTGCATTCCGCCGTCGGCATGGCGTTCGTCGGCGCGGTCGTCGGTGAATACCTCGGGTCGGCGAGCGGGGTCGGCTACCTGATCCTGCAGGCCGAGGGCGTCTTCGACATCAACAGCGTCTTCGCCGGGGTGCTCGTGCTGACGGCGTGCGCGCTCGTGCTCGACGGGCTCGTGACGCTCGCCGAGCGGCGGCTGCTCCGCTGGCGTCCGGGGCGCAGCGCGGGCGTGGCCTGACGCGCGGCGCATCCGTCGGACGACTCCGCCCGCGTGGCGGAGGTCTTCCCTGGCGCTTGACCGAAGCGGGTTGCCCGTCGGGTCACGCCACCGGTTTCGTTTCCGCTGCGTGCGCCGCCTCGCGCGCCGTCGCGAACGCCACGTACCAGTCGAGCGACGCCGGGTTCGCCATCGAATCCCGGTTGGCTGCCGCCTCGGGCGCGTGACCCAGCAGGATCTTCTTCACCGGCACTTCCATCTTCTTGCCAGAGATCGTCCGCGGGACCTCCGGGACGACGATCACGTCGTTCGGCACGTGCCGCGCGGACAGCCGCGTGCGGATCGCGTCGAGCAATGACTGGCGCAGCACCGGCGGGACGTCCGCCGCGCCGTCGCGCAGGACGACGAAGAGCGCCATGAACGATTCGCGGCCGAGGTACTCGAGGTCGACGACGAGGGAATCCGCGACTTCGTGGAAGTCCTCGACGACGCGGTACAACTCGCTCGTGCCCATGCGGATGCCGTGACGGTTGATCGTGGAATCCGAGCGGCCGTAGATCACGGCCGTCACGGATTCGGCCCGCGGGATCAGCTTCAGCCAGTCGCCGTGGCGCCACACGCCCGGGTACACGTCGAAGTAGCTCTCGAAGTAGCGCCGGCCGTCGGTGTCGCCCCAGAACCGCAGCGGCTGCGACGGGATCGGCAGTGCGCTCACCAGCTCGCCGACCGCGTCGTACACCGCGCGACCGGCATCGTCGTAAGCGTAGATCGCGAGGCCGAGGCCGCGACACTGCATCTCGCCGGAATAGATCGGCAGGATCGGGCACGCGCCGACGAACGCCGCGCCGGGGTCGGTGCCGCCGGAGATCGACGCGAGCAGCACGTCCGGATGCACGTGCTCGTAGACCCAGCGATAGCCCTCGGGCGTGAGCGGCGAGCCGGTGCAGCCGACGGTGCGCAGCGCGGACAGATCGAAGCGGTCCGACGGCTTCATCCCGGCCTTCATGTTGAGTCCGATGAAGGCCGGGCTCGTGCCGAAGAACGTGATGCGCTCGCGTTCCGCGAAGCGCCAGAGCGTGTCGAGGTCGGGATGCCCGGGATTGCCGTCGAACTGCATCACGGTGCATTCGAGCAGCAGCGTCGACACGAGCAGGTTCCACATGATCCAGCTCGTCGACGAGAACCAGAAGAAGCGGTCGTCGCGCCCGATGTCGAGGTGCAGCGCGGCGCCCTTGAAGGTCTCGACGATCGTGCCGCCGTGGCCGTGCACGATCGGCTTCGGCATACCCGTCGTGCCGGACGAGTAGACGATCCAGAGCGGGTGATCGAACGGCACCGGCGTGAAGCGCGGTGCGGACGGTTTCGCGAGGGCCTCCGCGATCGTGACGACCCGGACGTCCGCGGCGTCGAGTTCGAGCGTCGCGTCGGCATCGAGGTAGGGCACGAAGATCACGGCTTCGAGCGTCGGCAGTTGCGCGACGATGTCGCGGACGACGTCGCGCCGGTCGATCGGCTTGCCGTTGTAGCGATAGCCGTCGACGGCGAACAGCACGCGCGGCTCGATCTGGCGGAAGCGGTCGAGCACGCTCGTCGGCCCCATGTCGGGCGAGCAGCTCGACCAGATCGCACCCTTTGCCGCCGTCGCGAGCAGCGCCATCACGCTCTCCGGGATGTTCGGCATGAACGACACGACGCGGTCGCCGGCCACGATGCCGAGCGCGTCGAGCGTCGTCGTCAGCGCGCCGACGCTGGAGGCGAGATCGGCCCAGGCGATCTCGCGGCGCGGCTGCGTCTCGGACTGGAAGATGATCGCCGGGCGCGTCGCGGCATCGGGGCGCGAGGCACCCGCGAGCGCGTGCTCGGCGTAGTTGACGGTCGCGCCTTCGAACCATTTCGCGCCCGGTTGCACCCGCTTGTCGAGCACGCGGACGTACGGGCTGTGCGACCGGATGCCGAAGAATTCCCAGATGGTTTCCCAGAAGGTCTCCGGTGCGTCGACCGACCAGCGCCACAGCGATTCGTAGTCCGCGAATTCGAGTCCGTGCCGCGCGGCGAGCCAGCGGCGATAGCGCGTGATGACGGCTTGCTCGATGCGCGCGGGGGAGGGGGTCCAGAGGGGCGTGGCGTGGTCCATGGTTGGCGGGGCGGAGGCCGGTGGGCGTGGTGATGGGAGGACGTATCTTAGGCGTTGGGCGTTGGGCGATAGGCGATAGGCGATAGGCGTCAGGCGATAGGCGTCAGGCTCAAGGCTCAAGGCTTCAGACGTCAGGCTTCAGGCGTAAGGCCTAAGGCGCAAGGCGCAAGGCGTCGCGGCCTGCCGGTGCGTGCGCCGCGGCCGCGGCGGCCCGGATCAGCCGACGAGCCGCAGCCCGAGACCGGCGAGGCCCGCGAGTCCGATGAGCGGCAGGATCCCCATCTTCAGTCGCAGCAGCGCGAACGCCGCGAGCGCGAACAGAGCGACGGCGGGCCACGCGATCGCGCCGTGCAGTCCGTCAGGCAGGAACACGTGCTGCCCGAACACGACGGCGAGATTCACGATGACGCCGACGACGGCCGCGGTGATCGCCGTGAGCGGTGCCTTCAGCCGCAGGTTGCCGTGCGTCGATTCGATGAGGGGGCCGCCGGCGAGGATGAACACGAACGACGGCAGGAACGTGAAGAAGGTCACGACGCACGCGGCCGCGATGCCGGTCGCGAGCGGTGACGCGGCGAGCGCGTGCGTCCAGCCGCCGACGAATCCGACGAATGCGACGACCATGATGAGCGGACCCGGCGTCGTCTCGCCGAGCGCGAGTCCGTCGATCATCTGCGGCGCCGTGAGCCAGTGGAACTGCTCGACCGCGCCCTGGAAGACGTACGGCAGGACAGCGTATGCGCCGCCGAACGTGAGCAGCGCGGCCTTCGTGAAGAACCAGCCCATCGGCGCGAGGACGCCTTGCCAGCCCGTGGCGATCGTCAGCGCGGCGAGCGCCACCGCCCAGAGCGCGAGGCCGATGCCGGCCGTGACGAGCAGGCGGCGCGTCGTGAATCGTGCGTGCGGCGGTGTCGGGGTGTCGTCGTCGATGATCGCGCGTGCCGGCTGCGGCTTCGTGCTGCTGCCGTGCGCTGAATTGCCGCCGTCACCGGTGAGCCGCTTGCCGGCCGCGACACCCGCGATCGCGGCGGCGACGATGATCAGCGGGAAGGGCACGTCGAGGAGCGCGATGCCGACGAAGGCCGCGGCCGCGATGGCCCACAGGCCCGGCGCCTTCAGCGTGCGCGAGCCGATGCGGTGGGCCGCGTGCAGCACGATCGCGACGACCGCGGGCTTGATCCCGTCGAGGATGCCGGCGACGAGCGGCAGCGAGCCGAAGCGCACGTACAACCACGACAGCGCGACGAGCAGGACGAGCGACGGCAGCACGAAGAGTCCGCCGGCGACGAGCCCGCCGCGCGTGCGGTGCATGAGCCAGCCGATGTAGGTCGCGAGCTGCTGCGCCTCCGGGCCGGGCAGCAACATGCAGTAGTTGAGCGCGTGGAGGAAGCGGCCGTCGGAGATCCAGCGGCGCTGCTCCACCAGCTCGCGATGCATGATCGCGATCTGCCCCGCGGGGCCGCCGAAGCTGATGAAGCCGAGCTTCAGCCAGAAGCGGAAGGCGTCCGCGAAGGAGATCGTGACCGGCGGTGCGTGCTGTTCGCTCATGGGACGTCGCGGGTTTCGGCGCAGATGTGCTGCGCGGTCGGTGGGAAGCGGGCCGGTGCGTCGCGGGCCGGACGGAATCGATCGGACGCCGGGTGCACGTCGGTCGCGCAGCGTGCGCCCGCGGCGTCGCCATCGTCCGGCTGCAGCGATGCGCGAATGCCGCGACGGAGCGTACCCCGGATCGACGCACGCGCCGCCGGTCGGCGCTCGCACGCGGTCGCGATTCCGTACGACAATCGCGCCACTTCCTTCCCGGACCCCGACATGGCGCCCGAACTCGTCTGGCTGATCGCCGGCATCGTGCTCGTGATCGTCGAGCTGCTGACCGGCACCTTCTACCTGCTGATCCTCGGGGTCGCCGCGATGCTCGCCGCGCTCGCGGCGTGGGCCGGGGCACCGTTCATCGTGGAGGTCCTCGTGGCGGCCGTCGCGGCGGTGGCCGGCACGCTCCTGATCCGACGCCGCCGGGTCGGCGCGACGACCGACGACGGCCTTGCGTCGATCGACGTCGGACAACCCGTCACCTTCGAGACCTGGACCGACGCCGCGGCGCGGGTCGCGCGCGTGCGGCATCGCGGCGCCTCGTGGGATGCCGAGATCGGCGCCGATGCGACGCCCGTCGCGGGCACCACGCTGTACATCACCGCGGTGCACGGCAACCGGCTCGTCGTCGCGGCGAAGGGGGCACCATGAAGAAGCGACCACCGACCGGCGACGACCTCCGGGCACTCCTCGGCGAGATGTTCCGGGGCCGCATGAAGGATCTCGCGGCCGGCCCGGCGAATGCCGACAGGCCCACGTCCAATTCCAGCCCCACCCCCCCGCAGGAACCGACTCGAAACCAGAAGGAGAACGGTGTGTTCCCGAAACTGATCATCCTGATCGTGGCCACGGTGGCCGCGCTGAACTTTCCGGCGACGCAGGGCTACGCGGTGCCGCTCTTCATCCTCGGTGCCGTCATCGTCTTCGTCGCCGAGGGCGTGCGCATCGTCCCGCAGCAGAGCGCGTGGGTCGTCGAGCGGCTCGGCAAGTTCCACCGCACGCTCGAACCCGGCTTCAACCTGATCGTGCCGTTCGTCGATCGCATCCCGTACCGCCACTCGCTGAAGGAAGTCCCGCTCGACGTGCCGGAGCAGGTCTGCATCACGCGCGACAACACGCAGCTCGGCGTCGACGGCCTGCTGTACTTCCAGGTGACCGATCCGAAGCTCGCGAGCTACGGCACGTCGGACTTCGTGATGGCGATCACGCAGCTCGCGCAGACGACGCTGCGCAGCGAGATCGGCAAGATGGAACTCGACCGCACGTTCGAGAGCCGCGACGACATCAACCGCCAGATCGTGACGGCGCTCGACGAGGCCGGCCGGACGTGGGGCGTGAAGGTGCTGCGCTACGAGATCAAGAACCTCACGCCGCCGGAGTCCATCCTGCGGGCGATGCAGGCGCAGATCACCGCGGAGCGCGAGAAGCGTGCGCTCATCGCGAAGTCCGAAGGCCAGCGCCAGGAGGAGATCAACCTCGCCGAGGGCGGACGCCAGGCGAAGATCCTCCAGTCCGAGGGCGAGAAGGCCGCTGCGATCAACAAGGCGCAGGGCGAGGCGACGGCGGTGCGGATGCTCGCCGATGCGCAGGCCGAAGCCGTGAAGGCCGTGGCTGCGGCGCTCGCGTCGGACGGCGGGATGAACGCCGCGAGCCTGAAGGTCGCGGAGACCTACGTGGCGGCCTTCAAGGAACTCGCCAAGGCGGGCAACACGCTGATCATCCCGTCGAACCTCGCCGACCCCGCGTCGCTCGTCGCGAGCGCGATGACGGTGCTCGAACGCGCGCGTGTCGGTGGCACGGGGAATTCGAAGGGCTGAAGCATCCGCAGGACGTCGGCCGGAGCGCCGGTCGGCGAATCCCGTCGACGATCGCGCAGCGCCTGCGATTCGCGATCAGGTGACGTGGCTGCCGACAGCGGGCGTCAGGCTCGCGTGGACGGGTTGCCGGCGGTCGCGCGGCGCGCCCTGTCGGCCGGAAGGACCGATCCGGCGGGAGGGCTTTCGAACCCGTCTTCCGGACGACTCCGGAAGACGGGACCGCCGCATCAACCGACGAGATCGGCGAGCGGATGCGGCCCGCTCCAGCGCGGCGCCAGCAGCATCGCGACCTCCGCCTCGCCCACGTCGGCGAGATCCTTCCAGCGCCACTTCGGCGACTTGTCCTTGTCGACGATGAGCGCGCGGATACCTTCCGCGAAATCGCCGTCCGCCGAGCAGCCCATCGCGGCGGCCAGTTCCAGACGCAGCACGTCCGCAAGCGACGCACCGTGCAGCCGTTCGAGCAGCGCCCACGACAGGCCCGCCGACGCGGGCGAACCGTGCGCGAGCGCCTGGCGATGGGGTTCGAACCACGGATCGGCGGCGGCCGCTTTCTCGAGCGCTGCGTAGAACTCGACGGGCGAGGCCGTGTGCGCGATCGCCGCGACCGCGGACTGGTGCGCCATGAAGTCCGGCGCGGCCAGCCCGGCCCAGTCCGAAGCGCCGTCGAGGATGCCGTCCAGCCGGACGCGATCGCGGGCGGCGTCGCCGTCCCAGCGGGTGGCGGCCATCGCGTCGAGGACGGCCTGCTTGCGGGCGTGCGGGATCGGGAGATCCGCCATGCCCAGCGCGATCGTGTCGGCCGGGCCGAGGCGCGCGCCGGTCAGCGCGAGATAGCGGCCGATGCGGGCGGGCATGCGCTGCAGGAACCACGAGCCGCCGACGTCCGGGAAGAGTCCGATCGCGATCTCGGGCATCGCGAACTTCGTCGTCTCGGTCACGACACGATGGCTCGCGCCGCACGCGAGGCCGACGCCGCCACCCATCACGATGCCGTGCATCCACGCGACGACGGGCTTCGGGTAGTGATGGATGAAGTGGTCGAGCCGGTATTCCGGCGCGAAGAATTCGAGGGCCGCCCGATCGCGCGCGGCCGTGTCGTCGGTGCGCAGCGCGCGGTACATGGCCTGCAGGTTCGCGCCGGCCGAGAAGGCCTTCTCGCTCGAGCTGTCGAGCCAGACCGCGACGACCGACGGGTCGGCGGCCCATGCGCGCAGCGCCGTGTCGAGCGCCGCGACGATCGCGGGCGTCAGCGCATTCAGCGTCGATGGATGGTCGAGGGTCAGGCGGCCGATGGCGTGGCCGCTGGCGGTGTCGATGCGTTCGGCGCGCACCGGCGCCTGGTCGTGCGGAGTGCTCAAGGGTCGATTCCGTGAAGGGTGGATCGGGGGCTCGCGGGCCGGATGCGGGATCGGCATCCCGGTGTGGCCGCGCGGACGCGCATCGCGAACGGCGCCCGGAAGGCCGACGCGCCGCGTGGTGCGCGAGGGCACCCGCGGATGCTTCGTTGCGCTGCATCGCGAGGATACAACCGCGAGCCGCGAACGGTGCGAGCGGCCGGCGTCGCAAGGCTGCGGGATCCGTGGCCATCGTGTTCCGTTCCCTTGACGCAACACAGCATCCGGGGTGGGGGCGGGCGATAGAATTTTCTCGTCGGCCGCGTGATCGACAGGGTCGCCGCGGCTCCTCTCAAGTCAGCCAACACGGAGATTTCGCATGAATCAGTTCCGCCATTCCGTCGCCCGCCGGGTCGGTCGCCCGGCCGCCATGGCCGCGCTTGCGTGTGCCCTCGGTGCGGCGCCTGCAGCGTTCGCTGCCGACAACTTCGGCTACTCGCTCAGCGTCAACGGTGGTGCGGCCGTGTCGCAGGGATTCCAGACCGCCGAGGATTTCCTCAACGGCTTCGACCGTGCCGCCATCGAACGTCTCGTCTCCACGTACAACGAGGCAACCGACAGCGCGGCCTTCACGGCGAGCTTCCGCGGGATCCCGGTGAACCTCGCGTTCCCGACGGTCGGGTCGACGCTGCTCACGTTCAACGTGCCGACGCTCGGCATCTCGCAGTCGTTCACGGGGGCGACGCGCGACGCGTCGCAGCAGCTGCTCGAGGATTTCCTGAAGACGAACGGCCAGGACATCCTGAGCCGCATCCTGAAGGAGGCCGCGAAGGTCTCGCCGAACGATCCGATCGCGGGCAATCCGGCCAGCATGATGGGCGGCATGGTCGCGAACGGGTACGACGCGTCGTTCACCTCGCAGGCGTCGCAGATCATCAGCGGCGTGCCCCAGCCCGGCGACCGGTCGAACCAGCTCGGCCTCGGTCTGCGCTTCGGCAGCTACAAGACGGGCGACGTGAACACGCAGACGACGACGATCCCGCTTTCCTACACCGTCCGGTTCGACGGTGATCCGCGGAAGCAGCTCGTCATCAACCTGCCGTTCACGTATGGCACGACCGAGGGCGCGAAGCTGATGAACTTCGCGCCGAGCGTGAGCCTGCGGCTGCCGATGAACGATCGCTGGACGCTCACGCCCACGGTCTCGTACGGCGTCACGGGTTCGGTGGACCTCGCGTCGGTCGCACAGATGGCGTCGGTCGCGGTGACGAGCGTCTACACGATCCCGGTCGGCGACTGGGCCGTGTCGATCGGCAACATGATCGGCCACTACAAGACGCTGAAGATCTCGATCGGCGACTTCTCGTCCGACCCGGACATCGCGAACACCGTCTATCGCAACGGCGTGCTCGTGTCGCAGCCGGTCACCTTCCTCGGCGGCGACAAGATCCTCGAGTACTCGTGGGTGGACACGCGCTACACCGGGACGGCGTTGTACATGAAGTGGTACGACGAGATCGGTCTCACGCTCGGCACTGCCCGTGGTCGCGACGGACTGAAGTCGTACTTCCGCGCCGGCGTCAGTTATCTCTACTCGGCGGGCTCGAACGGGTACGCGCTGAAGTTCGGCTACTGGTTCTGAGGTGACCGCGGATGGCGGACCGCGAGGTCCGTGCCGCGGTGGTGAAGGGGATGTCCGGCGCGCAGCCGGGCATCCCCTTTTTCATGGACGGTTCGCACGATGATCGCAGGTGCGAACCGCTGGCGGTCAGCGGTTCCCGGGGCGGTGGGGCAGGGGGCGATGCCGCGCTGCCGAGCGCTTGCGCGGGAGGATGCGTGCGGCGATCCAGGCAGCCGCGAGCAGCGCGAGTCCGGCGGGTTCGGGGGTGCGCATCGGGCCGAAGAGCTGCGCCCACACGGCGCGGGTGTCGCTCACTTCCGAGAACGTGCGTCCGTTCGGATCTGCCACCGCGACGAAGGCGTCGACGCGGCCGACACTCTGGTTGAAGTTCAGCACGGCGGCGACGCGGCCTTCGGTCGCGATGCTGCTCTTCATGCGCAGCTCGAAGTTGCCGGCCCAGTTGCTCGCCTCGATGCAGACCTGCTGCGAACCGTCGCCGTCGAAGTCGCCGTCGAAGCGCACGGGGACGGCCGGGAACGTCGTCATCACGTAGTCCTGGAAGCCGGGGAAGTCGATG
>CAUJJX010000272.1 GCA_963205165.1 Pseudomonadota bacterium | reverse complement strand
CCGCAGGAGGGGGCGGACCACCGTCTCGCCGGCGCAGGTGCGTGCACTCCCTGCATCGCACCCGGTCCGGAGTGGACAGCCCCGGACCGGGTGACGATCAGGCGGACGGGTCCTTCGCGACGTACCCGTACGTCGTGTTGGACCGGCCGGTGTCACCACCCATGGCCAGATACTCGGCCTTGATGGCGGCCAGCTTGTCGGCCGTGAACGCGGGGCCCTGCACGACCTTCATGTCGAGGCCGTAGAGGTGGGCGCAGTTCAGGCCGAACATCTTCTGCTTCACCTCGGAGTTCGGGCCGCCGAGGCGATGCTTCCAGCCGGTGTGCTTCATGATGTCGTCCGGGATCTCGAGACGGCGCATCGCCTCGATCTGCCACTGCGGGCTGCCGTACCAGACCGAGTCGGTGCCCCACAGCACGCGCTCCGGCCCCATCAGGTTCACGAGCTGCCCGAGGAAGGTCGCGCAGAACCGCGGGTTCGTGACGGCCGTCGAGGCGAAGGTGGAACCGATCTCCGCATAGACGTTGTTCACGCCGAACTTCTCCGGGATCCGGGCGAGGTCGGTCGACCACTGGATGTAGCCCGACTTCATGAACTCGGCCATCTCCTTCTCGGGCGAGTCGGCGAGCCACGGACGCATGGCCGCGTGGTAGATCACGAAGTTCATGCCGGGCCAGTCCCTGGCGGCCTTGCCGAGGTCGTTGACCGTCGCGGATTCCCAGGTGCCGGCGAAGGCCTTCTCGTAGTCCCGCGGCATCAGGCCCTTGTGGATGCAGATCGTGTTGATGCCCGACTTGATGGCCTTCTCGTAGAAGGGATACATCAGCTTCTCGTCGTCGAGGCGCCACGCGTACTTCGAGGGGCCGAACGGGTCGCCGATCGTGTAGGACTTCCACGAGACGGGCTTCAGCACCTCGATGGCGCGATCGACTTCGTCCATCCAGTTCGGGTACTTCGGCGTGATGACGGTGTGGCCCAGCATGCGCGTGCCGCCGGCCAGCTTGTTGACGGCGCGACAGGCGTTCTGGATGGCGTCGTTCGACAGCAGCCACCACGACGGATCGTCGAAGGGCGCGCCCGTGAGCAGCGCCATCTTCGTGTCGGAGTCGAGGAAGACCTCCTTCAGGTAGTTGTCCATCTTGTAGCGGGCCAGCGTCATCGGGGCATTGGCGATGTCCGGGTTGACCTTGGCGCCGACGGCCCATTTCGTCAGGCCCAGCAGGCCTTCCTGCTTGAAGTCGTCGCGGATGAAGTGGGTCTGGTCGTCGAAGATGAACTGGCCGGACAGCTGGCTGCGGCGGTAGTCGGACATCTCCATGTCGCCCGCCTCGGCCTCCGACACATCGAACACGGGCCCGAACACCTGGTTCATCGCGAGGAAGGCCGTGGCCATGCCGGCGTTCGTCGCGAGGAAGGTGCGGCGGTCCATGCCGTGGCGCCGCGCCTGGACATCGCTCATCTCCTTGATGAGGGCCTCGACCCTGCGCTGGTCGTCGGTCTGCGGGAGCGGGTTGTACTCGCCGTTCGAGACCATCTGGGTGGGGACCGGTGAGCGGAAGGCCGCCTCGTCCGCGGGGACGACCGTCTTCATTTCGTCTTCGCTCATGTGCACGCCGATGTGTCGTTGCATTGCTGCATCCTCCTGTTTGTTGGTCTGGGCGCTGCGTTGCCGGAGTCGGAGATCTCGAGCCCGGGGTCCGAACCTGCTGGAGGGGCGCGCACGGCGACTCGTGCGTCGGTGCATCGAATCCCGGCGATCGGGGCGGTGGATCCGGGGTGAAGGCGCCCGCGACCGGACCGGGAAGGTCCGCACGCAACAGGGGTCGATGTGCAATCGTCATGCCCTGCCGGCACGACGCGACGGCGTGATCGCGGACGCGATGCCGTGCCCGGGAAGCGTGGTGTGGCCGACGGAAGTTGCGTGCGATCTGCCCGCGGGCAGCTGTCGCACGCGATGCAGTTGTCTCAGGCGGCGTGATACACGTGCGTCATTCGCTGCCGGACAGATCGGCCCGGTTCGGCGAGACGATGCGGTGCTGGTGCATGCGACGGTAGAGCGTCGCGCGCGAGATGCCGAGCACGCGCGCAGCCGATGCGGCGCACCAGTGCGTCGACCGGAGCGCGGTGATCACGCGTTGCCGCTCGTCGTCGTCATCGTCGTCCGGGACGATGCCGCGCTCGACCGCCGGGATGTCCGGCGGAAGCATCGGCCCCGCGAGATACGCCGGCAGGCATTCGGACGCGATCACGCCGTCGGGCGTCATCGCCACCGCGTAGCGCAGGGCGTTGCGCAGCTCGCGGATGTTGCCGGGCCAGGTGTGCGTCAGCAGCGCATCGAGCGCGCTGCCGTCGAGCACGGCGCTGCGTCCGGCCGCGGCGCATTCCTCCGCGAGGATGGCCTCCATCAGCACCGGCACGTCCGAGCGCGTGCGCAGCGGCGGCAGCACGAACGACGCGCCGGCCAGCCGGTAGTAGAGATCCTGGCGGAAGCGCCCCGCGCGCACGAGTGCGGCGAGATCGCGGTGCGTCGCGCAGATCACGTGCAGGTCGACGCGCTGCGTGTCGCCCCCGCCGAGCGGCTGGATCTCGCCCTCGGCCAGCACCCGCAGCAGGCGCGTCTGGAGCGCGAGCGGCATGTCGCCGATCTCGTCGAGGAACAGCGTGCCGCCGCTCGCCTGCTGGAGGCGGCCGCGCATGCCCTTCGCCCGCGCGCCCGTGAACGCGCCGTCGGTGTAGCCGAACAGCTCGCTCTCGATCAGCGATTCCGGGATCGCGGCGCAATTGACCGCGACGAACGGCCGCGCGTGGCGTGCACTCGATTCGTGGATGGCCTTCGCGAAGGCCTCCTTGCCGGTGCCGGTCTCGCCGAGCAGCAGCAGCGGGATCGGCACGTCGAGCAGCCGCCGCACGCGCGCGGCGTTGTCGCGCATCCGCGGTTCGGCGCCGGCGATGTGATCGATCGGCAGCGGTCGCACGCTTGCCGTCGGAAGCGCCGCGCTCGATGGACGCGCAGAGGACCTCGCGCCGGACGCCGTGTCGCGCGGCGGGCGGACGCGGCCGCAGTACGCGGTCGCCGCGCGTGCGGCGCGCAGCGGCAGCACGACGTTCGGTGTCTGCGCGTGGCGCATCAGATCGGTCGTGCGCTCGTCGAAGAGATCCTCGATGCGGCAGCGTGGCGGTGCGTCCGCGAGCAGGTCGGCCCGTGCCTTCTGGTTGGCCGCGAGGACGTTGCCGTGCTCGTCGAACGCGATGAGGCAGTCGGTCTCGACCTGCGCGAACTCGATGGCGCCGGAGACCTGGAGCACCCACTGGTTCGAGTAGCGATCGAGGAAGTAGGCGTTCTCGATCATCGTCGCCGACTGCGTGACGAACTGGAGCGCGAGGATCTGGCTCTTGCGGTCGTCGGGGGAGTACAGCGCCGACGCGTCGAGGATGGCGAGCACGCTGCCGTCCGGATCGAAGATCGGCACGGAGCTGCACGTGAGGCTGATGTTCGGTGCACGGAAGTGTTCCGACTTGTGCACGATGATCGGGCAGCGGTCGACGATGGCCGTGCCGACGCCGCACGTGCCTTCGTCGCGTTCCGACCAGCACGACCCGAGATACAACCCGGCGCGCTTGAGATCGCGGTCGGACGCGTTGTCGGCGACGAAGTCGATCGTGACGCCCTGCATGTCGGTCAGCAGGACGACGTAGCTGGCTTCGCGCACCTGCTCGTGAAGGCGGCGCACGCCGTGCCGGGCGATGCGCAGGAAGCACTCCATCGCCTCGAGGCGGTCTTTCAGTTCGGTGCGCGTGAGGATGCGGGGCTGGGCGGCGCGGCCGGGGTCTAGCTGGTAGGTCTCGAGCGACCGGCGCCAGGATTCGAGCAGACGCCGGCCCGTGGCGTCGGCGTGCGGCGCGTCGGCGTGGCGCACGTGGTGCTCCACCCGCGCTGCATGAGTCGATAGCGTCGAACCCATCGCAACCCCTCCCCAGGTTGTCGCGCGGCCCGTGCCGGATCCGGCGATCCGCGACCCTGTGCCCTGCGGGCGGTCGCGGTGTCGACGGACCCGCCGTCCGGTGACGGTCGGGCTTCTCGTGCCACGGCTCGCGATGCGCGCCGCAGAAAGAAAACCGGGACCCGAAGGTCCCGGCCACTCCTCCCCCTTTTCGGGTGCCTTCTTATGCCGTGATGTTCTGTGCTGCGACCGCGTCGGTCTGTGTGGTGCGCCTTGCGATGTCGTCGGACGGGATGCGCCGGCCGGATTCCACGGACGTGGATCGTGTCGGCCGCAACCACCGTGGAACACTGCATCGACGCCCGCCATCGACGAACGGGTACACCGGAATCTCGCGAAGCAAGGTCACCCGCCGAGCGACGACCGGCACGATGACGACGGTTGTTCTGCTGGGCGGGAAAAGGAGGCCGCCCGAAAGATCGAAGGAGTGCGTACGGTGCTTGGTGCGAGCCTGCCGCGTCTCTGCCGGACGCGTGACGTTCGTTGACCGGGCCGCTTCCCCGGCCGCCGCTGTGACCGCGACGGCGAGTGGATTTAACGCCCGTGATCCGGGGCCGTCAAAAGGTTTCGCTGATGCGTTGCAGCAGCCGCGACCGTGAGAAAACGGTCGCGGCTGGACACCTCGTCGATGTCGAATCGGCGAGCATCGCGCCTCCTCGTCCAGGTCGAATCGGTACGGCTGGAATGCCCGCCGGCGAGGGCCGGTCGACGCCCCCGGCATCTGCCGTTTCTGCAGTCGCTACGCGACGAGATACCGCGCGACGGCGTCCTCGTCCCACTCGATGCCGACCCCGGGACGGTCCGCGATCAGCACGTGGCCGTCCTTCACCTGCACCGGTTCGCGCAGCACCGGCGTGCCCCAGTCCATGTACTCGAGCCAGTGGCACGTCGGTGTCGCGGCGAGCAGGTGCGAACTGAATTCCGGGAACAGGTGGCTCGACATCTCCATGCCGTGCGCGTGTGCCACCGCGGCGGCGCGCAGCCAGCCCGTGACGCCGCCGATGCGCTGCACGTCAGGCATCACGTAGTCGTATGCGCGGGCATCGAGGGCCTGGGAAAGCTCCCACGTGTTCAGCAGGTTCTCGCCCCCCTGGATCGGCGTGCGGAGTTCCGCGGCGACGCGCGCGTTGCCGGCGTAGTCGTCGTGGCGCACGGGTTCCTCGATCCAGTAGAGACCTTCGTCGTCGAGCATGCGGCCGCGCAGGATCGCCTCGTTCCACGTGAGCCGCTGGTTGAAGTCGGTCATGACCGCGACGCGATCGCCGAGGCGGTCCTTCACGGCGCGCACCGCGGCGAGATCCTGCGCAGGGTCGTCGCGCCCGATGCGCAGTTTCACGGCCGAGAAGCCGCCTTCCGCCGCGAGCGACTCCGCCTCGTCGGCGACGCCGGAGACGGGCTGGATCCAGAGTCCGCAGCTGTTGTAGGCCTTGATCGGCTTCACCGATCCGCCGAGCAGCACGGCGAGCGGCACGCCGCGGATCTGCGCAGCGGCATCCCAGGCGCACATGTCGAGGCCCGCGAGCGCGAGCCCGACGAGGCCGGGGGTGTCGATCAACGTGTGCCGCTTGCGCAGCTTCGCGTCGAGGTCGAGCGGCGCGACGGCGTCACCGACGATGAGCGGCGCGATGCCGTGGATGAATTCGACGATCGGCTTCTGCGCGGCCGGCGTGAACGCGAAGAGGTACGCGCGGCCGGTGATGCCGGCGTCGGTCTCGAGGTCGATGAGCACGAGCGGTGCGCGGGGCATGGCGCCGGTGGCGGCGGCGGGCGGCAGACGGAAGGGCGCGAGCACCGCGCGGGCGCGGATGTTCCTGATCGTGACGATGTCGGTCATGGCGGGTTCCTCGGGTTGCGGGACGGAATCAGGGGCCTTCGGCGGGATCGCTGCGACCGGTTCGCCGCGGGCGGTGCGCCGCCATCCGGTGCAGTGTGCGCGACCGGAAGTGCAACCTGTCGACACGACGCAGCATCGGTCGTGTCGACAGGCGGCCGCACGGTCAGCGCGCCTCGGCGGGGCGGCCGTTCGCGTAGAGCTTGAGCGCGGCGAAGACGAAGCGGTGCGCGGGTGTCGCGACGCCGAGCGATTCGCCGAGCCGCACGACGCCGCCCGACAGCCACGGGAGTTCCAGCCGGTTGCCGCGCAGGAGGTCGCCCTGCATCGAGGCGACCATCGACCCGGGCAGCGAATCGAGCCGTGCGAGCATCGCGTCGACGGTGCCGTCGCCGAGGGGCACGCCCTTCGCGCGACCGACGTCGACCACTTCGTCCGCGAGCTGGCGGAAGAGCGCGCGCGTGTCGGCGTCCTCGCGGAGTGGCCCGATCGGCATGCGCGTGAGCGCCGTCATCGCCGACAGCGACGCGAGGAAGACGAATTTTTCCCAGATGGATTTCAGGATGTCGTCGGCGACGCGCACGTCGACGTTCGCGCGCTTGCACGCTGCCTCGATCGCGTCGATGCGTGCCGAACGCCGGCCGTCGAGTTCGCCGATCTGCAGCAGCGCCATCGTGCCGTTGTGGCGCACGACACCGGGCGACTCGATGAGCGCCGCGATGTTGGCGACGCCGCCGATCACGCGGTCGCGGCCGAATTCGGCGATCAGCTTGTCCTCGGCGTCGACGCCGTTCTGGAACGACACGACCGTGGACTCCGGACCCATCAGGGCACGCGCCGTCGCGATGCTCTCGTCGGTCGACCAGAGTTTCACGGCGATCATCACGAGGTCGACCGGGCCGACCGTCGAGGCGTCGTCCGTGGCCTTGACCTGCGGCACGACGAAGTCTCCGTTGCCCGAAAGCACGCGCAGGCCGTCGCGCTTCATGGCGTCGAGATGGCTGCCGCGTGCGATGAAGGTGACGTCCTCGCCCGCGAGTGCGAGCTTGCCGCCGAAATACCCGCCGACGCCGCCGGCGCCGATGACTGCGATGCGCATGAGTCCTCCCCGGAAAAGGGCGGACTCTACCCGGGAATCCCCGGCTTGCACGACCCTGCGCACGGCGGATGCGATCGGGTGGATGCCGGCGTCGGGCCGTGCAGCGGGTGGGCTGCAGATCGGTGTGGCGCGGCGGGTCGCGACCGGATGCGGTCGCGACCGGTCAGTGACGCGCCGTCGGGACGCCGACGATGCTCCGCGCCCGTTCGATCTGCGCGAGCACGGCGTCGTGATCGAGTGCGCGATCGCGGGACGCCGGGAACTCGAAGGTCACGCAGCGCAGCTTCCGGCAGCGCGGGGCGATCCGCTGCAGCAGTCGCCAGACGCCTTCCGGGAAGCCGTCGTCCGACGGGTCGACACGCCCGCCGACGAAGCAGTCGCCGGCGCCGATGTGGATCTCCTCGATGCTGTCGAGGTCGAGGCGGTCGATGAAGGCATCGCCGTCGATCCCGCGGTTCACGGTATCGAGGTGGAGGTTGTGGAGATCGAGCAGGAGCCGGCACCCGGTCGTCTGCGTGAGTGCGTCGAGGAACGCGGACCGCGTCGCCGCGACGGCGGCGCCACGGCCGCTGTCCTCGCGGTTCTCGAGGAGCAGCGGGGCGCCGAGGATGTCCTGGGCGATCTCGACCTGTTCGGTCAGGGTCGACAGGAGGTCGTCGTTCCAGGCGGCGAGCCCGGCATCCGTTGCATGGTCGTGGCCTTCGACGACGCCCGGCAGATGTTCGCTGACCCATTCGCAGCCGTAGCGCTCGGCCCACGCAGAGAGTTCGCGGGCGTGGGCCACGTCGAGGAAGGCCGACCCGCCGAACGCGAGCCCGACGCTGTGCGCTGCGAGCCGGAACTGCCCGGCGAGGCGCTCGATTCTCGCGATGTCTTCCGGGGCGTGACGGAACCGCGCCGGCGCACCGCGGCCGCGGTCGGTCCAGAACCGCTCCGGGACCACCGTGACGATGTCGACCACACCCGGATGTGCAGCGAGCAGATCGTCCAGGAAGGGTTCGTGGACGACGCCGATGGCAGGCGCCGGCCGGGCCACGCCGGACGGTGTGCGCGTCGGTCGGTGCCCGGCGCCCGCGGATCCGTGGACGCCGTGCATGCCCGGGGCCGCGCGGAGTCCGCCGATGCTTCGCTGTCCGAAGGACGCCGTGATGACCGTGCCGCCGGGTCTTGCCGCGATCCGTGCCGTCGCGCGGCGTTCGCTGATGTGCGGCGGCCGGCGGCGTTCGCCGTGGGGCGATGGGCCGTGTGGTTCGGTTGCGTGCGACGCGTGGCGGCGGTCGCCCGTGCGTCGCTGGTTGCGACGATCGCCCACGTGGGATGCACCGTGACCGTCGCCGTCGAGCGGCGCACGGTGACCTTCTCCGACCAGCGGCGCACGGTGACCATCGCCGACCAGCGGCGCACGGTGACCATCGCCGACCAGCGGCGAGTGCCCGCGTTCGTCGATGCCCGGGGCGTCGGGTCGTCCTCCACCCGCCCGCGCCCCGCGGAAGATGTCGATCGGCGTCGTCATGGGCGGGGCGTGGCGTTGGCGGCGGATGGCAGTGGCAGGGGGCGGCGCCCGGTCTTCCTGTTCATGTCGGTTTCCAGCCTCGTGCGGGCAATCTCGGGAACGACCGAAGATAGGCGCCGACGCTGCGGCCGGCTCTACACCGAAAAGCATAGTGCGGGCAGGTGGTGCCGCGTGCCCTGGTGCGTCCACGCGTCCGCGCCGGCTTGCACCGGCCTGCCGGTTCTCCTACCGTCCGCGCTTCGACTTCTTCCGCAGGACATTCGATGACACTCCCCGACTCCGCGGCGCCGCGGCTTGCTTCCCGCATGGCGGACATCGAACCCTTCCACGTGGTCGACCTCATCACGCGGGCGAAGGCGCTCGAGGCGCAGGGACGCACGATCGTCAACATGGTCGTCGGCGAACCCGACGAGCCGGTCGCCGCCCCGATCGCCGAGGCCGGCATCCGCGCGATCCAGTCGGGACACGTCCACTACACGCCCGGTCTCGGCACGACCGCGCTGCGCCAGGCGATCGCCCGGTGGTATGCGACCAACTACGAGGTCGCCGTCCCGCGGGATCGCGTCTGCGTGATGCCGGGCTCGTCCGGCGCGTTGCTGATGACGATGGGCGTGCTGCTCTCGCCCGGCGACGAGGTGCTGATGGCCGACCCGTCGTATCCGTGCAACCGCCACTTCGTGCGGGCGATGGAGGGCCGCGCCGTCTGCATCCCCGTGGGCGCCGAGACCGACTACCAGCTCACGGCCGAACTCGTGGCGCGCCACTGGACCCCGCGCACCCGCGCCGTGATGCTCGCGACGCCGTCCAACCCCACGGGCACCGTGATCCCGTTCGAGGAACTCCGCGCGATCCACGCCGTCGTCCGGGCGCGCGGCGCGACGCTCATCGTCGACGAGATCTACCACGGGCTCACTTACGGCGAGCGCGACCGCACGGTGCTCGGCTTCGCCGACGACATCTTCGTGATCAACAGCTTCTCGAAATACTTCGGCATGACCGGCTGGCGGCTCGGCTGGGTCGTGGCGCCCGACGCGTACGTCCCGGCGATCGAGAAGCTCGCGCAGAACCTCTTCATCTCGGCGTCCGACATCGCGCAGCAGGCGGCGATGGCCGCGTTCGACCCCGAGTCGCTGAAGGTCCACGAGCAGCGCCGCGACGCCTTCCGGGCGCAGCGCGATTTCCTGCTGCCGCGCCTGCGCGATCTCGGCTTCGACATTCCCGTGGAGCCGCGCGGCGCGTTCTACATCTACGCGAACTGCGAGCGCTTCACGGACGACAGCTACGCGTTCTGTCTCGATGTGCTCGACCGTGCCGGCGTCGCGATCGCGCCGGGGCTCGACTTCGGCACGCACCGCTGCAAGCAGCACGTGCGCTTTTCGTATCCGAAACCCATCCCCGTGCTCGCCGAGGGCGTCGCGCGGCTCGAAAAATATCTGAAGGCACTCTGAGGTCGCCATGAGTCTCATGCCCGGTTTCACGGCCCGCAACGTCCGCGCGAACGGCCTGCGCTTCCACACCTGGATCGGCGGCGACGGCCCGCCGCTCGTGCTGGTCCACGGCTATCCGCAGAGCGGGATCATGTGGCGCAAGGTCGCGCCGACGCTCGCGCAGCACTACACCGTCGTCGTGCCCGACCTGCGCGGCTACGGCGACTCCGACAAGCCGCGCGACGGCTTCGACAAGAAGACGATGGCGTCGGACATCCACGGCGTGATGGCGGCGCTGGGCCACGCGCGCTACCGCGTCGTCGGCCACGATCGCGGCGCGCGTGTCTCGCACCGGCTCGCGCTCGACTTCGCCGATGCGGTCGAGCGCGTGTCGCTCCTCGACATCGTTCCCACCCACACGGTGTTCCGCGATACCGGCCGCGAACTCGCCGCGGCCTACTGGCACTGGTTCTTCTTCCTCGTCCCCGACCTGCCCGAGCAGATGATCGCGGCGGCGCCCGAGGCCTTCCTCCGCAACATGTTCCGCGCGCTGACGTCCGAGGCCGGCGCCATCGAGGAGGCCGCGGTCCGGGAATACCTCCGCGTCTTCACGCTGCCCGGCACCATCCGCTGCACCCTCGAGGACTACCGCGCCGCCCCGACCCGCGACTGCGCCGACGACGAGGCCGACAGCCACAAGCGCGTGACGGCGCCGATGCAGGTGCTGTGGGGCGAGTTCGGGAAGATGCACACGTTGTTCGACGTGCTCGCGACGTGGCGCGACAAGGCGACCGACGTGCGCGGACGCGCGTTGCCGTGCGGCCACTTCATCCCGGAAGAAGCCCCGCAGGCATTGCTCGACGAACTGCTGCCGTTCCTCGCGGGGTAGGCCCTCGCCGCAACGTCGGACGGGGCGATGAACGCGGGGACGTCGGCACTGCACCGTCGTCGTCGCGTTACCGCGAACTCGCCTCCGCCGTCCGCTGTCAATGCGCCGTCCCGCAACCACGAACTCCCGGAGATGCAGCCATGAAGCCGTCCGCCGCCGTCCTCGCTGTCCTCGTCGCGCTCTCGTTCCCGGCCGTCGCCGCGGAGCAGGAGGAGACCTTCACGATCCCGGAGGTCGGCGCCGACTACCTGGACGGAAAGAAGTTGTCCAAGCTGATGGAGCGTTCCGACCCGAAGGCCGCGACCAACATCGGCTGGCTCTTCGCGCGCGGCGAGGGCGGCGTGAAGCAGAACTTCAAGGAAGCCATGCAGTGGTGGAAGTTCGCCGCGAGCCGCGGCTACACGCCGGCCATGAACAACGTGGGCCTGCTCTACGCCGAAGGGCAGGGCGTCGAGCGCGACTACGAGGAAGCCTTCAAGTGGTGGATGCGCGCCGCCGAGCGCGGCAACGCGTGGGGCATGAACGCCGTCGGTGATCTCTACGAGACCGGGCAGGGCGTCGAGAAGAACTACGAGCTGGCGATGAACTGGTATCGCGAGGCCGCGCGCGAGGGCGACGGGCTCGCGCAGTGGAACGTCGGGCACCTGCATCACGAAGGCCTCGGCGTCGAACGCAGCACGGCGAACGCCCTCGAGTGGTACCTGCAGTCCGTGACGAGCGGCCACGCACCGGCGTTCACGAGCGTGGGCCGCATGCACGAGGACGGCAGCGCCGGCGCCGCCGATGCGGTCGAGGCATTCGCGTGGTACACGCTCGCGGCGAAGCGCTACACCGACGAGCATCCGGCCGACCGCGCGGAGAACCGTCTGGCAATGCAGAAGATCGACGCGACGCTCGACGACGAGCAGCGCGCCCGCGGCGAAGCCCGCGCG
>CAUJJX010000271.1 GCA_963205165.1 Pseudomonadota bacterium | reverse complement strand
GTCGAGGTGCCCGGTGACGGTGGCCGGTGTCGACAGCCGGAAGTCGTGGCGCTGCGCGTCGGCCATCAGACGGACGGCGGCGAGGCGGTCGCGCACGGTCAGGCCGCGGGCCGTCAGCAAGCCGCCGAGCAGATGCAGCGGTGCTGGCAGGGACGGGCAGGTGAGGCGGAAGCCGCTCGTCGATTCGAGCCGCAGCGGCGCGCGCAGGAAGAGCGTCGCACCGTCGGCCACGCGCGTGATCGTGGCGAGCGTGTCGCGGTAGGCGCCGAGCAGCAGGTGCAGCCCGTTGTCGAGCGGCAGTCCGTCGAGCGTGACGCGACGGGCGCGTCCGCCGAGCGTGCGCGCGGCCTCGAAGACGGTGACGTCGGCGCCGCGATCGACAAGCTCGACGGCGGCCGCCATGCCGGCCCAGCCGGCGCCGAGGATGGCGACGCGGGGGGCGGTCATGGGTGAGGCGATGCGCCGTGGCGGGGGTGAGGTTCGGGGGCCAGGTTGGTTTCGCCGGTCGGGTCGGGAACGGAGCCCCGCAATCCGACGGCGGTGTGTCCGGGATCTTTCTCCCCTCGCCCGCTTGCGGGAGAGGGGCCGGGGGAGAGGGGCAGTGCGCAGGTCGGATCAGCGACGCAGTCGCGTAATCCGACATCGATGCATCCACGACCGCGTCGGATTACGCCCTGCGGGCTGATCCGACCTGCGCGACTGTTTACCTCCGTCATTCCAGCGCAAGCTGGAATCCAGTCCGCCGGTGGCCGGTGCGATGTCGGCTGCTGGGCCCCAGCGTTCGCTGGGGCGACGGAATGAGCAATGCCCGGTGCGCAGGTCGGATCAGCGACGCAGTCGCCCAATCCGGCATCGGTGCATCCACGACCGCGTCGGATTACGCCCTGCGGGCTGATCCGACCTGCGCGAACTTGGCGTTTGTCGGGGCCCCTCGCCGGGTGGCTCACGAACGCCGCCTCGTTGCGTCTGCGGTGCATGGTGGTCGTCGGGCTCGGCGGCCGGCGCCGATCGCCTTGCCGTCGATCCCCGTCTCCGACGGGGCCCCTCGCCGGGTGGCTCACGAGCGCCCCCTCACCACGACAGCTCGGACGGCGCGAGCTTGTGGGGGTTGGTCTCGATCTTCAGGATGTGTCCGTCGCCGAGGTGGATGACGCGATCGGCCATGCCGGCGATCGCGGCGTTGTGCGTGATCACGACGGCCGTCGTCCCGAGGTCGGCGTTGATCTTCGCGATCACTTCCAGCACGAGCTTGCCTGTCTGGTAGTCGAGGGCGCCGGTGGGCTCGTCGCAGAGCAGGACGTCCGGCCGCTTAACGATGGCCCGCGCGATCGCGACGCGCTGCTGCTCGCCGCCCGAGAGCTGCGACGGGAAGTGATGCCGCCGCGGCCCGAGCCCCACGAGATCGATGGCCTCGTCGATCGGCATCGGGTGCTCGACGATGTCGGTGACGAGCGCGACGTTCTCCCGGACCGTCAGGCTGGGGATCAGGTTGTAGAACTGGAAGACGAAGCCCACGTGCTCGCGGCGGTACGTCGTCAGGTCGGACTCGCTCGCGCCGGTCAGCCGGTGCACGCCGAACCGCACGTCGCCGCTCGTCGGGACATCGAGTCCGCCGAGGATGTTCAGCAGCGTCGATTTGCCGCTGCCCGACGGGCCTAGCAGCACGATGAACTCGCCGCGCCCGATGTCGAGATCGACGTCGCGCAGCGCCCGGACCTCGACCTCGCCGGTGACGTACGTCTTCGTGAGGCCGCGGGCCGTGAAGACGGGTTCGAACACGGTGTCCGCCATGAAACCGTCAGCCCCCGAGGCTCTGCTCCAGCCGCTCGAGCCGGGCGCGCAGCGACGCGACCTCGGCCTTCAGTTCGTCGACGTCGCCATGCAGGTCGGCGACCTGCGCCGCGAGCCCGGACACGGCACTCCCGCTGCGCTCGCCGACGGGCGCGGCGTCCTCCACGGTGACGGGGCCGCTGAGGATCTGCGCCCAGCGCTGCTCGCGCGCACCGGCCTGCCGCGGGAGCTTCACGACGAGCGGCACGACGGCCCGCGGGATCATGTCCTCGAGGTAGGCCTCGACGCTCGAGATGTCGGCGAACTTGTAGAGCCGGTCGCAGGCCGTGCGCAGCTCGCCCGGCGTGAGCGGCCCGCGCAGCATCAGCGACGCGAGGATCGCCTGCATCGGCGGCCCGATGCCGAGCACCTTGCCGACGTTGTGGGCGTAGCGCAGCACGCGGCCGGAGGCGCCGTACGTCTCGATCACGAAGGTGTGGTGCTTGAGCAGGTCGAGCGTTTCGGCGACCTCGCGCTCGGTGACCTCCATCACGGGATGCCGGCTCGTCTTCTGGTTGCAGCCGGCCGTCAGCGCGTTGACGGTGAGCGGGTAGGCGTCGGGCGTGACGAACTGCTTCTCGACGAGCACGCCGAGCACGCGTGTCTCGAGCGGGGTCAGCGGAGTGGCCTGGAAATCCATCATCGGGAACGATCCTCGGGAGGGGCGCGCCGGATCCGCGCGAACGCGCGACTGTCCGGAGCGCGGCACCTCATGCCTCCGATGCTCGCTTCCCGCCCGGGACAAGGCAAGCGAGAATCCGGCGATCGGCCGGTCGATCTGCGTCGTCATTGATTTCGATCGACTCCGCTGCGCGCCGACCCGGTTCGAGCCCGGAGCCCGACATGTCCGCCGACTACATCGATCTCTACTGCGAACGCACGGCGCCGGGCCTCCTCGGGGAACCGCTCAACACGCTCGGCAACGTCGCCTTCGTCGTCGCGACGCTCTGGCTCGTCAGGCGCCTGCTGCGCGAATCCGACGTGAAGCGCGACGACTGGCTGCTCGTCGTGCTTGCCGGCCTCGTCGGCATCGGCAGCATCGCGTTCCATCTGTTCGCGACCCGCACGACGGCCCTGCTCGACCAGGCCTTCATCGGACTCTTCGTGATCGTGTTCGTGCAGCGCTGGCTCGTGCGCGTCGTCGGCATCGGGACGATCGCGTCGTTCGCCGGTGTCGTGGTCTTCGTCGCCGTCACGATCGGCACGCGCCTGATGGTCCCGCGGGAGATCCTCAACGGCTCGGTCTTCTACCTGCCGATCTTCCTGGTGATCGCCTCGATGGCGCTGTGGGCCGCGCGCCGCCGGCATCCGTCCGCGCGAATCTCGATCGGCATGGTCGCAGTGTTCATCCCGGCGCTGGTCGTGCGGACCATCGACCTCGCCGCGTGCGACGTGCTGCCGGTCGGCACGCACTGGCTCTGGCATGTCTCGGCGGCGATCGTCGTGGCGATGGCGTGCCGGACGTTGCGCACCGGGCGCACCGCTGCCCGTTGACCGGGCCGGACGCGGAGCAGCGCGTTCCCCGGGTTCAGCCGATCAGGAGCACCCCTCCACCCGCATGATCGTCGGCCCGCCGCCGTGGATTTCCGACACCTTGCCGTCCGCGCCCGTCACGACGTACTTGATGCCGAGCTGGCCGTTCGACTTCCACGCGTAGTAGTAGAAGGCCGCGTCGTCGTACTTGTGCCGCTGGATGTCGAGCGCGCGGCCGTAGCGCTGCCGCACCGACTCGGCCGTGTCCCCCACCCGGATCCCCTTGTCGGTCGCGATGCCCGGCGCCTCGATCTGCACGTGGCTGATCAGTTCGTCCTCGACCATGAACGAGACCCCGGGATGGCCGGATTCCGGCCAGAGAAAGTCGCAATCATTGTCGAGCGGCCGGTTCTCGTGCGTGTGCAGCCGGGTGCCGAGGTGCTTCTCGGCCTGCTTCACGGACATGCCCGCCTGGACCGGGCCGTAGCCCGTCGCCGTCACCCGCCACTCGGCGGCGGAGGTGGCGATCGGCAGCAGGCCGGCGACGAGCGCGAGGGACGACAGGATGCGTGGAGTCATGGTCGATGGCTTCGGATCGTTGGATGAACGGTGCGCCGGATGGCGTAGTGGCCGGAGTCTGACACGCGGCACCGTCGCTGGTTTCTTTCCGCCGGACAACTCACTCACGGAGCGCACCCGCGGATCCGTGCCCTCCGAAGCGCACGCCGCGGTCGATCCCGCGGACGCGGCGTTTCGACAGGACCTACCGCCGCTTCCGCCCCGTGAACACGTAGTACGGCGCCCGCAGCCCCGGCAGTCCGGGGATCGATCCCGTGCGCTCCATCACGACGCCCGCGTCGAACCGGTCCATCAGATACGGCAGGTGGTCGGGGTTGGGACGCACGCCGTCGTGCCCGAACCAGAGCGGCCAGAAATGCCGCATCGCCGTCGAATGCCGCACGAGCCCCGTCGGCGGATCGCGGCGCGACACGTGGAAATCCGTCACGCCGATCAGCCCGCCCGGCACCAGCATCGCGAGCGCGTTGTCGATCGCGCGGAACCAGTCCGGGATCATCGTCAGCGCGTACGAGAAGATCACGGCATCGACCGGTGCGGGCGGCTGCCACGTCGTCGCGTCGGCCTCGACGACGGTCACGTTCGGATGCCGCGCCGCCCGCTTTCGCGCGACCGCCAGCAGCGGCGCGCAGAGATCGACGAGCGTCACGTGGCCGAGGTGATCCACGCGGGGTCCGAGCAGGTCGAGCGTGGCCCCGGTGCCGGCCCCGAGTTCGACGATCCGCATGCCGTGCGCGAGATCGAGCAGGTCGGCGAGCACCGGCCGGCCGTGCAGGAGTCCGTCGCGCGTGCTGTCGTAGTGGTCCGCCTGCGGCGCGTAGAAGGCCGCGAGCCGGTCCGCGATGGATCCGGTCTGCGGCAGGCCGCGCAGCAGACGCCAGAGCACGCGGGGTTGGGCGAGCAGGCTCATGCGGAGGCTCTCAGGCCGGCAGGTCCGCGATGTGGAACCCGGCGTACGTGTGCACGCGGTCCTGGCGGGTCAGCGCGCGGGCCGTCTCGTGGTGGAACCGCAGCCAGTCGCGCAGCGGCTTGCGTTCGCGGCCGTGCTGCACCGGGATGCCGTCGAGATAGCGCGGCCACGCGTGGGCACTGCGGAAGATCGCGCGGGCGCCGGGGCGTGCGCGGTCGAGCAGGAGGCTCCATTCCTCGGCGAGCGCTTCCGGGTGGTAGCCCGCCATCCAGTCCATGTGATCGAGCAGCACGTATTTCGACAGACGCTCCGGCGCCGTCCGGAGAAACTCGGTGACGGTGCACGTATGCGGGACGACGCGATCGGCGAGTCCGCCCTGCAGGCGGTAGAAGGCGTCGCGCTTCAGATATTCCGGACAGCAGTCGCGGGTGTAGCTGCCCGTCAGGTAGAGACGCCAGAAGTGGTTCGTCGCGAGCGGGAATTCCCGGGCCACGTAGTCGATCGCGCCGATCACGTAGCCGGCGACGCCGTCGGCGTGCTGGGCCTGCACCTCGCGACGCTGCGGATGCGGCACGCCGAGCAGCGACATCGTGAGCTGTCGCGAGAGCACCCAGCGCATCGCGGGGCCCTGCAACCGCGGGCGCAGCTCGGATTCGTAGACGTGCCGCTGCGTCTGGAGATCGGGCGCGGCGAGCATCCGTTCGACGGCGCGACGGGCGTCCGGACGCATGGCCAGGTAGGCGCGGAAGCCACGCGCGACGAGTCCGGAAAGTCCGTGGAAATAGAAGCTGCCGTCGCCGGAATGCATGAACCAGTGCGTGCGACGATCCCACCAGTGCTGCGCGAACGGCGAGAGATCGGCCCGCAGTGTGTCGTGGTAGATCTCCTCGAAGCGCGGATGCCGGCCGTCGCCGAAGATCGCGAAGAAGTCGCGGTGCGCAAGATGGCGGATGCCGGCGAGCTTCAGTTCGAGCAGCGCCGTCTGCCGCGGATTCGCGTCGACGGCGTGGATGCGCGCCGGTCCGCAGAGCGCGTAGTCGAGCACGTTGCAGCCGGCGCTCGTGATCACGACCATCACGTCGTCCGGTGCGATGGCGAGCGCCTGACGGTCGACGGCGGGGTCTTCCCAGCACGTGTTGTAGACGAGCGAGCGTCCGTAGATCGCGTCGAAGACCTTCTGGTCGAGGCGGGCGAGCAGCGTGAATTCGTCGCGGCGCATGGCGGTCATTCCGGCGGGTTCCGAGGATCGTGATGCTGCGGCGCGCGCGTGACAACGGGATGAAGGCCGGATCGCGGCGCGGCCCCGCGGACGCACGATCACCGACGAGCAGTGGTCCGGCGACGCGTGCGCACGGCCGCCTGCGGCGCATCGCGCCGACGTGGTGCGCCGCATTGCGCCGCCCCGGGCGAAGGCAGAGAATCCGCTGCCCCTCACCCCGAATCAGCACAGGAGAGCCTCCATGGATCGCCGCAATTTCTTCAGGCTCGCAGCCGGATCCGCCATCGCCGCCGGCTCGACCGGCTACATGGCGCAGGCGCTCGCCGCCGGACGCTTCAAGCCCGGTCCCCAGGATGTCTTCATCGTCGTCGACGTGCAGAAGTGCTTCATCCCCGGCGGCTCGCTCGCCGTCGAGAAGGGCGACGAGATCGTCCCGCTCATCAACGCGCTCGCGAAGAAGTTCCAGAACGTCGTGCTCACCCAGGACTGGCACACGGCCGACCACGTGTCGTTCGCGTCGCAGCACGACGGCAAGAAGCCCTTCGAGACGACGCAGGTCGCGTACGGCACGCAGGTCCTGTGGCCGGACCACTGCGTCCAGGGCACCGACGGTGCCGCGTTCGCGCCGGGCCTCGACATCCCGCACGCAACGCTCGTGATCCGCAAGGGCTACCACCGTGACGTCGACAGCTACTCGGCCTTCGTCGAAGCCGACAAGAAGACGCCCACCGGTCTCGCCGGCTACCTGCGCGCGCGCGGCATCAAGCGCTGCTACCTGGCCGGCCTCGCGACCGACTTCTGCGTCGGCTGGTCCGCGATGGACGCCCGCGCCGCCGGCTTCAAGGCCGCCGTCATCGAGGATGCCTCGCGCGGCATCAACCTCGGCGGCACCGGCCTCGAAGCCGCCTGGAAGGAGATGAAGTCGAAGGGCGTGCTGCGCATCCAGTCGACCGACCTCGCCTGACTCTAGAACCCTGCCCGCCACGAACCCCGGTCCGCCGGGGTTCGCCGCTTTCCGCACCTCGCGGAACGCGGATCATGCACACGGCGCGCAACCTTCATTCACGATGACTCCAGACCAGTACTGCCAGCAGCGCGCGGCGCAAAGCGGATCGAGCTTCTACTACAGCTTCATGTTCCTGCCGCCGAAGCAGCGCACCGCGATCACGGCGCTCTACGCGTTCTGCCGCGAGGTCGACGACGTCGTCGACGAGGGCCACGACCCGGTCGTCGCACGGTCGAAACTCGACTGGTGGCGCGGCGAGGTGGCCGCGATGTTCCACGGCACGCCGCAGCACCCGGTGAGTCGCGCGCTCGCGCCGGTCGTGGCCGACTTCGCGCTGCCGGAATCCCGCTTCGGCGAGATCATCGACGGCATGCAGATGGACCTCGACTGGAACCGGTATCCCGACTTCGCGACGCTCGAGGTGTACTGCCACCGCGTCGCCGGCGTCGTCGGGCTGCTGTCCGCCGAGATCTTCGGCTGCACCGAACGCGCGACACGCGACTACGCCCGGTCGCTCGGCATCGCGCTGCAGCTGACGAACATCCTGCGCGACGTCGGCGAGGACGTCCGCCGCAACCGCATCTATCTCCCGCTCGACGAACTCGCGCAGTTCGGCGTGACGACGGACGACCTGATCCTGTTCCGCGAGACGCCCGAGGTCGCGGCGCTGCTGAAGTTCCAGGCAGAGCGCGCCCGGAGCTGGTACGCGAAGGCCCACGACGCCCTGCCGGCGGTCGACCGCCGATCGCAGCGCGCGGGCCTGATCATGGGGGCGATCTACGCGCGGCTCCTCGACGAGGTCGAAGGCGAAGGCGCGCGGGTGCTGAACCACCGGGTGTCGCTGACCCCGATGACGAAACTCTGGACGGCGTGCAGGACGTGGTGGCGTTCGTGAGCCACCCGGCGAGGGGCCCCGTCGCAGACGGGGATCGACGGCAAGGCGATCGACGCCAGCCGCCGAGCCCGACGACCACCATGCACCGCAGACGCAACGAGGCGGCGTTCGTGAGCCACCCGGCGAGGGGCCCCGACAAACGCCAAGTTCGCGCAGGTCGGATCAGCCCGCAGGGCGTACTCCGACGCGCTCGTGGATGCACCGATGCCGGATTGGGCGACTGCGTCGCTGATCCGACCTGCGCACCGGGCATCGCTCATTCCGTCGCCCCAGCGAACGCTGGGGTCCAGCAGCCGACATCGCACCGGCCACCGAGGGACTGGATTCCAGCTTGCGCTGGAATGACGGAGGTAAACTGTCGCGCAGGTCGGATCAGCCCGCAGGGCGTACTCCGACGCGGTCGTGAATGCACCGATGTCGGATTACGCGACTGCGTCGCTGATCCGACCTGCGCACTGCCCCTCTCCCCCGGCCCCTCTCCCGCAAGCGGGCGAGGGGAGAAAGATCCCGGACACACCGCCGTCGAATTGCGGGGCTCCGTTCCCAACCCGACCGGCGAAACCAACCTGGCCCGCGAACCCCGCCCGCGCCACGGCGCATCGCCTCACCCATGACCGCCCCCCGCGTCGCCATCCTCGGCGCCGGCTGGGCCGGCATGGCGGCCGCCGTCGAGCTTGCCGATCGCGGCGCCGACGTCACCGTCTTCGAGGCCGCGCGCACGCTCGGCGGACGCGCCCGTCGCGTCACGCTCGACGGACTGCCGCTCGACAACGGACTGCACCTGCTGCTCGGCGCGTACCGCGACACGCTCGCCACGATCACGCGCGTGGCCGACGGCGTGACGCTCTTCCTGCGCGCGCCGCTGCGGCTCGAATCGACGAGCGGCTTCCGCCTCACCTGCCCGTCCCTGCCCGCGCCGCTGCATCTGGTCGCCGGCTTTTTGACGGCCCGCGGCCTGACGGTGCGCGACCGCCTCGCCGCCGTCCGTCTGATGGCCGACGCGCAGCGCCACGACTTCCGGCTGTCGACACCGGCCACCGTCACCGGGCACCTCGACCGCCTGCGCCAGCCCGACGGCATCCGCAACGCGCTCTGGCATCCGCTCTGCCTCGCCGCGCTCAACACGCCGCCGAACGTCGCCGACGCCCAGGTGCTGCTCAACGTGCTGCGCGACGGACTCGCCCGCGAACGCGCCGACTCGGACCTCGTGTTCCCGGCCGTCGACCTGTCGGCGATGTTCCCGGAACCCGCGGCACGGTTCGTCGAACGGCGCGGCGGACGTGTGCTGACCGGCAACGCCGTCCGCACGATCTCGCAGGCTGGCGCCGGCTTCGTCGTCCACGCGGCCACGGGCGATCACGCCTGCGACCACGTCGTCTGCGCCGTCGATCCGGCGCGCGCACCTGCGCTGCTCGCGGGCCTGCCGGCGCTTGCCGGCATCGTCGAAGCAATCGAGCGGATGGCCCACGCGCCGATCGTGTCGGTCTACCTCGACCACGGTCCGGACGTCGTGCTCGCCGGCCCGATGATCGGCGTCGACGGAGGCCCGGCGGAATGGGTCTTCGATCGTGGCGCACTCTGCGGCCAGCGCGGCTGGATCGGCGCCGTCATCAGCGCGGCCGACCGGTGGATCGGCGTGCCGCACGCAACGCTCGTCGACGACGTCCAGCGACAGCTCGCCCGCGCGCTCGGCCTGCCGCCGGCCGCGCGCCGCACGCACGTCATCACCGAGAAGCGTGCGACCTTCCTCTGCACGCCCGGCCTCGCGCGGCCGGCGCCGCGCACACCGCTGCGCGGCTTCCATCTCGCGGGCGACTACACGGCGTCCGACTATCCCGCCACACTGGAGGCGGCCGTGCGCAGCGGACTCGCCTGCGCACGCGCGATCCTGGAGAACCCATGAACACGCAGACCACGCCCGCCACCGACGACGAACTCCTCGGCCGCGTCATCCTCGTCACCGGCGCCTCGCTCGGCATCGGACGCGCCGTCGCACTCGCCTGCGCCGACCGCGGCGCGACGCTCGTCCTGTTCGGCCGCGACGACGAACGGCTCTCGGAGGTCTACGACGAGATCGAATCGCACGGCGGCCCGGAGCCCGCGGCTGTCCCGCTCGATTTCGCGACCGCGACGGCACGGCAGTTCGACGAGGCCGTCGGCGCCGTCGCCCGCACGCTCGGCCGCATCGACGGCATCGTCCATTGCGCCGGGCACACCGAGAAGCTCGCGCCCGTCGACTCGATCGATCTCGACACGTGGCTGAAGCTCGCACGGGTCAACTGGCTCGCGCCGCTCGCGCTGACGCGCGCGTGCCTGCCGATCCTGAAGGCCTCCGAAGACGCGTCGGTCGTCTACACGCTCGATTCGCACGTCCGCACGCCGGGCGCGTGGTGGGGTGGCGTCGTCGCGCCGCGCGCCGCGCTGGAATCCGCGATGCGGGCGCAGGCCGAGGAATGGGCCGTGCACCCGAACCTCCGCGTGAACGCCGTCGTGCCCGGCCCGGTGGCGTCGCCGTCGCGGAAGGTCACGCACCCCGGAGAGAACGCGGAGTCCCTGCCGGCCATCGAGACGGTCGTCCCCGCGTATCTGCGGCTGATCGGCCCCGCGGGCCGCGGGTCGACGGGGCAGATCGTCGACGCGGCTGCCGGCTGACCCTCGGTCGGGCCGCCGCGACCGGCTCCGGCAATCAGCCGGCCGGCTGCAACGCCTTCCGGATGTGGTCCGGCAGGGCCTTCGACTTGCCCGTCGCGGTGTCGATCCAGACGAGCACCGCCTCGCCGTCGGCGTAGACCGTCTCGTCGCCGCCGTCCCGACGCATCACCTGCGACAGCGTGAAGCTCGCGTTGCCGACGCGCTGCGCCCACAGTTCGACGACCACGTTGCACGGATAGACGGCGGGCACGAGGAATCGGCACGTCGTCGTCGCGAGCACGAAGCTCTCGAGGTCGCCCTGCACGTTCACGCCGAGCGCCTCGATCCACGAAATGCGGGCCTGCTCGAAGTAGCGGAAATACGCGACGTTGTTGAGGTGGTGCATCGCGTCCATCTCGCCCCAGCGGAGCGTCATGCGTTCGGAGTGGATGGGCGGTGTCAGGGGTCGGCTCATGCGGGTCGGCTCATGGTGGGTCTCGTACCGGGGAGAAGTTATCATTCGGCGCTTTCGCGCGGGGCCGGATTCCGGGGCCTGTCGACACTGCGGCGCCCCGGGCAGTCCGTTGCGCAGCCCCCACCCGCGCCCGCCCCATCGCCCTCGGAGGAATCGTCTTGGCCGAACGTGAATTCATGGAGTACGACGTCGTGATCGTCGGCGGTGGTCCCGCCGGCCTCGGCGCGGCGATCCGTCTCAAGCAGCTCGCCGCCGAACGCGGCAACGACGTCTCGGTGTGCGTGCTCGAGAAGGGTTCCGAACTCGGCGCACACATCCTGTCGGGGGCCGTGATGGACCCGCGCGCGATCACCGAACTGATCCCGGACTGGCAGGCGCAGGGCGCGCCGCTGAACACGCCGGTCACGGAAGACCGCTTCATGTTCCTCAGCGAGACCGGCGCGAAGCGCACGCCCGACCGCTGGCTGCCCGACTGCTTCCGCAATCACGGCAACTACATCGTCAGCCTCGGCAACGTCGTGCGCTGGCTCGGCCAGCAGGCCGAGGCGCTCGGCGTCGAGATCTACCCCGGCTTCGCGGCCGCCGAGATCCTGTACGACGAACATGGCGCGGTGCGCGGCGTCGCGACGGGCGACATGGGCATCGGCCGCGACGGCCAGCCGACCGACCATCACCAGCAGGGGATGGAACTGCACGGCAAGTACACATTCTTCGCGGAAGGCGCGCGCGGTCATCTCGGCAAGGAACTCATCGCGCGGTTCGAACTCGACGAGGGCCGCGATCCGCAGTCGTACGGCATCGGCCTCAAGGAACTCTGGGAGATCGACCCGAAGCACCACGTGCCCGGTCTCGTGATGCACACCGCGGGCTGGCCGCTCGACCGGAGCACGTACGGCGGATCCTTCCTGTACCACCTCGAGAACAACCAGGTCGCCGTCGGCTTCGTCGTCGGCCTCGCGTACCGCAACCCCTACCTCTCGCCGTACGAGGAGTTCCAGCGCTACAAGACGCATCCGGAGATCCGCCGCTTCCTCGAAGGCGGCAAGCGGATCGCGTACGGTGCCCGCGCCATCACGGCCGGCGGCATCCAGGCGCTGCCGAAGCTCGTGTTCCCGGGCGGCGCGCTGATCGGCTGCGATGCGGGTTTCCTCAACGCGTCGCGGATCAAGGGCAGCCACGCCGCGATCAAGTCCGGGATGCTCGCCGCGGAAGCCGCCTACGACGCCGTCACGGCCGAGCGCACGCACGACGAACTCGACGCGTATCCGAAGGCATTCCGCGAATCGTGGCTTCACGAGGAACTCTTCCGCGCGCGCAACTTCAAACCCGCGATGAGCAAGGGTCTCGTCACCGGCACGCTGCTCGTCGGGATCGACCAGGTGGTGTTCAAGGGCAACCCGCCGTGGACGCTGCACGTGAAGCACCGCGATCATGAATCCCTGCTGCCGGCGTCGCAGTGCAAGCCCATCGAGTACCCGAAGCCGGACGGCATGCTGACCTTCGACCGGCTCTCGTCCGTGTTCATCTCGAACACGAACCACGAAGAGAACCAGCCGATCCACCTCACGCTGAAGGACATCGAGGCGCCCGTCGGCGTGAACCTCGCGACGTACGCGGGGCCCGAGCAGCGCTACTGTCCCGCCGGTGTCTACGAGTTCGTGAAGACCGACGAAGGCGCCGACCGCCTGCAGATCAACGCGCAGAACTGCGTGCACTGCAAGACCTGCGACATCAAGGACCCCACGCAGAACATCCGCTGGGTCGTGCCCGAGGGCGGCGGTGGTCCGAACTATCCCAACATGTGACGCCGGGAGGGCGTGTATGGAACTGCATGACTGATTCGACCGACACGCTCACCGACATCCTCGACCGGATCGCGGCTTCGGCCGCATCCGGCGACGGCACCCTCCTCGCGACGCTCGTCGACGAGGTTCGTCCGGACGACGCGTCCGACGGCGCGCAGGCGACGAAGAATCTCCAGGCGCTGCAGTACCTCCTCGCGACGAACGACGCACGCCGCGACGGCCTCGCGCAATACCTCCGCGCGCTGCTCGACGCGCATCAGCAGATCGAGCACCACACCGATTTCGGCATCCTCCCCGGCACCGGCTTCTTCACGGAAGCCACACGCCGATTCATGCACCGCTGGCTGCCGCCGGTGCTCGACGCGGGCTCGCTCGCGCGACTGCTCGCCACCGTCTT
>CAUJJX010000270.1 GCA_963205165.1 Pseudomonadota bacterium | reverse complement strand
AGTCGCGATGCCCGCTGCTGGACCCCAGCGTTCGCTGGGGTGACGGGATGAGGAATGCCGGATACCGAAGATCCAGCGGGCTGCGCCACTCCGCGATGCGTCAGAACAACCCCTGCCTTGACTCGGATCACGGTATCTACGCCTTCTGCATCTGTCGCCGCGAAGCGTGCGACCTAACGCCCAACGCCCAACGCCTAACGCCCAACGCCCAACGCCTAACGCCTAACGCCCAACGCCCAACGCCTAACGCCCAACGCCTAACGCCCCAGGAGCCCCCATGCATGTCCCCACCCGAGTGAAGCTCGTCGACGTCGGTGCCCGTGACGGCCTCCAGAACGAACGTGCGCCCGTGTCCACCGAACTCAAGGTGGAACTCATAGAACGCCTTGCAGACGCCGGATTGCCGGTCGTCGAGGCCACGAGTTTCGTCTCGCCGAAGTGGGTGCCGCAGATGGCCGACGCCGCCGACGTGATGGCGCGCATCCGTCGCAAGGCCGGCGTGCGGTATCCCGTGCTCGTGCCGAACCTGAAGGGGCTCGAAGGCGCGCTCGCGGCGGGCGCCGACGAGGTGGCCGTGTTTCCCGCGGCGAGCGAGGCGTTCTCGAAACGCAATCTCAACAGCACCATCGACGAATCGCTCGAACGCTGCGCGGCTGTGTGCGAAGCCGCGATCGCAGCCGGTGCGCGCGTGCGCGGCTACATCTCGGTCGTCGTCGGTTGCCCGTTCGAGGGCGACATCGCGCCGGCCGCGGTGGCCTCGGTCGCGCGGCGCCTGCACGCGATGGGCTGCTACGAGATCTCGCTCGGCGACACGATCGGGGTCGGCACGCCGGTGAAGGTGCAGCGGATGCTGGACGCCGTCGCGCGCGAGGTCCCGATCGAGCGCCTCGCCGGCCACTTCCACGACACGTACGGACAGGCGCTCGTGAACATCCTCGCGGCGATGGAACTCGGCGTCGCGACATTCGACAGCTCCGTCGCGGGGCTCGGCGGATGTCCGTACGCACCGGGGGCGACGGGCAACGTCGCGACGGAAGACGTGCTCTACATGCTCGACGGCATGGGCATCGACACCGGCATCGACATGACGAAGCTCGTCGCCGCGGGCGACTTCATCTCGACCGCCATCGGGCGCCCGACGGCCTCGCGGGCCGGACGCGCGCTGCTGGCGAAGTGCCGCCCATGACAAAACGGCCGGTGCCGCTGGGGGAGCGGACCGGCCGTTCGTCGGAAGGTACGCCCGGCCGCGCGGCAGACGCGGCCGGGCGTCAGGGCCTGTCAACAGGCCCTGGTCGCGCTTACTTCTTGTCGGTCTGTTCCTTCTTGTCCGTTTCCTTCTTGTCTTCGGCGAACACGGAACCGGACAGGGCGCCGAGGGCGAACAGGGAACCGACGAGGGCGGCGATGAGCTTCTTGGACATGATCTTCTCCTGACGTTTCGATGGGAGTGCTGTGTCACTGAACGTGGGACTGTGTCACACGCAAATGGAATGTATGTGTGACGTCGTCACCCGTCAACCCCTTTCGGTGCGGATGTCTCGCGCCTATAGTCGCGCCCATGAACGATCCGCAGCCCGCCAACGAACCCCTCGGTCACCTGCCCGCGCTGCTCGCCGCGATGCGCCGGCTGCTGCGGCCGCTCGTGCGGCTCGCGATGCGTGGCGGCATCACGTTTCCCGCACTGTCCGACATCCTCAAGGACCTCTACATCGAGGTGGCAGAGCAGGAAGGGCGCGATGGCGCGCAGGCGCCGACCGACAGTCGCGTGAGCATGCTGACGGGCGTGCATCGCAAGTACGTGAAGCGGCTCCGGCAGGACGCCCGCGACCGCTCGCCCGAACCCGGCATGCCGCGCGGCCTTTCGCTCGGCGCGCAGATCGCGGCGCTCTGGAACAGCCGGATCGAGTACCTCGACGACGACGGCGCGCCGCGACCTCTGCCCCGGCAGGCACCGCCCGGTGAACCCTCGTTCGACGGACTGGTCGCATCCGTCAGCACGGACATGCGTTCGCGCGTCGTGCTCGACGAATGGCTGCGGCTCGGCGTCGCGAGCATCGACGAGGAGGGCCGCGTGCAGCTCGTGCGATCCGCGTTCGTGCCCTCCGCCGGCTTGTCAGAGAAGGCCTTCTACCTCGGGCGCAACGTCCACGATCACCTCGCGACGTCCGCCCACAACCTCGAAGGTGCCGGTCCGCCCATGCTCGAACGCTGCGTCCACTACGAGAACCTCACGCCGGAAGCCTGCCGGTCGCTGATGGTCGTCGCCGAACGCAGCGGCATGCGCGCGCTCCGCGCCGTCAACGACCGCGTGCAGGCCGGCGGCGCCACGGCCCGGCCGGGCGAACCCGTCTGGCGGATGAACTTCGGCGTGTACTACTTCATGGAACCGGTCGAAGCCGATCCGCCCGAGGGGAATGCCGTGCAGGAGGCTCCGCGCGATGAATGATCGGACCGCCGGATCGCGCAGGTTCCACGGCATCGTCGCCGCGCTGGCCGTGCTCTGCGCAACCAGTGCCGGCGCCGCGGATTTCTGCGACAAGGGCGGACTCGGCTCGGTCGGCGCGCGCGTCGTCGCGCAGGGCGAACCGGGCTTGCCGCCCGCACCGGACCCGATCGGTGGCGTCGGCGGCACCGGCATCGTCGCGTCGCTGAAGCCCGGCGAGGAAGCATCGGTCATCGGCACGCTCACGCGCTTCGGCAGCGTGTGCGTGAACGGCGAGCACGTGCGGTACGCGCCCGACGTGCCGACCGACATCGACGGCCAGGCCGGCACGGCGCGCGATCTTCAGCTCGGTCAGGTGATCCTCCTTCGCGTCGTCCGTGACGACGACGGCGACCTGTCCGCGCGGCGCATCGCCGTCGTCGACGCCGTCGTCGGTCCGGTCACCGAACGCGACGAGGCCGCGCAGCGCTTCGCCGTGATGGGCCGCTGGCTGCGGCTCGGCGACGACACGATGTTCGGCAACGCCGGGTCTGCCGTGCCCGAGCTCGGCGTGTCCGTCGGCGTGAGCGGCATCGCCGCACCGGACGGCACGCTCGTCGCGACCCGTGTCCAGGCGGCGTGGCGCGGCGAGCGCGCCTACGTCTCCGGCGTCGTGACCGAACTCGACGGACGGATGTTCGATGTCGAGGGTGTTCCCGTGCAGGTCGCGGGCACCGGTCCGCTGCCGGATCTCGAGCGCGGTGTCGAGGTGGCGGTCAGCGGGCTCTGGAACGGTGACCGCCTCGAGGCGGAATCGCTCGTGCTGAATCCGCTGATCGATGCGGCGAAGTCGGCACCTGCGGTCGTCAGCCTCGAGGGCTTCCTCGATCGCTGCGGCGACACCGGTCGCCCGGCCATCGGCGGCGTGGCCGTGCGGATGCCGCCGGAGGTCCGGGCCGATGAATGGATCGGCCGTCGCGTGATCGCCGTCGGACGCCCCGGCGACGGCGACGAACTCGTGCTGGCGTCCGTGCGGACGAGTCCGCTGGATCGCGCCGAGGCCGCGCGCCCCGCGGCGACCGGGCGTCCGGTGCGCGCCTGCGGGCCGCTGCACGTGCTGCCGCGCTGACGGTGCGCCGGACCGGTGCGGCGGCGCAGCGGCCGCCCGTCGCGACGCGTGTATCCTCCGCGGTCCCCCCGATTCGAAGCCCGCTTCCGATGTCCGCTACGCCCGCCGTCCAGATCAGCAGTCCGTGCATCCAGGTCTGTCGCATGGATCCGCAGAGCAACCTCTGCCGTGGCTGCCTGCGCACGCTCGACGAGATCGCCGGATGGTCCGGATATTCGAACGACGAGAAGCGCGAGGTCCTCGCACTCGTCCGCGAACGGCGTACCGGGATTCCGCGGAAGGCTTGATTCCAGCGTGCGCGGCCCTGCGTTCGTGATCAGGACGTCATTGCTTCACCGATCGCCCGCACGAGCGCTGGCCCGCCAGCCGTGAATCCGCGATGCATCTGCACGAGTCGCACGCCTGCCGACTTCAGGGTGATCGCACGTTCGGCTCGATCGATGCCGCCGACCGCGACAACGCAGAGCGACGGCGCAGCGGTTGCGATCGCGCGACACGTCGATGGTGCCCAGGCGTCCCACGGTGGCGCGTCCGGCCGGTCGTGGAAGGCGGCGACGAGGCCGTCGAATCCGTGGGCGACGAGTAATCCTGCCAGCCCCACCGCCGCATCCGCATCGGCATCCATCGGCCACTTCACGAGCAGGGCGGGGCGACGTCCGGTCCGCGCGGCGAGTGCGTCGCGGGCGTCTCGCACCGCCGTCAGCGCTTGTCGGCAGTGACGCCGCGCATCCGGCGCCCGCAGATGCGCCGCTGCGTCGGACGTGAAGTTGAGCGCGACGTAGTCGACGAGTGCGCCGAGCGATGTCACGCCGGCCTCGTAGTCGCGCCACGCCTCGTCCGCGCTGCACCCGGGACGCGCGCCGATGTTCACGCCGATGATCGGGCGCTGCGCTGCGGGGTCCGTGCGCCACGCGCCTGCGGCCAGCGTCGTCGCGAGCGATCCGGCACCGGCGCCCGGGTCCGGGTCGGGCGTCACCGTGCCGAGTTCGACGAATCCGAATCCGGCATCGCGCGCATCTGCGATCAGGTGTCCGGAACGATCGAATCCCGCGGCGAGCCCGACGGGGCCGGGAAACGTAAATCCCATCGCGCAGACGACGGTGCCGCCCGCGGGCGCGTCATCCATGCCGTCGCTGGAACCCGCGCATGAATGCCGCGAGCGCCGTCGCAGCGGCTTCGGGCACGGCGTTGTAGAGGCTCGCCCGGAGACCGCCGACGCGACTGTGTCCGGCGAGGTCGAGCAGACCTTCTTCGCGTGCCGATGCGACGAAGCGATCGGTGAGCGCCTCGTCGGCGATCCGGAAACAGACGTTCACGTGCGACCGGCAGTCGGCGCGGATGCCGCATCGGTAGAAGCCGTCGCTGTCGTCGATTGCGTCGTACACCGCGGCGCTCTTGCGACGGTTCGCAAGCGCCATCGCGGCGACGCCGCCGTGCGACAGCAGCCATTCGAGGACGAGCCCCGCGACGTAGATCGCGAAGGTGGGCGGCGTGTTGAAGCGCGAGCCGGCTTCGTCCTGCCGCGTGTAGTCGAACACCGCCGGCACCGACCGGTGTGCGCGGCCCAGCAGGTCGCGCCGCACGAGCACGACCGTGAGCCCGGCCGGGCCGATGTTCTTCTGGGCGCTCGCGTAGATCACGCCCCAGTCGGCGACGTCGATCGGGCGTGTCAGGAAATCCGAACTCATGTCCGCGACGAGCGGCACGTGCGACGGATGCACCGGTGTGTCGTGGAACGCGAGGCCGTCCGCCGTCTCGTTCGTCGTGACGTGGAGATACGCGGCGTCCGGGCGGACGCGCCACGTGGTGGCGTCGGGGATGTGATCCGCGCCGGTTGCGGCGACGCCGACGTGCGTCACGCGCGCGGCTTCCGCGATGGTCTTGCGCGACCAGTAGCCCGTGTCCACGTAGTCGGCGCCGGCCGGTCCGGTGCCGAGGTTCTGCGGCAGCAGACCGAACTGCGCGCTCGCGCCGCCCTGGAGGAACAGCACGGCGTGGTCGTCCGGCACGGTGAGCAGCGTGCGCAGATCGCGTTCCGCGCGTGCCATCACGTCACGGAACTCCGGTCCGCTGAAAGGCAGTTCGAGGACGGGGCGGCCGGTGCCGGCGAAGTCGCCGAACTCGTCACGGATGCGCTCGCGCACCGGGGCGGGCAGTGCGGCGGGGCCGGCCGAGAAGCTGAACTGCGGCGTCGTCGCATCCGACGTCGCGGGCGGGGTCACCGCACGGAGGTTCGCGTGCATGGTCGGTGCAACCGCGGTCAGCCGGCGACCAGCCCGCCGTGATGCGTCGAGGCCATCATCAGCAGCAGCGGGATCGACAGCATCGTGTTCGTGCGCGACGAGAGGAAGGTGACGCGCGCGCAGCGCATGCGCTCCTCCACCGACGCCGGAACGAAGCCGAGCACCTTCTTCTGGTGCGGCCACAGCACGAACCAGACGTTCAGCATCATCAGCGTGCCGATCCAGGTGCCGAGTCCGATGGCCGCGAACGGCGCGTCGAGCGACAACGCCTGCTCGAGCCAGCCGCGCCGCCACAGGATCAGCAGGCCCGCGAGCCATGTCACGACGGCGGCCCAGCGGAACAGGCCGTGCTCGCGGTTGAGTCGGCCCATGAACGACGGGTTGGAAGGGTCGACCAGTTCGGACCGCGTGACCGGCTGCCACTGCGGCCGCTGCGCGACGTTCGCGTAGTTGTGCCCGACCCAGACGATGCCGGCCGCGAAGTGCGCCCAGCGCAGCGAGAGGTCGATGATCTCCGTGTCCACGAGGTGCTCCTCAGTGCAGGTGGCGCAGCAGCCAGACGAGCACGGCCGTGAGCGCCACGCCCATCGCCACGGTGCCGAGCGCCGAGTCGAAGGGCGTGGGCCGGAAGCGCAGCGTCTCTGCCGGCGGCGCCGCCGAACGAACGTCGGCGGTGCGGACATCGGCCGTCATGGCGTCAGCTCCGCGGGTTCGGCGGCGCCGGCGAGGCGATGCACCAGCGGGCGATCGATGGATGCCGATGCGGCGGCAATGGCCTCGGTGATCACCGAGTGGTGCGGCGACTTGCTGCACGCCGGATCGCAGTTCGCGGCGTCGCCGGTGAGCAGGAACGCCTGGCAGCGACAGCCGCCGAAGTCCGTGGACTTCTCGCTGCATCCGCTGCACGGCGACTTCATCCATTCGTCCCCGCGGAACTTCCGGAAGAGCGGCGATTCGTTCCAGAGCCATTCCAGCGAGTGCTCGCGCACCGTCGGGAATTCCAGCCCGTCGATCACGCGGACTTCCTGGCAGGGCAGGGCCGCACCGTCCGGCGCGATCGTCAGGTGGATCGTCCCCCAGCCGTTCATGCACGCCTTCGGGCGTCCCTCGTAGTAGTCGGGGATCACGAAGTAGATGGTCATGCGCTTGCCGAGCCGTGCGCGCGCAGCCTGCACCTTCTGCTCCGCCAGCTCGATCTGCGCGCGGGACGGCAGCAGCGCTTCGCGATTGAGCAGCGCCCAGTTGTAGTACTGGATGTTGGCGAGCTCGAGATAGTCGACGCCGATCTCCTCGGCGAGGGCGAGGATGCGATCGACCTGCTCGATGTTCTGCCGCACGACGGGCACGTTGAGCACCATCGGGAATCCGGCTGCCTTGATGCGCCGGGCCACGTCGATCTTGAGATCGTGGGCGCGCGTGCCGACGAGTTCGTTCGTCAGCTTCCGGTCGGCGGATTGCAGCGAGAGCTGGATCTGCTTCAGCCCGGCACGCTTCAGCGCCTGGAGCCGGTCCTCGTTCAGTCCGATCCCGGACGTGATGAGGTTCGTGTAGAAGCCGAGCCCGTTCGCGAACTCGACGAGTTCCTCGAGATCGTCGCGCAGCATCGGTTCACCACCGGAGAATCCGAGCTGCAGGCTGCCGAGGCTGCGCGCCTGCCGCAGGACATCCTTCCATTCGTCGGTCGAGAGTTCCTTCGACGCGTAGCGGTCGAAGTCGAGCGGGTTGTTGCACCACACGCATTTCAGCGGGCAGCGATAGGTGAGTTCGAGGACGAGCCAGAGGGGGCGCCCCTGGCCGTCAAGCGCGATCGCGGATCCATCCTTTGGCATAGGACACCTCGAGAAAACGGTGGACGCCGGTCGCGACCCGTTCGGGTGGTTCGGCGAAGGTCTGCTGCAGTTCCGCGATCACGGCGGCGACGGTGTGCTCGCCGTCGCAGCGCTTCAGGATCTCGCCGGCCGAGTCGTTCAGCTTCACGACGCCTTCCGGGTACAGGAGGACGTACGACGACTGCGTGTCCTCCCAGCGGAACAGGAACAGCGGGGCGATCTCCGGACGGCGGTCCGGGGCGATCGATGCGGATTCGTTCATCGTGTTCTCCTCGCGGTGCGCGGGGAAGCGGCGCAACTGCACCCCTTCCCCGCGGACCTGCTCAGCGGACGTACACGTACGCCGTGACTTCGAAGCCCAGGCGGATGTCGCAGAACGCGGGATCATTCCATTGCATGGTGTTGCTCCTCGTGAGGTTGGAAGTCGGGGCGCGGGTCGCACGGTGATCGCCGCAGAGGCCACCCCGTGCGATGCGTCCCGGGATCCAATGTGCGCCGCGCGTGCCCCGCGGGCATTGGGCGAATCACGCATCCGTCACGCTGGAAAACGCGTAATCCCGCATGCGGATTTCCATGAATCTCGTTGCCGGGGCGGCGCGCGTGGCAAGCGATGAATCCGCGTTAATGAATCGACGTTTCGTGCGGCGTAATGCGGTCCGCGTGCGTGTGCGCGGGGCGACACGGTTTTTCGTACACTCGCCGGTCCGCGCGTTGCTGGCCGTCTTCCGGCCGGACCGCATCCGTCACAGCGTCACCGAGCACACCGTTCCATGCCCCTCTCGACCCCCGCCCCCCGCAAGCTGAAACACACCCGCGCCGTCACGTGCTGCGGCTATCGTCGCGACGACGATCTCTGGGACATCGAAGGCCATCTCGTCGACACGAAGACCTTCGACATCCCGAACATGGAACGCGGCGAGGACGGCGTCCTGCTCGCCGGGGATCCGCTGCACGAGATGTGGATCCGCCTGACCGTCGACCTCGATCTCGTGATCCACGCCGTCGAGGTCGTGACCGACTGGGGGCCGTACCAGGGCTGCCCGACGATCACGCCTAACTTCCAGTCGCTGAAGGGATTGCAGATCCGCGCCGGCTTCACGCAGCGCACGCGCGAGCTGCTCGGTGGCACGCGCGGCTGCACGCATCTCGTCGAACTGCTCGGGCCCGTCGCGACGACAGCGTTCCAGACGATCTACGGCGCGCGCGAGAAGGCGAAGCCGTCCGGCAGCGACGGCAAACGGCCGGGCCTGATCGACTCGTGTCACATGTATTCGTCCGACGGCGCACTCGTGAAGAAGCGCTGGCCGGCGTGGCACACCGGCGACCAGTCGGAGGAGGCCGTCTGATGATCACGAAACCGCTCGCCGGCGTGCGCGTCCTCGATCTCACGCGCCTGCTGCCCGGCCCGA
>CAUJJX010000269.1 GCA_963205165.1 Pseudomonadota bacterium | reverse complement strand
TCGGCGGCACCAAAGAAAAAGCCGCCTTGCGGCGGCTTTTTCTCGATGCAGCTGGTGATCAGTCCGCGGCGCGGATGTTGATCGCCTGCTCGCCCTTCGGGCCATTGGTGACTTCGAACGTCACGCGCTGGTTTTCCTTGAGCGTCTTGAACCCGCTTCCCTGAATCGCGGAGAAATGCGCGAACAGGTCCTTGCCACCGCCGTCAGGCGTGATGAATCCAAAACCCTTGGCGTCGTTAAACCACTTCACGGTACCAGTAGCCATGTTCAGCTTGCTTCCTACGAAAAATATTGATGTCGGGCTTGCGCCCACCGTGCGAGAACTTCAAGGGGGAATTCACCACCAGGCGGCGACCTTTGAGGGGCCGCGTCAGACGAGCACTTCCACTGCTTGAGGATCCTGCACGGCGCGTTTTACGCGGGGAGGTACCTCGTGTCCAGCAGTTTTTCGTGTTTCCCGGCCCATGCCCCGCAGCGGTGTCGAAAAGAGTGGCAGACGACCCTCGGTCGTGCCGAGCAGTTGCACGAGCGCGAGCAGCGAAACGAGGTCCTCGCGGTTGTGCGCGAGCACCCGCGGCAGGTCGCGCGATTCGCCGAACGCGAGCCAGCGACGCCACACCTCGGGTACCTCGGCGCCGGGCAGGTCGTCGACGCGATGGAAGCCGAGCGCGCGTTCCTCGGCGGTGCGCAGCCGGCAGTCGGACCAGTCGTCGCGCAGATGCCGACGGGATGCGTGCAGCAGGTCGCTGTGCGGCAGGCCCTCGAACGGATGCGTCTCGCGCCGCAGCGCGAAGCGTCCCTTCAGCAGCGGGACATCGAAGCTCTTCCCGTTGAACGTGACGATGCAGCCCGCCGACTCGACGGCCGCGCGCACCTGCGCCAGCAGCGCCGCCTCGCCCGCGATGCGCGTCGTGAGGTACTGGCGAACAACGAGGGCCTCGCCTTCGACGCGCGCGAGCCCGACGAGGAAGGCGAATGTGCCCGCGCCACCGGCGAGCCCCGACGTCTCGGTGTCGAGCAGCAGCACGTCGCCCGCCGGACGCACGAGCGTCTCGCCCGCGCGGATCGGCAGCGCGAGCGGACGACGCGCATCGCCAGTGATCCGGGTGCGGCCGTGCATGTGCGGCAGCGGCAGTCGCGTCTCGACGCACAGCAGGTCGTCGCCGCACGGCACGCCACCGGTGACGCGTCGCAGCGCATCGATGCCGTGATCGCGCTTCGCGCCGGGACCGCCACGCGCACGGGCGATGCGCTCGGCGAGCGTCGGCCCCGGCGTCGATGCCTTCGACGGAAACAGCGGTGCAAGCGACGTATCGCGTCCGGACAAGTCGTCGGAAACGCCGGCCATCTCCCGAACGTCATTCACGCCAACTGCCGCCGGCGCACCGATCGCCGACCGCAACCGCGCGAGCCGCTCGCCGATCGACGGCGCGCTCATGACGGTCTCCGGTCGACCGGCGCCGCGCCGCGCATCAGGCCGAGCACCGTGATCGCGGCGCGCTTCGGCGAATGCCGTTGTCGCGGATCGGGCGGCAGCACCGGGCCGATGCACGCGGGGCAACCGTGCGCGCATTCGCATCGCGTGACGAGGTCGAGCGCGCGGTCGACGATCGTCTCGCGCAGGTCGTAGAGCGGCGCGCTGATGCCGATGCCGCCGGGGAAGTTGTCGTAGAGGTAGACGGCCGGGTGGAAGGGCTGGCGGCCCGAGGTCACGTCGACGGGTTCGCCGGACAGGTCGTGCGCGACGCCGCGACCCGACGCATCGCGATTCGCCGACCAGCCCGCCTCGCCGTCGCCGACCGAGCGGCCGATGTCGCGCAGCTCCGCGAGGCTCGCGAGCGCCGCCATGTGATGCAGCGCGTGGGCCGCGCCGAGGAACCCGTCGAGCGCCGCGAAGCGGTCGCCGAACGCGCGGTCGAGGGCGTCGGGCGCGACCTCCCACCAGACGGCCGTCGTGTGCATCTCGTGGTCGGGCAGGTTCACCGGCCCGTAGCCGATGTTCTCGTGCGTGTAGTAGCGGATCTTCTTGTAGCCGGCGACGCGCCGCACGACGTGGACCTCGCCGTTCGCGCAGCGGCCGGTCGCGTGCTGCGCGGCCTCGAACTCGGCGAGCACCTTGAGCTTCGTGTAGTCGATCGCGTCGGTGTAGTAGTCGACCTCGACGCTGCGCACGAACGCCTTGCGGCCCGTCCAGTCGAGACGCTCCACCTGCCACGACGCCGACTGCACGAGGTAGATCGCGCCTTCGTACAGCGTGACCGAGGCGCTCGAGTAGTCGACTTCGGCGATCACCTTCTTCCCGCCGTCCGTGATGTCGACGACGACGAAGTTGCCGTCCGCGATCGCCCGCAGGCTCACCGCGTTGGCCGGATAACTGTCGGCGATCCAGTGCCAGCGATCGTCCTCGCGATGCACGAGGCCCTGCTCCGCGAGGTAATCGAGGGCCTCGCGCACCGCCAGCGAGCCGAACTGCTCGCCCTCCGCGAACGGCAGCTCGAAGGCGGCACAGCGCAGGTGGTCCATCAGGATCAGCAACTGGTCGGGGTCGATGCGCGCGTGCTCCGGGCTCGCGCCGAGGAAGAACTCCGGATTCCGCGCGAGGTACTGGTCGAGCGGATCGCTCGTGCACACGAGCACGCCGAGCGCGCCGCGCTGTCGCCGCCCCGCGCGCCCGAGCCGCTGGAGCGCCGCCGCGACCGAGCCCGGGTAGCCGTTCAGCACGCAGACGTCGAGCGCGCCGATGTCGACGCCGAGTTCCAGCGCGGACGTCGTCACGACGCAGTCGAGCGTCCCGGCGCGGAGCTTCTTCTCCTTGTCGCGCCGCTCCGTCGGCAGGTAGCCGCCGCGGTAGGCCGCGATGCGCGCGGGCTTGCGGGGGTCCTTGTCGAAGACGTCC
>CAUJJX010000268.1 GCA_963205165.1 Pseudomonadota bacterium | reverse complement strand
GTCGCGGTGCTGACGCCGAACACGGCGCGGGCCGTCGGATCGCGGTCCCAGGTGGACGCGCCCCAGTTGCCCTGCAGCCACGCCTTCGACGCGGCCGTGGCCGTCGCCGACGCGCCGGCCGTGCAGGTGCTGCCGGTCGCCGTCGCGCCGAGTTGAAGTGTCAGATCCACCGAGCCGCGCACGTTCGGTTTCGACAGACGCAGCGTCGCGCGGCCGGCCGAGAAGACGATGCCGCTGGCGCCGGTCGGGGAACCCGACGTGCCGCAGGCCGCGAGCGGCGCGCGATAGTTGCCGAACGCGAACTGCGTGTTCGTGAGGCGCGTGCAACTGTCCTGCGCGTTGGTCACGAACGCGATCCCGTTCCAGTACTGCGCCGTCACCGGCACCGGCAGGTCGATCTGCGGCGCGCCGAGTGCACTGGAAAGCTTCAGTCGCCCGAAGCGCACGCGCGTCGCGGACGAACCGTTGAGCGCCTTCGCGTTGCAGCCCGCTCCGCACGCGCCCGCCGTCGCGGCGTTCATGTCCGGACTGCTCACGACGGCGCCATCGGCGTCGGTGACGCTCACGCCGAGCACGAGGCTGTCGTACGGACCGTCGGGCGACGCGCCGCGCGTGAAGGTCGCACCGGTCGCGGTGATGGCGTACTGCCCGAGCGTCCACGCCGCCGACGGCAACCCGGTGATCCGCGCGCCGAGGTTCGTCCCCGCATCGGCGTTCTCGGCGACGAGCGCGACCGTGCCGACGGTGTACGTCGTCGCGCGGTAGTTCGTCGTGACGCCGCCCGCCTGGTTGCGCGCCTGCAGCACCCAGCTCACGCCGAGTGCCGGTTCGCCCATGTAGGTCTGGCCGCCTGCGGTGCACGACGGCGTGACGGCGCCGCTCGACAGCACGAAGCCCGCGGGATGGAATCGGCCGATGCGCGCGACGGCCCCCGTCGACGGATTCAGATAGCTGCCCGACAGGTTGACGCCCGACGTGTTGAGGTAGCCCGTCGACGCCGTCGACATGCCGATGCTGCCGACCTCGCTGTACGTGAGATCGGTCGAGACGGACGCACCGTTCACGAAGGCGCCGGCTGCGATCGTCGTCGTGCCGCCGAGCGTGCCGAGGTTGCCGCCGACCGGCGTGAAGAGTCCGCTCGTGCTGCTGGCGGACAGCGTCACCGGCCACGCGAATCGCGCGGCGAGCGTGTTGTTCAGTACGTTCGCGCCGCTGTCCGGCGTGCCGTCGTTGTTGGTGTCGTCGCCCGCGGCCCAGAGGTAGGCGGCGACCGTCGTCGCGAAGGTCTCGCCGGCCGTCACGAACTTCGCACCGGTCGTGGCCGTGCCTTCCGGATTCGTCGTCGCGCCCTTCACGGCGTTCGTCGCCGCGAGCGCGAACGGCCGCACCGTCAGCGTCGGCGAACTCCCGTCGATGTTCACGGCGCTCGCGAACGTGCGGGAATCGTCGCGCAGGTTGATCACGTACTTGCCGACATCCGACGTCGTCAGGTTGAACGTCGCGACGCCCGCCGTGAACGTGAGCGCGACGTTGTTCGACGCGGGCACCGACGTGCCGAGCGCGGTCCCGCTGTCGATCGACGGCGCCGTGGCGCCCGCCGGATGACTCGCGTCGACCGTAGTCCAGCCCTTCAGGTTCTTCGCGCCCGCGTAGCTCGTCGCGACGGCGCAGTTCGGTGTGGCGAGCGACGTGTCCCGGCGGTAGAGGCTCACGGTCATCGCGTGCGGCCGGCCCGCGACCGGCACGTTGCCGAGCGCATCGGTCGCGGTGATCACGAAGGCGTTGTCGCGGAACTGGATCGTCCCGGACGTGCCCGTGGCGCCGGTCGACGGCGAGTCGTTCACGGTCACCGTGAGGTTGTCGGCACTCTGGTCCGTGAGCGTGAGCGCGGCCTGCCCGCTGTCACCCGCGGCGAACGTGTAGGTCGCGGCACCGTCGTTCGTCGTCCCGGTCTCGGTCAGCGTGCCGACGCCGGTGCCGACGCCCCATCCGCCGCGGCCGGTGGACGTGGACAGCGTCACCGTGCCCGTGTAGCTCGTGATCGTCGTGCCCGCGCTGTCGACCGCGCGCACGGTGACGGATTGCCCCGCGCAGGTGCTCGCGCTCGACGCAGAGGTCACGACGAACGCCGATGGTGCGGCGGCAGTGCACGACGAGAGGCCCGCCACGGATGCAGCCGTCGAACTGCTGTAGGTGAAGACCGCGTTGTTGTCGAAGCGGATCTCGTCGGACGTCACGACCGCGCCCGTCAATCTCCCGCCCTCCCCGAACCGGAACTTTCCGCCGCCGGAGGAATAGAAGATCCCGGAGCCGTTGAAGTTATTGCCGAACTCGACCCTGCCGCTCCCGAAGAGGAACACCTGGAGGTTGGCCGGGTCACCGCCCGCATTCAGGGAAATGTTGTTCCGCGAGGACAGTCCGACCAGGAACAGCCGCACCGGTCCGGCGGGCGACACGGTCACGACCAGGTTGTTCGGGATCGATCCGTTCCGGATGAAGTAGTCGCCGGGACCGAGCGTGATGCTCCCGGCGTTCACGTTCAGCGTGCCGATGTAATACGTGCCCCCGAGGAAGGTGAACCCGGCCGTGTCGGCGGCGACGGAGTTGTAGGTCCCGCTCGGGAGCCCCGATGTGTTTCCGTTCGCCGACCCGGAGAACGACGGGAACGACGACGGATTCAGCGCGGCGGTCGTCGTCGACAGCGCCGTCCGGGCGCCGGTCGAGCGGAGCGCGTCGCCGCTGCCGCTGACGGCAGTTCCGTTGACCGTCGCGCCCGAACCGAGCGTGAGCTTGCTCGTGCCCGCATCCAGGACGTAGTTGGCCGGGATGCAGATGTCCTGCAAGCGCGGGCGCACGAACCGGATCGCAGTCCCGCTCGGCGGCAGGCCCATCCGCGCCACCTCGTAGTCGCTCGTCGTCAGTTCCCAGCCGGAATCACCGCTGCCGCCGCTCGTGCTCGTCGAGTTGCCGTACTGGAGCACGAACTCGCCGTTCTCCTGCAGGACGATCTGGAACGTGAACGAGCTGCCGCGTGCGTTGTACTCCGGCACGTTGACCCACGACACGACGAAGCGGCGGTTCGGTGCGGAGCCGATCGTCGCGTAGCGCACGTAGCAGGATGCCGCCGGGCAGGATGTGCTCGATCCCGTCGTCGACGGATCGAGGTCGGCGTCGTACGCCCGTATCGTGCGGACGAGGTTCGCGTTCGGGATCGGGTACGGATACGTACGGGGGGATTCGTTCTGCGTGCCGTAGCCGCAGAACCTGTTCGAGAACTGGATGCGCCCGTTGCTCTGGATGCGGACCTGCGTGTACGCCGTGCCGCCGAAGGTGAACGAGAAGCCGAGATCGATCGACGCGGTGATGTCGTCGTCGGTCGCCGCGCCGCCACCGATGCATTGCGAGCCCCCCGACCACGTCACGTTCGTGTGCGACGCCGGACTGATCCACGAGTAGCCGCTCGCCAGGCTCGAGTACGTGGCGGCCGCAGCGGTCGACGACGTGAACCACGCCAGCAGCACCGGCAGGAGGAATCGCAGGACAGCGGCACGCATCTTCGGAGGTCCGTTCAGTTGCAGGCGAAGCGCGGTGCGGCGCCCGCGGGGTCGGTGCAGCGGGCGACGGTCGCGCGTACCTGCCGGCTCAGCGGGAAGGATCCGCCGCCGCCCGTCGCGGTCGCGCCGATCGTGTAGACCGAGAGCTGGCGATTGCCCTCGGTCGTGGCGGTGACGGCGCACGTGACCGCGACGCTCATGCCGTCGAACGCGGCGGGCAGCGTGAGCGACTGGCTGGCGAAGCACGCCGGCGGCAGCGGCGTCGGCAGGGCTAGATTGGCGTTCGTGTTCTTCGGATCCGTCACCTGCGCGATGCCCCATTCGATGCCGGCCCGCGCCGCCTGGTAGGCGCGCGATCCGCCGACGTCGAGCGCCTCGCTGCCGCCCTGCATGCCGGTGACCGACATCACGAAGGCACCGAGCCCCGCGAGGATGACGAGGATCACGATCGCCGTGATCATCGTGAAGCCGCGGACGCGATCAGGGAACGTTCGAGACATGGGTCTGCGCATGGAGGTTGACCGTCTCGCCATCGGCCGAGAGCGCGAGGCGCACCGCGACGGTCCCGTAGCGGGCAAGCAGTTCGTTCGGTTCGTAGCTGAAGGTACAGGCCGCGACGCGGGTCGCGAGCAGCGCGCTGCTGCCGCCCGACGGCGGCGCCACCTGCGTCGCGTTGATGCCGTAGTTCCAGTAGCGGCGCAGCACGCCGGTCGCCGGATCGCACTGGTACGTGACGGCGTGGTCGACGACGTGGAAGCGCTTCCCCGGCGATTCGAACGGAAACAGTTTCGCCGCGGACAAGGTGATGGTGCTGCCGCTCGCCGAGGCGACGGTCGCGCGGTTGCTGCCCGTCGCCTGCCAGGCATCGCCGCCCGTGAAGTTCGTGCCGAGGTTGAACACGACGATGTGCTGCCCGGCCGTCACGGTCGGCATCGTGCCGATCACGTCGAACGACGCGTCGCCCGCCGCGGTCGTGAAGTCGAGGATGTTGCCGGCGCCCGTGGCATCGACTTCCGAACGGTAGCGCCCGCCGCCGGTGGTGATGAGGAATTCGAGGTAGCGGCCCGTTGCATCGACGCGGATGCTGTTGGGCAGCGCGAGCCGCAGGTCGCGCGTGAGGCGGCGCACGGCGGTGTCGGCGATGTCGGTCAGCTCGGCGCGGCGCGTCGCGTCGAAGTAGCCCTGGATCGGTTTCTGGATGAACACGGCGACGATCGCCGACAGGATCCCGGTGATGGCGATCACCATCACGGCCTCGACGAGCGTGAATCCGCGGACGCGACGTCTCATGGCAAGGCGTTCGGTGCGTAGCGCACGCGGTAGGCGGACAGCGTCGCGGTCTCGCGGCCCGGTCCGGTCACCGTCACGGAGATCAGCGCGACATCGCTGGTGTCGGTGAACCCGAGTCCGCCACTGCTCACGCTGACGCTCGCCGAATACGCCTCGAGTCCCGGCACCGCATTGCCCGCGAGGTCGGTGATGCCCGTCATGCCGAACCCGTGGTAGTCGCTCACGTTGTCGAACGGCGTCGTCGTGCTGTAACGCGTCTCGGCACCTTCGACGCCGGGGCTCTCGGCCACCGAGCATCCCGCCGCGCTCGTCGCCGTCGCGGCCGCCGGATCGTCCGGATCGCAGTACGTGAAGGGCATCAGCGAGATTTCCTCGAGCAGCGACTCGGCGATCGCGAGCACCTGCTTGCGGATGACGGGGTCCGCGCTCTTCGCGGCCGTGGCGCTGAACACCGCGAGCACGCCGGCCAGGCCGACGCTCACGATGACGATGAACAGGATCAGCTCGACGAGCGACGCGCCGCGCTGGTGGTCACGGGTGGGCATGGCCCGTCTCCGCCTCGACGGTGAAGCCGCGAGTGACACCGGCGCTCGCGACGCTGACCGCGATGGGCCCGGTGCCCGGACGACCGAGCGCGTCGAACGTGAAGGAGGTCCCGGTGATCGTGATGTCCGCGCTGCCGGCCACGGCAAGGGCGCTGCCGCGCGCCGGATCGAGCAACGCCGTCCCGCAGGTGCCGCCACTGTCGAAGCAGGCGCTCACGCCGTTCGTCGCGAAGACGACCCGGACGGTGGCATTGCGCGCCACCGCCTGCTTCTGTGCGTAGCGCACGGCGGCGAGCGTCTGGTCGAAGGTGCCCTGCACCGCGAAGTCGCCGGTGCTCGTGAGACGCGGCAACGCGACCGTCGCGAGAATGCCGACGATCGCGATCACCATCACCAGTTCGGTGAACGTGAAACCGCGGTGGGTGCGGCGCCACGTCCGCGATCGGCGCGTGGCCATCGTGCCGCCCGTGCCGCGCACCGCCAGGGTCAGTTGGTGCAGATGACCGAAGCCGTGCCGGTCGTGCCGTTCGCGTCGGTCACCGAGCAGCTGACGACGTTGCCGTCGCCCGCCGCTGCGCAGTCGCCCGTTCCACCGACGGTGTAGCCCGACGGGATGACGCTGCCCTGGAACAGGGGCTGGAGGATCGTGCTGGTGCAGACGTTCGCCGCGTTGAGTCGGGTGCCGCGGGCCGACGAGACCTTGTAGGCGCCGTAGTTGATCGAGGCCGACGAGTTGAGCGCGCCGACCACGCCCTGCATGGCCGCCGTGCGTGCATCACCGCTCAGGTCGACGAACTTCGGGAGCGCAGTCACGGCGAGGATGCCGAGGATCACGATCACGACGACGAGTTCGATCAGGGTGAAGCCGTTCTGTTTGCGTTGCATCTCTTGACTCCGGAAGTTGCCGTTCAGAAAGGGTTGGGGCGCGCTGCGGTCAGCAGCCACCGTTCGAAGGTGCCGGGACGATCGGCGCCTGGCCGCGCGCGGGCGGCTCCTGGTACGTCATCTGGCAGTTGCTCGGATCGGACGCGCCGCGGATCTGGATGACCAGCGGATTGCCCTGGAGGATCGTCAGCTGGTCGACCTGCGGCGTGAGCTGCGCCGCCGTCACGATCCCCGCGCCGTCGGCCGTCGGATAACCGAAACGCATGGTGACCGCGAGGCCGTCCATGTTCACGGACCCGGCGTCCTGGGTGCATGTGGGGTTGACCGAGACGCCGCCCTGGTCCACCCGGCAGGCGGCGGACGCGAGCGATGCGGCGGAGCGCACGGCGCCGTAGATCGCCGACAGCTTGGCCGCGCGACTCTGGCTCTGCATGTTGATGTAGCGCGGGAGGGCGAACGCCGCGAGGATCCCGATGATCGAGATCACCACGATGAGTTCGATGAGCGTGAAACCGCGCTGCGCCTTCATGGGATCGGGTCTGCTTCCTGTTGCTCTGGATCGGACCGGGCGGCATGCGCCCGGGATTCGTACGCTATAGCGACCGGCGGGGCATCGAACTTGAGGTCGCGTCGTCATGCGTGTCGTCACTTGTGCATCGCCGCCTGGCCGAGATCCCAGATGGGCAGGAACACGCCGAGCGCCAGGATCAGCACCAGCACGCCGAGACCCACGATCAGGATCGGCTCGATCTGCGCCGACAGCGTCTTCAGTTCCACCTCGACCTCGCGCTGATAGAGGTCGGCGACCTCGTCCATCATGTCGTCGAGCGATCCGGACTCCTCGCCGACGACGATCATCTGGAGCGCCACCGGCGTGAACACGCCGGCCGCGACGGCCGCGCGCAGCAGGCTCTCGCCGCGCTCGACGGTCTCGCGCATCCGGTCGATCTTGCCGGCGACGAACGCGTTGTCGACGGTCTGGCCCGTGAGCGTGAGCGCCTGCGTGATCGGCACGCCGCTGCGGAACGCGAGCGCGAAGCTCCGGGCGAACCGCGCGATCGTCGCCTTCGAGATGATCTTGCCCGCGATGGGCAGGCGCAGCCGGATGCGGTCCCACCAGAATCGTCCTTCCTGCGTCCGCACGTATTCGCGAAACCCGATGACGGCCGCGATGCCGCCGCCGATGAGCCACGGCCACCACGCGACGGTGAAATTCGACACGGCGATCAGCAGCTTCGTCATCCACGGCAGCTCGGCGCCGAAGCCCTTGTAGACCTTGGCGAAGGCCGGGATCACGAAGAGGTTCACGACGAGCATCGCACCGGCCATCGCGGCCATCACGAAACTCGGATAGCGCAGCGCCGATCGCACCTGCGTGCGCATGAAGTCCTGGAATTCGAGATGGCGGAACAGCCGGAGGAAGATCTCCTCGAGGCGCCCCGTGCTCTCGCCGACGTAGACCATCGCGACGTAGAACGGCGAGAACACCTGCGGCTGCCGCGCGAGCGACGACGACAGGTCGCGGCCCTGGTCGAGACTCTCCTCGACGCCCGCGATCGCGTCGCGCACGACCGGATTCGTCGTCGACTCGCGGAGTCCGGCCAGTGCCCGCATGATCGGCACGCCGGCCTTGAGCAGCGCGTACATCTGCCGGCTGAACAGCATGAGTTCCGCGACGGCCACGCGGCGCTGGCCGAACTTCAGGGTCGTCGCGCGCACGTCGCCGTTCGCGGATCTCGCCGACGCGCGTGCCGGCACGATGTCGACCGGCGTCGTGCCGAGCGTCAGGAGCTGCGTCGCGACGGCCGCGCTGTCGGCGGCGTCGATGACACCCTCCACGGCGCGCCCCGTTCCGTCCCGCCCGCGGTAGCTGAACTGCGGCATCTCAGTCCTCGAACTGGTTGGACACGTGCATCGCCTCGGCCACCGTCGTGCGGCCCGCTGCGACGAGCGCCACGGCACTCCGGCGCAAGGTCTCGCCGCCCATCTCCTGGCGCGCCGCCGTCAGGAACGCCTGCGGCTCGCCATGGTTCGCGGCCTCGACGACCGGGCGCGTCATCTCGAGGACCTCGTAGACGCCGGTCCGGCCGACGTAGCCCGTGCGGTTGCACTGGTCGCACCCGGCACCGCGGCGATAGCGGAAATCGTCCACGCGGTCGCCGAGCTCGAGGCGCAGCCATTCGCGTTCGTGCGGATCGGGTTCGTGCCATTCGCCGCACTTGTCGCAGACGATCCGCAAGAGCCGCTGCGCGATCACCATCTGCAGCGACATCGCGACCATGTAGCGCGGCGCGCCCATGTCGAGCAGGCGCATCGGCGTGCTGACGGCATCGTTCGTGTGCAACGTCGAGAGCACGAGGTGTCCGGTCAGCGCGGCGCGCAGGCCGGTCTCGACGGTGCCCTGGTCGCGCATCTCGCCCACGAGGATCACGTCGGGGTCCTGCCGCAGCGCGGTGCGCAGCACCCGCCCGAAGGTGAGGTCGATCTTCTCGTGGACCTGCACCTGGTTGAGGCCGGGCAGCCGGTATTCGACGGGGTCCTCGACGGTGATGATCTTCCGCTCGGGCGTGTTGAGTTCGGCCAGCGCGGCGTACAGCGTCGTCGTCTTGCCGCTGCCGGTCGGCCCCGTCACCAGGACCATCCCGCTGGGCCGCTGGATCACGCGCCGCACGCGTTCGAGCATCGCCGGCGGCATGCCGATGCGGTCGAGGGTGGCGACGCCGCCGGACTGGTCGAGCAGTCGCATCACGACCGATTCGCCGTGCTGCGTCGGCATCGTCGAGATCCGGACATCCACCTGCGAGTTCCGCACCGTGACGGCGAAGCGGCCGTCCTGCGGGAGCCGCTTCTCGGAGATGTCGAGGCCCGACATGAGTTTCAGCCGCAGCACGAGCGGCGCCGCGATCCGCGCCTCGGCGCGGATCTGGAGGTACAGCACGCCATCGATGCGGAAGCGGATGTGCAGCCCGACTTCCTGCGGTTCGATGTGGATGTCGGAGGCCCGCACGCGCTTGGCCTCCTCGAAGACGGACTGGAGCAGCTTGACGACCGGGGCATCCTCGGCGGCTGCCGAGACGCCGAGTGCCGCGAAGCTCACGCCGCCGTCGCCGATCTCGGCACCGAGTTCCTGCGCGAGACCGCTGATCTCCTCGGTGCGTCCGTAGCCGCGATCGATGGCCGAGAGGAGCTGAGATTCCGTGACGACGCAGACCTCGATCTCGCGCCGGAGGATGCGGATCAGTTCGTCGTACGCGACCAGGTCGGTCGGATCGGCCATGCCGACGCGCCACGCGGTGCCGAGATCCTCGAGCACGATCGCGCGGAAACGGCGCGCTTGCGATTCGGGCAGTTTCGCCAGAAGCTCCGTCTTCAGCGCGACCTGCCGCAGATCGACGAACGCGAGCTTCAGCTGCCGGGCCAGCGCCTCGCAGATGCTCTCCTCGGTGACGAAGCCGGCGTCGATGAAGACGCGGCCCAGCCGCCGTCCGGTGCGTTTCTGGTCCTCTAGCGACTGCCGCAGCTGGTCCTCGGTGAGCAGTCCCTGCCGGAGCAGGATCTCGCCGAGCCGCACTTTTTCTGGTCTGGCCATGGTTCCGTTCTGGAAACGGAGGTCCGCCGGGCGAACCGCGAATGCGGCCCGCTCCCGCCGAAGCCTCCTCGGGGACGATCCCTTTTCGGCACCTGGCCGGCATAACTTGATGGAAGAGGAGTCACGACGTGTTCGACGTGGTGCTGGTCCGGCCGGAGATCCCGCCCAACACGGGCAATGCCATCCGGCTGTGCGCGAACACCGGTGCGCGGCTGCATCTCGTGGAACCCCTCGGATTCCGGATGGGCGACGCCGAGGTGAGGCGCGCCGGGCTCGACTACCACGAGATGACGGTCGTGACGGTCCACCCCGATCTCGACGCGTGCCTCGCGGCGCTCGCGGGCCGGCGAGCCTTCGCGCTGACGACGAAGGCAAGCGCGAGCGTCCACGACGTCGCGTTCCGTCCGGGCGATGTCTTCGTGTTCGGTTCGGAGACGAAGGGTCTGCCGGACGACGTGCTCGAACGCTTCGACGCATCGCATCGCCTGCGGCTGCCGATGGTGCCGGGCAACCGGAGCATCAACCTGTCGAACGCGGTCGCGGTGACGGTGTTCGAGGCGTGGCGGCAGAACGGGTTCGCGGGGAGCGGGCGCTAGCGGATCGGGCTGGTCGGATCAGCGGGTAGGTCGGACAGCGCCGGGAGTCGCCGCGGCAGCCCTCTCCCCCGACCCCTCTCCCGCGAGCGGGCGAGGGGAGAGAAACGCCACGCGCCAGCGAACGCGCATCACGGGGACCCACGCTTTCCGCGGGTCGCCCGATGCCTGTCGCCTGACGCTGGACGTCTGCCGTCCGAAGCCTACCGCCCGATACCCGCCTCGTGCGCCTGCTGGTCCGCGTGATAGCTCGACCGCACCATCGGACCGCACGCCGCGTGACGGAAGCCCATCGCGAGCGCTTCCTGCTCGAACTGCGCGAAGCGCGCGGGCTCGACGTAGCGCAGCACCGGCAGGTGGCCTTCGCTCGGCTGCAGGTACTGGCCGAGCGTCAGCAGGTCGACGTCGTGCGCGCGGAGATCGCGCATCACTTCCAGGATCTCCTCGTCGGTTTCGCCGAGGCCCAGCATCAGCCCGGACTTCGTCGCGATCGACGGATGCCGCGCCTTGAACTCCTTCAGCAGCTTCAGCGAATGGGCGTAGTCCGCGCCGGGGCGCGCGAGCTTGTAGAGGCGCGGCACCGTCTCGAGGTTGTGGTTCATCACGTCGGGCGGATCGGCGACGAGCTTCTCGAGCGCCGGGTCGAGCCTGCCGCGGAAGTCCGGGACGAGCACCTCGATCGTGATGTCCGGACTCTCGCGGCGCACCTCGCGGATGCAGTCGGCGAAATGGCCGGCACCGCCGTCGCGGAGGTCGTCGCGGTCGACGCTCGTGATCACGACGTAGCGCAGCTTCATGTCGCGGATCGTCTCGGCCAGCTGGCGCGGCTCGTTCGCGTCGGGGGGCTTCGGACGCCCGTGCGCGACATCGCAGAACGGGCAGCGGCGCGTGCAGACGTCGCCCAGGATCATGAAGGTCGCGGTGCCCTTGCCGAAGCATTCGCCGATGTTCGGGCACGAGGCTTCCTCGCAGACCGTGACGAGGCCGTGTTCGCGCAGCACGGATTTCACCTCGCCGAAGCGCGGGCTGGACGGTGCCTTCACGCGGATCCAGTCGGGTTTGCGCAGGCGTTCCACCGGCACGATCTTGATCGGATTGCGCGCGGTCTTCGCGGCGCCGGTCTGCTTTTCGTTCGAGTCCATGGGGATGCTCACCGGGAGAGGCGGACGGCGAGCCGGTCGAGCAGCGCGTCCGCGAGGGTTTCGAGGGAATCCGTGATGCCGAGGCGCCGCGCCGTCGTGACGGCGAGGCCCGGGTAGCCGCAGGGGTCGATCGCGGCGAAAGGCGCGAGGTCGAGATCGGCGTTGAACGACAGGCCGTGATAGCTGCAGCCGCGCCGCACCTTCAGGCCGAGCGCGGCGATCTTCGCGCCGTCGACGTACACGCCGGGACGATCGATGTCGCCCTGCGCGGTGACACCGCGATCCGCGAGGACATCGACGACGGCGTCTTCCAGTTGCCGCACGAGCGCGCGCACCGTGAGGCCGGCGCGCTTCAGGTCGACGAGCGTGTAGACGACGATCTGCCCGGGGCCGTGGTACGTGATCTGTCCGCCGCGGTCGGTGCGCACGACGGGGATGCCGGC
>CAUJJX010000267.1 GCA_963205165.1 Pseudomonadota bacterium | reverse complement strand
CTCTTCACGGCTCTGGCCGTTGCCGAGATCCTTGTCGATCCAGGGCAGGAGGCTGCCGGCGAGTGGGTAGCCGAAGTTCGCCGTCGGGAAGTCGTCGCTGCCGAGCGCCTGGTGCACGGCGCGGTCGACCTCCAGGATCGTGGCGGACGGATTCGCGAGGGCGTCCTGGGCGGCGGCGTACGACGCCCCCATCTGGTCGAGCAGTTCGCGCATGTTCTGCGCACCGGCGCCGGACGCGGCCTGGTACGTCATGGCGGTCATCCACTCGACGAGACCGGCGCGGAACAGCCCGGTGAGCGCCATCAGCATGAGGCTGACCGTGCAGTTGCCGCCGATGTAGTCCTTCACGCCGCCATCGAGCGCGGCGTCGATCACGCCACGATTGACCGGGTCGAGGATGATGACCGCGTCGTCCTTCATGCGCAGCGCCGACGCCGCATCGATCCAGTAGCCGGTCCAGCCGGCCGAGCGGAGCTGCGGATGGATCGCGTTCGTGTAGTCACCGCCCTGGCACGACACGATGACGTCCATCGCCTTCAGCTGGTCGACGCTGTTGCCGTCCTGGAGGGGAGGCGTGTCGCGACCGATGGCCGGGCCCGCGCCACCGACATTCGACGTGCTGAAGAACACCGGGTCGAAGTCGCGGAAGTCCTTCTCCCAGACCATGCGCTGCATCAGCACCGAGCCCACCATGCCGCGCCAGCCCACGAAGCCCACTCGCAAAGTCGCCATCCCGTCGTTCCCCTCGATTGCGTGACTGATTACCGCTGGGCGCCCAGTGCGGCCACGACCGCGTCGCCCATCTGTTCCGTGCCGACCGTGCGCTCGCCCGGCTTCGCGATGTCGCCCGTGCGGACGCCGTCGCGCAGTACCTTGCGGACGGCCGACTCGATGCGCGTCGCCGCCGCCTCGTTCGCGAACGTGTAGCGCAGCATCATCGCGACCGACAGGATCGTCGCGAGCGGGTTCGCGATGTCGCGGCCGGCGATGTCCGGGGCGGAACCATGGATCGGCTCGTACAGACCCTTGTTGTTCGCGTCGAGCGAGGCGGATGGCAGCATGCCGATCGAGCCCGTGAGCATCGAGGCTTCGTCCGAGAGGATGTCGCCGAAGATGTTGCCGGTCACGATCACGTCGAACTGCTTCGGCGCGCGGACCAGCTGCATCGCGGCGTTGTCGACGTACATGTGCGACAGCTCGACGTCGGGGTATTCGCGCGCCACCTCGTTCACGACCTCGCGCCACAGGATGCTCGTGTCGAGCACGTTGGCCTTGTCGACGGAGCACAGCTTCTTCCCGCGGCGGCGCGCGATCGCGAAGCCCACGTGCGCGATTCGCCGGATCTCGGACTCCGAGTACTTCATCGTGTCGAAGCCTTCGCGCTCGCCGTTGTCGAGCGTGCGACGGCCGCGCGGGCTGCCGAAGTAGATGTCACCCGTCAGCTCGCGCAGGATCATGATGTCCAGCCCGGCCACGAGCTCCGGCCGCAGGCTCGACGCGTCGGCGAGTTCCTCGTAGACCATCGCGGGACGCAGGTTCGTGAACAGCCCGAGCGCCTTGCGGATCCGGAGAAGGCCCTGCTCGGGACGCAGCGGACGGTCGAGCGTGTCGAACTTCGGACCACCCACGGCACCCAGCAGGATCGCATCGGCGCCGCGCGCGAGTTCGAGCGTCGCATCGGGCAGCGGATCACCCGCCGCTTCGTAACCGGCACCACCGATGGGCGCCGTCGCCGTCTCGACGGCGAGGCCGTCGGCCTTCAGCCGTTCGATGACCTTCACGGCCTGGCGGACGATCTCGGGACCGATGCCGTCGCCCGGGAGCACTGCGATCTTCATGTGTCGTGACCTTGTCTGGATTGAAGTGGGCCGGCGCGCGTCAGGCGAACAGCCAGGGCTGCGTCTCACGGCGGCGCGACTCGTAGGCGCGGATCTCGTCGGCGTGCTGCAGCGTGAGCCCGATCTCGTCGAGCCCGTTGATCATGCAGTGCTTGCGGAAGGCGTCGATCTCGAACGGGTAACTCTTGCCGTCCGGCGTGACCACGAGCTGCTTCGGCAGGTCGATGGTGATCCGGAAACCGGGCGTGCCCTCGGCCTCGACGAACATCCGGTCGACGACGGCTGCCGGAAGAACCACCGGCAGCAGTCCGTTCTTGTAGCTGTTGTTGAAGAAGATGTCGGCGAAGCTCGGCGCGATGATCGAGCGGAAGCCGAAGTCGGTCAGCGCCCAGGGCGCGTGCTCGCGCGACGAACCGCAGCCGAAGTTCTCGCGGGCCAGCAGGATGCTCGCGCCGCTGTAGCGCGGCTGGTTCAGCACGAACTTCGGATTGCGCGGCCGGGCAGCGTTGTCCATGCCGGGCTCGCCGCGATCGAGATAGCGCCACTCGTCGAACAGGTTCGGGCCGAAGCCGCTGCGCTTGATCGACTTCAGGAACTGCTTCGGGATGATGGCGTCGGTGTCGACGTTGGGCCGATCGAGCGGGGCGACGAGGCCATCGAGAACGGTGAACTTGTCCATGATCAGTACTTCTCCGCGGGCTTGTCGGCGCTCGGGGGCGGGGGTACGTCGGCCTTCGACTTGTCGTCCTTCTTCGAGGCGGCGGCGCCCTCGAGCTTCTCGCCGGCCTTCCGGAGATCCTTGCCGACGCCTTCCATCGTGTTGCAGCCGGCGAACATCAGGGCCGCGAACGCGGCGATCAGGGTCTTGGTGTGCATCGTGGAATCTCCGGTCAGAGCATCTGGCGCACGTCGACGAACCGGCCGGCGATCGCGGCAGCGGCCGCCATCGCAGGGCTCACGAGATGCGTGCGGCCGCCGGCACCCTGGCGCCCTTCGAAATTGCGGTTCGAGGTGGACGCGCAGCGCTCGCCGGGTTCGAGCCGGTCGTCGTTCATCGCGAGGCACATCGAGCAGCCGGGCTCGCGCCAGTCGAAGCCCGCTTCGCGGAACACGCGGTCGAGCCCCTCGGCCTCGGCCTGGCGCTTCACCAGCCCGGACCCCGGCACGACCATCGCCAGCTTCACGGATGCGGCAACGTGGCGGCCCTTCACGACCGACGCAGCGGCACGGAGGTCCTCGATGCGCGAGTTGGTGCACGACCCGATGAACACCTTGTCGATGCGGATGTCCGTGATCTGCATGTCGGGCTGGAGTCCCATGTACTGCAGCGCACGTTCGAGCGAACCGCGCTTCACGGGGTCCTCGACGCGGGCCGGATTCGGGACTCGACCCTCGACCGATCCGACCATCTCCGGCGACGTGCCCCACGTGACCTGCGGCGCGATCTCCTCGCCGCGGAGCGTGACGACCGTGTCGAACTTCGCACCTTCGTCGGAATGCAGCGTCCGCCAGTAGGCAACGGCGCGATCCCAGAGATCGCCCTTCGGCGCGAAGTTCCGGCCGCGCACGTACTCGATCGTCGTGTCGTCGGCAGCGACCATCCCGGCGCGGGCGCCGGCCTCGATCGCCATGTTGCAGAGGGTCATCCGGCCTTCCATCGACAGGCCGCGGATCACGCTGCCCGCGAACTCGATCGCGTGGCCCGTGCCGCCGGCGGTGCCGATGCGTCCGATGATCGCGAGAACGACGTCCTTGGCGGTCACACCCGGACGCAGCGCGCCGTCGACCCGGACGAGCATCGCCTTCGACTTCTTCATGTTGAGCGTCTGGGTCGCCATCACGTGCTCGACCTCGGACGTGCCGATGCCGAACGCCAGCGCGGCGAACGCGCCGTGCGTGCTCGTGTGCGAATCGCCGCAGACGACGGTCATGCCGGGCAGCGTCGCGCCCTGCTCCGGTCCGATGACGTGGACGATGCCCTGACGTCCGTCGAGGAACGGGAAGTAGGCTTTCGCACCGTACGTCCGGATGTTCGCGTCGAGCGTCTCGACCTGCAGGCGGGAGATCGGGTCGCGGATGCCCTGGTCCCAGTCGCGGGTGGGTGTGTTGTGGTCCGCGGTGGCGACGATCGAGTCGACGCGCCAGGGCGTGCGCCCGGCGAGCTTGAGACCCTCGAAGGCCTGCGGGCTGGTGACTTCGTGGACGAGGTGGCGGTCGATGTAGAGGAGCGCGGTGCCGTCGGCGTCCGCGCGCACCACATGGCTCGACCAGAGCTTGTCGTATAGCGTCTGGGGCTGCATGAATGCTCTCCGGTGGGTCGCGGATTATGTCACAGGGAAATCGGGCGCCGCACTCTCACGCGGCGTCACGGACCCGCAGCCAGCGGGCGGTGACCGCGAACGCCGCGAGGCCGGCGAGACCGCCGGCGGTGAAGGTCCACGCGCCGCCGAAATGGTCCCAGAGCGTGCCGCTCATGAGTCCGCCGACGGCTCCGCCGGCACCGAATCCGACGCCGGCGTAGAGCGCCTGCCCCTTCGACTGGTGACGTCCACGGAAGAAGCGGTGGACCAGCGCGACGGCGGCACCGTGGAAGCAGCCGAAGGTCGCGGCATGCGCGATCTGCCCGGCGATCACGACGACCACGGACTGTGGCAACCAGCCGATGGCAATGAAACGCACGAACGCGATGCCGTACGCCGACAACAGGAGCCGGCGCGGCGAGAAGCGCGACGACAGCCGGGTCCAGACGAAGAACACGACGATCTCCGCGATGACGCCGAGCGCCCACAGCCAGCCGACGTCACCCTTCGAGTAGCCGTGGTCGACGAGCCAGATCGAATAGAAGGTGTGGAACGGTCCGTGACTCACCGCCATCAGGAAGCACCCGGCAAACAGCGCCAGGACCTCGGGCCGGCGGACGATCTCCGCGACCCCGGGATCGTCGTCGCGGTGCGGATGACGCGGTGCCTCCGGCACGACGAACGCCGTCGCCGCGTGCACGACGAGGAGCGCGAGGATCAGCCATAGCAGCGATCCGACGCCCGCGTTGTCCAGCAGGTAGCCGGCACCGACGACCACGAGGACGAACCCGACGGATCCCCACGCGCGGATCCGGCCGTACTGGCCGAAGCGGTCGCCGAGGTGCGCCATCGTCGTCGCCTCGACGAGCGGCAGTGAGCCGCACCAGAAGATGTTCATCACGAGCATCACGGCCAGGAGCCAGGAGTACGTGGCCCCGGCGAAGACGCCGGCGTAGACGATGCACGTGGCGACGGCCGTGAGCCGCACGAAAGGCGTGCGCCGGCCGTGATGATCGGCGAGCCAGCCCCACAGCGCCGGGCCGGCCATGCGGGTGACCGGCACCATCGCGAGCAGCGTCCCGATCTCGGCGGCCGTGAGTCCGAGCGATTTCAGGTAGAGCGGCCAGAACGGCGCGAACGCGCCGAGAAAGGCGAAGTAGCAGAAGTAGAAGGTCGCGAGACGCGCCGCGGGGACGCGATGGGTCGAAGGCATGACGAGCCGCCGATCAGTCGCCGCGTTGCCGGGTCAGGCGACGGGATGGGGCGCGGCGAACCACGACACGCACTGGCGCATGTCGCCCGCGACGGCCCGCATCCGGCCCTACGACCGCCCGCCCTCGGGATCGGTCGACGCGCGCGACGGTTGCAGCGGATGGCGTTCGCGTGCGCCTTCGGGCGCGGCGGCCGCGATGCGCGGCGTGTCGACCGACACGTCGGCGTTCTGGCCGCGATGCCGCAGCGCGTGGTCCATCAGGATGATCGCGAGCATCGATTCGGCGATCGGCGTCGCGCGGATCCCGACGCACGGATCGTGGCGTCCGAAGGTCTCGACCGTCACGGGGTTCCCGGCCTTGTCGATCGACCGTCGCGCGAGGCGGATGCTCGACGTCGGCTTGATCGCGACGTGGACGACGATGTCCTGGCCGGTCGAGATGCCGCCGAGGATCCCGCCGGCCTGGTTCGACAGGAAGCCCTCCGGCGTCATCTCGTCACCGTGCTCCGTGCCCTTCTGCGCGACGCACGCGAAGCCGGCGCCGATCTCGACACCCTTCACGGCGTTGATGCCCATCATCGCGTAGGCGATGTCGGCATCGAGCTTGTCGTCGACAGGTTCGCCCCAGCCCACCGGGACACCACTCGCGACGACGGTGACTTTCGCGCCGATGGAATCCCCCGATTTGTGGAGCGCTTCCATGTAGTCCTGGAGCTGCGGAACGACGTCGGGGTCGGCACTGAAGAACGGGTTGTCGTGGACGGATTCCCAGGTCTTGAAGGGCATCGGGATCGGCCCCAGCTGGGAAAGGTAGCCGCGGACCTCGATGCCGTAGCGGCTGCGGAGCCACTTCTTAGCGACGGCGCCGGCGGCGACTCGCACCGCCGTTTCACGGGCCGACTGGCGCCCGCCGCCGCGGTGGTCGCGGACGCCGTATTTCTGCCAGTAGGTGTAGTCTGCGTGGCCGGGCCTGAAGGTCTCGGCGATGTTGCCGTAATCCTGACTTCTCTGGTCCGTGTTGCGGATCAACATCGCGATCGGCGTGCCGGTCGTGCACCCTTCGAAGACACCCGAGAGGATCTCGACCGTGTCGCTTTCCTTGCGCTGCGTGACGTACCTGGAAGTGCCGGGCTTGCGCCGGTCGAGTTCGGGCTGGATGTCCGCCTCCGACAAAGGCATGCCGGGCGGACAACCGTCGACGACGCAACCGATCCCGGGGCCGTGGCTCTCTCCGAAGGAAGTGACGCAGAAGAGGCGCCCCAAGGTGTTGCCCGACATCGTCTTCGACTCCGAAATCAAAACGGGATGCTATCACGCACCCCTTTGCCGACCGCCCCGCCGGCAGGCCGTCCGCAGCGCTGCGCAGCGTCGAATCCAGTGACTGCGCAACCGCGATTTCTCACGTTCGCCAGCCTCCCCGCATACGAGTGGCTGGACCGGGCGGTCTGGGTCATCGACCCCGACTCCGGACGCCGGCTCTGGTCCAACCGCGCCGGCTTCG
>CAUJJX010000266.1 GCA_963205165.1 Pseudomonadota bacterium | reverse complement strand
CATGCCGAACATCGTGTAGCGGTTCGAATCGAAGATCTGGCCCGGGCCGGGCGTGCCGCCGAGCTGCACGAGTTCGTCGCCGGTCGAGAAGAAGGCGACGCGCAGGCGGCGGTAGGCCGAGACCTCGATCACGCCGATCGACGCGAGCATGCCGAGTTCGGCGGCGCGGACGCGCTGGCCCTTCGCGAAGACGACGGCGCCCGTCTTCAGGTCCTCGCCGGCCTTGCGGATGTTCTGGCCGGCCTTCGCGCCCGTGCCGAGCGTCACGTGGCCGTCGGCCGCCTTCGCACGCTCCTGCATGATCACCGTGTCGCAGTCGGGCGGGACGACCGCCCCCGTGAAGATGCGCACGGCCTCGCCTGGATTCACCGCGCCGGTGTAGGGCCGGCCGGCGAACGAGGTCCCGACGACGCGCAGCGTGACGTCGGCGTCCGGCTGCAGGTCGGCGTGGCGCATCGCGTAACCGTCCATCCCGGAGTTGTCGTGCGCGGGCACATCGATCGACGAGACGACGTCTTCCGCGAGGATGCGGCCGAGCGCGTCGCGGATGTGGAGACGTTCGACCGTCGTGACCGGCGTGAGGAAGGAACGGATGTGTGCACGGGCCTGGTCGACGGGCATCGAATTCGGGTCGTAGTCGTCGGCGGTCGTGATGGCGCGGAGGGAGGGCGGGGTGGTCATGGGTGTCGGACTTCGCGCTTCAGGTGATGGGTGAAGGAAGACGGATGCGGGTTGCGATGTCACGGGCTCGAGCGGGACCGCGATCCGCGGGTGACCGAGGTGGGCGGAGACAGGCGCCGCGAGCCGCGGATTCTACAGGGCGGACCGCCGGGGCAGACGTCGCGCCGTCGAGCGCCGGCAGGGCGGAACGAGGGATCGAAGCGGCGACGGGCGGGCACGGTGGCCGGTCGTGGCGAGCACGGTGCGTCCGGGCAGCCCTGCGTCCGCTGCACGTGCGGAACTCCATTACCGGGTTTACATTCAGCCGCGGTGGCCGGCCCCCAGCGTGGCGGCAACTGCCGTCGTGTTGCCATCCTTCTCCACGGCCTTCCCCTGCCCATGATGATCATCCCCACGCGCCGGTGGCTGTACTCGTGAGTGCCACCTCCGAGACGCCGTTCGACGACCGGCAACTCGCCGCGCTATCGGCGCTCGGGGTCGAACGCGTCTGTCCGCGGGGCGTGATCCTCGTCCAGGAAGGCGATCTCGGGGAACAGCTCTATCTCGTCCGGTCGGGCCGCCTGAAGGTCTATCTCGACGATGCCGACGGCAGGGAGTTCATCGTCGACGTGCTCGGACCCGGCCGCCTCTTCGGCGAGATGGCGCTGGAGGACGAACCCCGTGCCGCGTCCGTGATGACGCTCGAACCGTCGCGGATCGTCGTGATCCCGCGGCAGCGCTTCCGTGAATTCCTCGCCGCGGATCCCGATGCCGCCTGGTCGTTCATCGCCATGCTGATCCGCCGCAGTCGCGACCTCACACGCAACGTCGGCAGTCTCGCGCTGCTCGATGTGTACGGCCGCGTGGCGCGTCTGCTCCTCGATCACGCGGTCGAGGCGTCCGGTGGCCTCACGCTGCCGGTACCGGTGACGCGGGTCGAGATCGCGAAGCGGGTCGGTGCGTCGCGCGAGGTCGTGTCGCGCATCCTCACGGACCTGCGGGAAGGCGGCTACATCGAGGTCCACGAGGAGCGCATCGTCATCCGGCGGACGCTGCCGAAACACTGGTAGACCGGGCTCGTCGCCGGGTCATCCGAGGGACGCGAGCAGCCGGGCGGCTTCGCGCGGGTCGTGCGTGTCGAGGCCCTCGGTGAAGGTTTCCAGGATCGGGGCCAGGATCGCACGCGCCTCGACCCTCCTGCCGCGGGCCGCCTGGACGTGTGCCAGGGCGAGTGCGCTACGGAGTTCGAAGCCGCGGGCCTTCCGCCGACGCGCGACGATCATCGATTCGCGATAGATCGCTTCTGCTGCGAGCGCGTCTCCGGTCTCGATGAGCGTCAGTTCCGCGAGCACGCGCAGCGTCTCCGATTCGTAGATGCCATGCCCGGTCGTGCGGGTCTGCTCGAGGGCCACGCGCGCGTTGTCGCGCGCGGCGTCGAACTGTCCGAGTCGCAGCAGGCATTCGGCGCGGGCCGTGTGGACCATCGGACCGAGCAGCCGGAAACCGATGTCGGCGCGTGTGCCGGCATTGCCGGCCAGGGCCTCCAGCGCTTCGGCGTCGTGCCCCTTCGCCACGAGTGCGAAGGCCTCCCAGCCGGGAATGATCGCGGTCGCCATCAGCTTCAGGCCGTGCTGCAGCGCCAGCGTGCGCGCCTCCGCCGTCCAGGCGAGGGCAGCATCGGGTTCTCCGCGCAGAACGAGCGGCAGTGATCCTGCGGCCAGGTTGTAACCGAGATTGAAGGCATGGCCGACCCGGCGGCCCAGCGCCACGTGTTCCTCGGCGCACGCCCTGGCCTGGTCCGGGAAGCCGAGCGCCCACAGCGCGATGGCGCGCCAGATCAGCGTGCCGCACTTCGGCTCGTGATTGCAGACGGCAACGAAATGATGGTGCCGGTCGTAGTCGTAGCTCGCGAGCATCCGGCGCGCCGTCCGGTCCGCGCCGGTGAAGTCACCCATCCAGCAGAGCGTCATGCTCTCGCTCCAGCGCGCGACCATGTACGCGGTCGTGTCGCCGTCGTCGCCGGCGATGGCGTCGAGTTCCGCGACGGCCGCGAGCGCCGCCGGGAAGTCGCAGAACAGGCAGTGATAGAGCGCGATGTGCCAGAGCATGGGGATGCGTCGCGCGACCTCGCCGAGGCGCATCGAGATGATGCGTGCCGCCTGCAGTGCGTCCATCACCTCGGGCGCATCCCAGCCGCGACACGACAGGCAGGCGGTCGCGAGCAGCATGCGGACGTCGAGTTCGCAGCGGTCGCGCTCGTCGCCGGGCGGAATCCGCGCAATCACTCGCAGCGCGTTCTCCAGATGGAGGATTGCCTCCTCCAGTGCCACGCGTTCGAGCGCGCGTTCGCCGGCCGCCATCCAGTAAGGCAAGGCGTCGCGCAGCGAACCCGCTTCCGTGAAGTGGTGCGCCACCAGCTCCGGCTGCGTCCGGGCGAGTTCGGGAAACCGGTCGGTGATCGTGCGCGCGATGCGCGCATGCAGCGTCTCGCGCGTCGACGTGAGCAGTGAGTCGTAGGCGACGTCCCGCACGAGCGCGTGCTTGAACACGTAGGTCGCCACGGGCGGCGTGCCCACCCGGTGCACGAGCCCAGAGGACGTCAGGCGCTCCAGCGCATCCGGCAGCGATGCGCTCATCGTCGGTGCGACCGCCTCGATCAGCGCATGACTGAACTCCCGGCCGAGTGTCGCGCCGATCTGGGCCACCTCCTTCACGGGGATCAGGCGGTCGAGCCGCGCCATCAGGGAATCGTGCAGCGTCGCGGGGATGGTGATGCGGTCGACGGTTCGTGCGTATTCGTCGCGCCGGTCGGCGGGCACGACGAGGTCGGAGTCGAGCACTGTCCTGGTGAGTTCCTCGAGGAACAGCGGCACGCCGTCGGTCTTCTCGACGATGTGTGCCGTCAGGTCGTCCGGCAGCGGCGCGCCACCGGCGATCCGCAGCACCAGCGCGATGCTGTCCTGCGGGCTCAGTCGGCCGAGCACGACCGTCCGGACCCGGCCACCGACCAGCGGCTCGTACCGGAACTCGGGACGCGACGTGACGACGACGAACAGCGGCATGCGTGCGCAGCGTTCGGTCATGGATCGCAGCACTTCGAGCGTGGACGGGTCGGCCCAGTGTGCGTCCTCGAACAGGACGAGCGTCGGCTGCATGCGCGCGATCTGCGCAACGATGTCGACCAGCAGACCGATCGTGTCGTCCTTCTGCCGGAGCGGCCCGAGTCCGTGGCTGCCGTAGCGCGCCTCGACGGGCAGCGACAGCAGTTGCGCGAGCAGATGGCAGTCCAGGCGACTGCGGCCCAGATCCCGGAGAAAGCGATGCTCGACGCGGTCGAGCCGCTCCTCGGGTGATGCGTCGGGGAGGAAATGCAGACCGCGCTCGAGATGTTCGATGATCGGATGGAGCGGGCTGCCGACATGGTAGGGCGAGCACTGGTACTGCAGGACCGTCGCGCCGCTCGCCGAGATCTCGTCGCGCAGCTCGCGCAACAGGCGCGACTTGCCGATGCCGGGCTCGCCCGTGACCAGCAACACCTGTCCGTCCCCGCGGCACGACTGCCGCCAGCAGGCATGCAGGAGGTCGATCTCGTCGTTCCGGCCTACCAGGTCGCCGATCCTGCCGGTCGACGCGGCCTCGAAGCGGTTCTCCGCGTGGCTGATGCCGCGGACCCGCCAGACGCGGATCGGACACTCGATGCCTCGCAGCGCACGTCGACCGCGATCCTCGAAGTCGAAGGCTCCGCCGGCCAGTGTGCGGGTGCGGTCGCTGACAACGACTTCGCCGGGACTCGCGATCGCCTGGAGCCGGAAGGCGAGATTCGGCGTCTCGCCGACGGCGCTCCGGTCGGATGCGAGGACATGGCTCACGACGACGCGACCCGACGCCACGCCGATCCGCACGGCGAGCCGTTCCTCTCGGCCCGGCGTGGCGATCGCGTCGAGGATCGCGAGTGCTGCACGGATGGCGCGGTCGGCCTCGGCCTCGTGGGCGATCGGGTAGCCGAAGTAGGCGAGCACGCCGTCGCCCTGGATCTGCGCGACGAAGCCGTCGAACCGCTGCACGGCCGTGACGCAATGCTCGTGATAGCGCGCCAGGACCGCCCGGTAGATCTCCGGATCGAGCTTCGACGAGAGCGTCGTCGAGCCGACGAGGTCGCAGAACAGCACGGTCACCTGCCGACGTTCGCCGTCCTGCGTGAGCCGTTCGATCGCAGCGGGGAGGTGGGCGGGCGGACTCGTCGGGCCCAGCCGTCCCAGCGACTGGAGGATCCGTTTCCGGTGGCCGAGCGATACGCCCAGCTCCCGGAGTTCGGCGTCGGAGAGCGTCGGCAGGACGTGCAGGTCGATGTCGTTGGCCTCGAAGACCGCCGAGTACCGATCGAGGCCGAGTGCGTCGAGCCACTCGCGCATGCCGTGCATCGCTCACCTCCGTGCGCCGGCCTCCGCGATTGCCGGCCTGCGGTCCAGTGTATCGAACCGCTCCGGCGGTCGCGACGGACGGTCAGTACTCGATGTCTCCGGAGTAGCCGAACTGCGCGCCGTACGGCGTGTTGCGGGCCGAGTACCGGAGCGTGCCCTTCGCGTTCGCGAACCGGCCGGTGCCACCCGTGATGACCTTCACGCCGTCGATGTTCATGTCCCAGCTGCCGTCGGGCTTCGAAACGACTTCGTGCGTGCCGTGGAAGTAGCCGTGGCTTTCGTCGCCGTTGCGGTGCCGGAACGTGAAGAATCCCTGGTGCCGACCGATGCCGGGTCCGTCGATGGATTGCGTGGGCGCCGTCTCGATCATGCCGTCGAAGTCGGGCGCGCTGCTCGCGAAACTCCAGATCGCAGTCCATTGCGCCAGGTCGCGTTTCGGCTTGTCGGCACCGTATCCGGAGGTTCGGGCTGCCATGCTGACGAAGGTCGCGGTGCCGGAGACCTTGTGCTTCTCGGCCGACCACGCGGAGCTGCCCGCGGCGAGCGTTGCCAGGACGATCGATGCGGTCAGGTGGCGGACCGCCGTGCGTGCGGTGATTGCGTGGATCATGGGGATGCTCCTCGTGG
>CAUJJX010000265.1 GCA_963205165.1 Pseudomonadota bacterium | reverse complement strand
CGATGGACCGCCCGGTGGCCGGCAGACACCGACACCGCACTGGCGGCGTCAGTGTCGACGGCGCTACCGCGCGATGCGCCGGCGTGCCGCGAGCGCGACGCCCGCGAGGCCCAGCAGGATCATCGCGTTGGTCGCGGGTTCGGGGACGAGTGCGACGTTGTCGAGGTGCCCGACGTCGGCGCCTGTCTGGTACTCGGCGCGGATCTTCAGCGACGTCAGGCTGGCCAGCACCGACGCGAACTGCTCGGACGTCGCGGCCGCACCGGACAGCGAGTTCAGCTTCCAGCCCGCGGCCGTCAGCGGGACGACGTACGAGGTCCACGTGCCGTTGCCGGGGTTGACCGGCGTGTCGAACGCGAGGGTGAGGCCGTTGCCCTGGAGGAGCACGTCCGGCGACACGAACTGGTTCGCGCCGCCCGGGTAGACCTGCATGAGGTCGAACGTGAGGTCCATGCCGAGCGCACCGGACTTGTTGCCGAGGAACGCGAGCGGCGCGACGAAGTACGTGACGCCGCCGGTCGTGAGGTCGTCGATGAGCACGTGGCCCGCCGGGTTGCCGCCGGTGGCGGTCCATGTGAGCGGACCTTCGATGTCGCCCGCCGCAGTCCAGCCGTCGGCATCGGTATCGAAGTTGCTGACGACGGCGTGGGCCGGAAGCGCGGCGCCGATGAGTGCGGCGAGCGCCGCGGTGCGAAGTGTCGAGCGGATCATGGTCTGGGTCTCCTTGTTGTTGGATGGTGCCGCACGACTCTATGGCCGCGTCGGCGTTGCCGGATTGCGTCTCGTCAAGCCGGGGCCGGCACGAACGCCTGCTGGTATACCGCGACGCCCTCCGGGATCGTCACCCACGGCAGCTTCGACTGCGCCCAGATGTGCCGGTCGATCGTGAACCAGCGCGGGTCGTCGAACGTGCCGCCGGCGATGGTGCGCATGCCCGGCCGCAGTTGCGCGCGGTGCGAGACCGTCGTGCCACATTTCGGGCAGAACTGCATCCGCAGCCAGCGTCCGCTCACGTCGGAGTGGTGCTCGACCTCCGCGAGTTCGCCCTGGAGGATCTCGACGTTCTGCTCCTCGAAGGTCGCGAGGATCGCGAAGGCGCTGGCGAGGCGGCGCTGGCAGAAGGTGCAGTGGCAGACGGCGGCGAGGACAGGCTTGCCGCGGACCTGATAGCGGACGGTGCCGCAGGCGCAGCCGCCGGTGTGGGTGTCGGTCATGGGGGACTCCGGTGGGTGAATGGTGGTCGTGCGTGAAGCCGCGGCATGGACCGCGGTGGAGTGCCGGCCGCTACGCCGCCTGCAGCATGAACTCGACCTTGATCGCATCGAACGGAAACTCGACGCCGCCCGCCGGCTAGCGGCTCAGCACGCCGGCGTCGAGCAACGCCGAGACATCGCCGTGGACAGCCTTGACGTCGCGCCCGACGCGCCGCGCAGCTTCCCGGATCGACATGGCGCCGGCGCCGCACATGACCTTGAGCAGCTCCCACCGCTTGGCGGTCAGCACCTGCCAGAGCAGCTCGGGCGACGCGAAGGCAATCCGCGCTTCCGGGTCGCCACGACCCGACGTCATGGCGCGCGACGCGTCCGCCAGCGTCTCGGCCAGGCTACGTACCTCGAGAACGACCGTGTTCATGGTTCCACCTCGCGATGTCGGTTTCGAAATCCCGGATGAGCTGATCCGGGGTCGAGAAGGCATAGCCGGATTCCGTGGCGCCGTCGTGCCGATGGTCGCCCTTGCCCCGTTCGTCGTACCTGAGCACGCACTCGCCGCAGACCACGTAGGCGAGGCGGTACTTGAAGGCGTGTTCCGAAGGCGGCACTGGCTCGGCAACACGCCAGACAGCGATCTCGACGAAGGCGTCGACGGCCAGAACGACTCGGCGACGGATCAGGGGGATGGCCTTCATGTTGGATACGATGACAACACTCCTGGTTGTTGTCAATGACTCCAACAAAGTGCGTTCTTCACTTCACGCATGGTGTCGTGTCGCGCGCATCCCGTTTCGCAGCGCGGGTCCGAACTTCCGGACTGCGGGTGCCGGGTTCCCGATCAGTCCCTCACCCCCATCCTTCTCTCCTTCGCCCGCACCAGCGCACACACCACATCGTTCACCGGCGTCGCCACGCCCACTTCCCCGCCGACCCGCGGGATCGCCCCGTTGATCGCATCGATCTCCGATGCGCGGTTCGCCATGTGGTCTAGCAGCATGGAGGGGCGCGCGTTGGGGATCTTCGAACCGAAGTCGCGGACATAGGCGACCGGCTCGTCGAAGCCGAGCTTCACGCCTTTCGCCTTCGCGACGTTGAACGCTTCCGTCGCGCAGCCGGACGCGATCGTCCAGAGGTCCGGGTCGGCCATCACCTCGCCGATCGTGCGGTCGGTGATCGAGCACGGGCCGGAGAAGGTCACGTTGCAGATCAGCTTTTCCCAGACGAGCTGGTCGATGTCGTCGAAGCATTTCACGCGGAAGCCGCCGCTGCGCCAGACCTCGGCGACCGCTTCGAGGCGGGGCGTGATCGGGCCGGCGAATTCGCCGAGCCGCACGAGTTCCCAGCCGTTGTGGTGCGCGTGGCCGGGGCCGCGCATCGATGCGCCGAAGCCGCCGACGACGCCGACCATCACGCGGTCGCGGCCGATGATTTGCGCCGCGGTGTCGGGGCCGCCGAGTCCGTTCTGGATGGACAGCACGACGCTGTCGGGGCCGAGCAGCGGCAGCACGGACTTCGCGGCAGGGCCGACGTGCATGGACTTCGTCGCGATGATGACGAGGTCGCAGATGCCGGCGTCGGCGGCGTTCGTCGACGCGTGGATCGGCACGGTGCGGTCGCCCGACGCGCCTTCGAGGCGCAGGCCGTTCTTGCGGATGGCGTCGACGTGGTCCTGCCAGGTGTCGATGGCCCAGATCTCGTGGCCGGCGGCGCCGAGCAGTGCGGCGTACACGCAACCCATGGCGCCGCATCCGACGATGGCGATCTTCATTCTTGGGGACTCCGGATTGGT
>CAUJJX010000264.1 GCA_963205165.1 Pseudomonadota bacterium | reverse complement strand
GAACCGCGCGGACACCTCGGCGATCCGGCCGGCGCCCTTCGTGATCACGACGAAGTTGATGACCACGAGGATCACGAACACGACGATGCCGACGGCGTAGTTGCCGCCGACGAGGAAGTCGCCGAACGCCTCGATCACGTGCCCTGCAGCACCGGGCCCCGTGTGACCCTGGAGCAGCACGACGCGGGTCGATGCGACGTTGAGCGACAGCCGCAGCAGCGTCGTGACGAGCAGCACCGTCGGGAACACCGAGAAGTCGAGCGGCCGCAACGCGAACAGCGCCGCGAGCAGCACGATGATCGACATCGCGATGTTGAACGTGAACAGCAGGTCGAGGAGCAGCGTCGGCAGCGGCAGCATCATCATCCCGAGCACCAGGATGATGAGGATCGGCCCCGTCAGCGTGCTGACCGGCAGGCGCTTGCGCACCCCGCCATCGACGGTGGCCTCGGCCATGCCTTACGCCTCCTCGCCACCGAGCGCCGGATCGAGCTCCGGCGGCACGGGGATGTCGCCTGGCGCGTCCGGCAGGACGCCGCCTTCGACGCGGTAGCGCGACAGCTGGTAGACGTACGCCAGCACCTCGGCGACGGCCGTGTAGAGCGCCGCCGGAATCTCGCGTCCGAGGTCGCCGTGTTCGTGGAGCGCGCGCGCCAGTGGCGGGGCCCGCAGCACCGGGACGTCGTTCTCGCGGGCGAGTTCGATGATGCGCTCCGCGACCATCGACGAACCCTTCGCGACGACGACCGGCGCCCGGTTCGAGCGCTCGCTGTAACGCAGCGCCACCGCGAAGTGCGTCGGGTTCGTCACGACGACGTCGGCCTTCGGCACCTCGGACATCATCCGGCGCCGCGCCTGTTCACGCTGCAGCTGGCGGATGCGCCCCTTGATCTGCGGATCGCCCTCGCTCTCGCGGTACTCCTGCTTCTGCTCTTCCTTCGTCATCCGGAACTGCTTCTGGTGCTGCCAGATCTGGAACGGGACGTCGATCGCCACGACGAGCGCGAGCGCGCCGACGACGGAGAAGAACGCGATGCCGAGCAGGCTGCCGAGGTGCAGGATGGCCGGGCGGGAATCCTCGTTGGCGAGCCCCAGGATCGGATCGATCTGGCCCTCGATCACGAGGTACGCGATCGTCCCGATGAGCGTCGCCTTCGCGATGGCCTTCCCGAGCTCGATGAGGCTCCGGACCGAGAACATGCGACCGAGGCCGGCCACCGGGCTGAGGCGCGAGAACTGCGGCGCGACGGCCTCGAACGTGAACAGCCAGCCGGACACGAGCATCGGCGCGGCCAGCGCCGCCAGCGTCACGATGCCGAGATACGGTGCGAAGGTGATGAACATCTCGATGGCGGCCGCCTGGAAGCGTTCGAGCATCAGCTCGGGTCGGAACGCGACGGCACGATCGAGCGTGAGCGTCGCGGTCATCATGCGTTCGAGACCCTGCATGAGGCCCGAGCCGAGACCGACCATCGCACCGCCACCAGCCAGCAGGACCGCGAAGGTGGACAACTCCGGCGACCTCGGGACCTGACCCTTTTCGCGTGCGTCGTCGAGCCGTTTCTGTGAGGCTGGTTCTGTTCGCTCGAGATCGCTGTCTTCCGCCATGAGGCCCCCGGAATTCGGGGCGGAGTGTAGCACGCACCCCTCTGCGGACGACGTTCCGGAACAGGCCTTTCCCCCTCGTGGAACACCCCGGTGGAATGACGGTCAGAGGGTCGGTTCGGGTGCGATGAAGCTGCCCGCCGGGGCGTCCGCGCGCGGGGCTCGAGGCGCCGTCCGAACGGATCGGAACGCTTGACTAATTGTTCTAACACGAACTAGATTCCGCGCCTTCGAACGATCACCCAAGACCACTTCCGCAACCCGGTCCGACAAGGGCATCCATTGGCCGAACGATTCCTCCAGACGCTGCGCCGCCTCGCGACCGCCTACCAGGCCTTCGCCGCCTATTCGGCCGCGCACATCCGGACCCTCGACCTGACGCCGCCGCAGTTCGACGTGCTCGCGACGCTCGGCGATCAGGCCGGCATGACCTGCCGCGAACTCGGCGAACGCACGCTCATCACGAAGGGCACGCTGACCGGCGTGCTCGACCGCCTCGAAGTGCGCGGCCTGCTGCGACGCGAACCGATGGAACACGACCGCCGCAGCGTCTTCGTCGCGCTGACGCCGGCCGGCCAGGAACTCCACGCCCGGATCTTTCCCGAGCACGTGAAGCATCTGCGGACCTGCTTCGCCGCACTCGACCGCCAGGAACTCCGCCAGCTCGACGACCTGCTCGAACGCCTCGCCAGCGGATTCGCGTCCGGCGCGACGAACGACACCGACGTCGCCCCGAGCCCGAAGACCCGCATGATCGCCGCGGCGCGCCGCGCCCACTGACCTCCCACCGGAACGCCCGAACGATGCAGCGCTACACCTCCGTCGCCATCCTCTTCCACTGGCTCATCGCGGCCGTGATCTTCGGCAACTTCGCGCTCGGGGTGTACATGCACGAACTGCCGATCTCGCCGACGAAGCTGCGCCTGTACTCGTATCACAAGTGGGCGGGCGTCACGATCTTCCTGCTCGTCGTGCTGCGGCTGCTCTGGCGCTTCACGCATCGCCCGCCCGAACTGCCCGCCCGGATGGCCGGCTGGGAACGCGCGACAGCCACCCTCGCCCACGTCGTCCTGTACTCGCTGACGCTGCTCGTTCCGCTCACCGGCTGGCTGTTCAGCTCGGCGAAGGGGTTCCAGACGGTGTGGTTCGGCGTGCTGCCGATCCCCGATCTCATCGCCAGGGACCTCGTCCTCGCCGACGTGCTGAAGGAATGGCACGAGTCGCTCAATTTCCTGATGCTCGCGGTTGTCGTCCTGCATGTGATCGCGGCGTTGAAACACCACTTCCACGACCGTGACGACGTCCTCGTCCGCATGGCCCCGTGGGTCCGCCGTCCCCGATGAAACCGGAGCTTGCCGCCGCCATGAGAAAGACCCTCGCCCTCCTCGCCCTGAGTCTCGCGCCCGCCGTCCACGCAGCCCCGCTCGCCGTCGACGCCACGAAGAGCGAACTCGTTTTCATCTCGAAGCAGATGGGAGTCCCGGTGGACGGCCGCTTCCGGAAGTTCACGGTGAAACTCGACTTCGACGCGAAGAAGCCCGAGACCAGCAAGGCGAATCTCGAGATCGACATCGCGAGCATCGACGCAGGTGGCCCCGACGCCGACGGCGAGGTCGTCCGCAAGCCGTGGCTGAACGCCGCGCAGTTCCCGAAGGCGACGTTCACCTCGACCGCCGTGAAGTCCCTCGGCGGCAACCGCTACGAAGTCACCGGACCGCTCACGATCAAGGGCAAGACCAAGGTCGTCACGGCGCCGCTCACGGTCAAGCCGCAGGGCGCGCAGCAATTGTTCGAGGGCGCGTTCCAGATCAACCGCAGCGACTTCGGCATCGGCGACGGTCCGTGGAACGATCCGGAGACCGTCGCGTTCGAAGTGCAGATCCGGTTCCGGATCGTTGCCCAGCCGGCTGCCGCGAAGTAGCCTCCGACCTCCTCGACCCTCACACCCGGATGCCCTGACATGTTCATGAAGATCTCCGCCCTCGCGCTCGCCGTCGTCGCCGCGTCGCCCGCGCTTGCAGCCCCCGAAAGCTTCACGATCGACTCGCGTCACACCTTCCCGGTGTTCGAGGTGAACCACCTAGGCTTCTCGCTGCAGCGCGGCCGCTTCAACCAGACGGCCGGCAAGATCGTCATCGACCGCGAGGCGAAGACCGGCAGCGTCGACGTCACGATCCAGGTCGCCTCGATCGACATGGGCATCGAGAAGTGGGACGAAGCGATGCGCGGCGAGGACTACTTCAACGTGGCCCAGTTCCCGACGATCGTCTTCAAGTCGACGAAGGTCTCGTTCGACGGCGCGAAGGTCGTCGCAGCCGAAGGCGATCTCACGATGATGGGCGTCACGAAGCCGGTGAAGGTCGCGTTCGACGGCTTCGCCTGCGGCACGCACCCGATCAACAAGCGCGCGCTGTGCGGCGGCAACGCGACGATTCAGGTGAAGCGTTCGGAGTTCGGTCTGGTGAAGGGCCTGCCCGGCATCGCCGACGACGTGAAGATCGCGATTCCGGTCGAAGCCTTCAAGGACCAGTAGTCGACGTCATGCGCCCGCCCCGCCACTGGCTGCTGATCGCCACGCTCGCGGGCGCGCTCTGCCTCGCACCGACGGCCGGTGCGCAGCAGGTCCACAAGTGGGTCGACGAGGCCGGCGTCACGCATTACGGCGAGCGGCCGCCCGACGGTGGCACAGCGAAGCCCGGCAGGCACGATGTGCTCGATATCCGCACGACCGGCAACGATCCACCCGCATCGGCCTCGACGGCCATCTGCCAGACGATCCAGTGCCAGTACGAACGGATGCGGCGTGACCGCCTGATCCGGGATGCCGAGTGGCGGCGCAACGAGGAATCCCGGGCGCGGGTCGCGGCGATGCGCGCCGAGGCCTCGCGTTCGTCGACGGTGGAAACCAC
>CAUJJX010000263.1 GCA_963205165.1 Pseudomonadota bacterium | reverse complement strand
GTACGCGTGATGGTCGGGGAATGCGTGTTCGATCACGTCGAGCCCCGCGCTGCGCAGGCTGTCGAAGAACCGCGGCGGGTGGCCGATGCCGGCGACCGCGTGGATCTTTCGTCCGCGCCACGTCGCGAGTTCCTCGTGCCGTGCGCCGTCGATCAGATGCACGAGCCGCGCGCCTGCGAGGCGCATCGCGAATCCGTCGATCCGCGGCGACGCACCGGTTCCGTTGATGACGACGGCGTCGACGGACTTCAGTCGCGACACCGGTTCGCGCAACGGACCCGCCGGCAGCGGCAGTCCGTTGCCGATGCCGCGCGCGCCGTCGATCAGCACGATCTCGATGTCGCGTCGCAGGCGGTAGTGCTGGAGTCCGTCGTCGCAGACGATCACGTCGCACGCGGGATGCGCGGCGAGCAGTGCACGCCCCGTCGCGACGCGATCGCGCCCGCGCCAGACCGGGCAGCCGCTGCGTCGTGCGAGCAGGACCGGTTCGTCGCCGCACAGCGCAGGGTCGCCGTCGGGACGCACCTCGGATCGCTCCGCGCCCGTGCCGCCGTAACCGCGCGTGACGATGCCGGGCGTGAATCCGTGCTCGCGCAGGCGTGCGACGAGCCACAGCGCGAACGGCGTCTTGCCGGTACCGCCGGCCGTGATGTTGCCGACGACGATCACCGGCACCGGCAGCCGATGCGACGCGAGCGCTCCGACGCGGAACAGCCAGCGCCGCACGGTCGCGACGAGTGCGAACAGCGCGGCGAGCGGCAGGAGGGCGAGGGCGGTCGGACCGAGGCGCGACCAGTGGGCGGGGGTGTTCACGGCATCCGGGCGGAGTGAGGGCCGGATGGTAGCGGAGGGGACGGGGCTGCCGGGTGTCGGGCGACGGACTGGTTTCGCGGATTGCGTTGGCGGAGCGGGGGGCGCGAATCCCGGGTCAGCTCGACGCAGTGTTTCTGGCGCGGGATGGCACCCGGTCCGGAGATGGCTCCCGCGAGTTCCGCAGTTCGCCGTGTCCGGCGAGAGCGGGCGACCCGCCCGGGACGCCCGCGCCCGCCGGTCTCACGTCATTTCATCAGCCACCGCTTGAACCACGCCGTCGCTTCGCCGGCCGTCGTGTTCAGCGCGGGTTCCGTGTACGCGGCGAAATGGCCGCCGGGAAACACGACGAGCTTCTTGGGCTCGCGCGCCCGCTCGTAGGCTTCGATCGCGAGGTCGGTCGGCGTCAGGCGATCGTCTTCGGCCACGACCATCAGCAGCGGCGTCGGCGAGATGCGATGGATGTTCGCGCCGGGCGTGTACTCGAGGAAGCGCTCCATCGATTCCAGCGTCACGCGGTTCTCCCAGCGCGGCGCGCTCGTGCGGACGACCTTCTCGAAGAAGTCGTTCGATTCCGGCGTCGGCAGCGCGGACGGCGTGCCCTCCGGCCCGACGACGGGCAGGTAATTGATCCTGCCTTCGGTGTAGCGCTGCGCGCGGTCACCGGCGAGGAAGGCGCGGACGTTCGGCAGGGCATCGGCACGATTTAGCCGCGACGCATTCGACGGCCCGTCGACCAGCATCACCTGCGAGACGACGGCCTTCACGCGCCGGTCGAAGGCGCCGAGCTGCAGCACATGCGCGCCGCTGTACGACGTGCCCCAGACGCCGATGCGGCCCGGATCGACTTCCTTCTGCAGTTGCGTCCACGTGATGGCGTTGCGGTAGTCGTCGATCTGCTGCAGCGGGAAGATCTGTCCGCGGGGTTCGCCCTCGCTCGCGCCGAGGAACCGGAAGTCGAACACCGTCACGACGAATCCGGCGGCGGCGAAGCGATCGGCGAAGTTCGCGAGCAGGGCTTCCTTGGGGGCGCTGAAGCCGTGGGCCATGACGATGGCGGGGCGCTTCTCGTCGGGCTTCATGCCCTTCGGCACGTAGTACCACGCGGACAGGTTCAGGCCTTCGCTCCTGAATGTCACATCGCGGCGCGTGAAGTTCTCGGCGCTGGCGCCGAGCGACAGCGCGAGAAGCGCCGCGGCCAGCAGCAGGTGCAGGAATGGCAGACGGATCGTGTTCATGGGATGGGTCCTCCGGCGTGATGGGTGGTGCGCACCGGCGAGTCGTCATGACGTGCCGGATGCGCGAGTCCATCGTGTGGCGGACGCCGTTACCGATCCCTTACTGTTGGTGTCCCGTTGTCGCGTGCTTGTCGGTCGTGCGATCCGGCCACCGTCAACGAGGCGTCGTCGACGAGCGCGCGGCCTGCGCCGTCAGCGCCGCTTCGTAGAGCTGCCGCAGCACCGGCGACGTGCGGATGCCGGCGCTGGCGCCGAGCGCCTCGAGATGGCGTCTATGCGCATCGAGCGCGTCGAGCACGCCGCCCGTCTCGAGCTGCAGTCGCATGAGGCATTCCGCGAGACGCGAGGACGCCGGGGCGACGGCGAATGCGCGCGTACAGACGTCGAGCGCGCCGGTGGAATCGCTGTGCGCTTCGTGCTTTGCGATCGCATCGAGCGACGCGCGGACGACGCGGTCTTCCACGCGCTGCCGCGGCCCGAGCAGCCACGCGGCTTCGCCGTCGTCGGCGAGCAGTGCGCCGCGATAGAGCCGCAATGCGCCGTCGACGTCCGCTGCGTCGAGCCGGGAGCGCAGCGCGAAGACGTCGACGTGGCAGACGCTGCCGTCGATCGTGACGCGGCCGTCGTCCGACCGGATGGCATCGGAATGTCCGAGCAGCTTGCGCAGTCGATGGAGTGCGACGCGGTAGGCGTCGCGCGCGGCGTCGCCGTCTTCGTCGGGCCAGAGCGTGTCCATGATGACGGTGTCGCGCACACCGTCGGGTTCGCCGCCGAGCAGGAGCTTCAGCAGCGCGAGCAGCTTGCGGGGCACCTTGCCGGTGAAGACGAGCGGTGCACCGTCCACCTCGATGGCGAACGAGCCGAGCGCGCGGATGCGCACGGGCCAGGGCCAGGCCTCGATGTCGGGCGCCGGCGGATCGAGCGTGTATTCGCGGATGAAGTTCGTCGCGTGCGTGGTCTCGATGCCGCGTTCGAGCGCGGCGGCTGCGAGCCTCGACGCCCAGACGCGCGGCCAGGCGAGCATGTGGCCGTACTCGTCGAAACGTCCGCGGTCCTGCGCGAAGAGCCGATGGAGGTTCGTGACGACGACGGATTCGTCGCCGCGGCGCAGCGCCATGATCGCCTCGGCTGCGTCGAGCACCCAGCGCGCCCACGTCATGTTGCGGCGGGACGACCAGCGATCGTGCTCCGCCATCCAGTGCCGGGCCGCATCCTCGTCGCCGGCTTCGACGCAGCCCCAGATCAATCCGTTGAGGCCGACGAGGATGTGCGGGTTCGACGCGGCTTCGGAATAGAGGCGGAAGGCTTCCGGGCCGTACTGGATCGTCCCCGCGGGACAGTTGGTGTACACGCCGTGCCACGACTTCATGTTGACGAGCGATGCGGCCTCGTACGGGTGCTCGGCCATCATGATCTTCTCGAAGCGGGCGATGCGCTCGGCACCTTCATCGACGTCGAGACGGTCCATCGCGACGAAGTAGCCGATGATGCAGGCGAAGCGCTCGGCCACGTGGATGCCCTCGTCGCGCGCGATCGCCTCGTTCGAATCGACGGCGAGCCGGCCGACGTCGCGCTCGCCGCTTGCCGAGGCATACCACCCGAGCACGGCCCAGGCGAAGATCTTCCGGAAGATCGTCACGGTCGGGTCGCCGAGCAACGGCACGAGGGTCGCTGCCGCGCGACGGCTTTCCTCCAGGTGACCGGTGAAGCTCCCGTACAGGCACAGGTGCGTCGACGCGCTGACCCGCAGGTTGATGTCGATGCCCGTGCGCAGCAGGGCGCGCACACGTTCGACGCAACGGTCGATGCCGGGGTGGTCGGGCATGCGGTACGTGAGCGCGACGAGCAGCGCGGACTGCGCGCGGAGTTCCTCCTCCAGAGTCGGTGCCGCGAAGTCGTCGCGCAGGATCGTCTCCAGCACGGGGATCCAGGGGTCGATCGGCCTGAACTGGTTGTATTCGAGGAACAGCGCCTCGACGACGCCGGCCGCGATCTGCACCTGGCAGCGCGTGTCGCCGTGGTGCACGGCCTGCACCTGCGCCCGCGCGAGGATCTCGCGTGCAGCGGGCGGATCGACGCCGATGCGCGCCGTGCCGAGCCAGTGCAGCAGCCACGGGCTCGATTCCGTGCGCGTCGCGGGCAGCACGTCGATCCAGTCGACGACGACCTTCCAGCGTCCCTGTCCGATGAGGGCGGCGGCGTGCGCGTGGACGATCGCCTCCGCGGCGTCGGGATCGCCGGATGCGAGAAACAGCGGCATCGCGACTTCCGGCTGGCCATCCGTGGCGAGCAGTTCGCCGGCGCGTCGGGCGACGACTGCCCGTTGTTCCGGCGACAGGTCCGTCGCTGCGCGGTGCTGGAGGAAGGCGCGGAACAGCGCGTGGAACTGGTAGGTCGTCTCGTCGCCGCGACGGCGGTCCGTGAAGAGATGGCGGCGATAGAGCCGGTCGAGCAGGGCGGCCGCGCCTTCGTCGCCGGTGAGTTCGAGCGCCAGCCGGTCGCTCATGGCGGGGAGGTAGCTCAGCTGCATCAGCATCCGGCGGTCGGCCTCCGGTGCCTGTTCGAAGAGCTGGCCCGCGAAGTAGGCGAAGACCTGCTGGAGCGAATCGGGGTCCATCGCGGACCCGACGGCGCTGCCGCGGCGGATGTGCTCGGCGAGCAGCACGAGGCCCGCGGCCCAGCCGCCGGACTGTTCGTGGAGCATCGATGCGTCGGCGTCGACGCCGACCGAGGCCAGCAGCGCGGAGGTCTCGTCCGGCGTGAGCTTCAGCGCGTCCCAGTCGAGGACCGCGAGCGCACGGTTCGCGGCGAGTCGCGCGTAGGGCGGGGACACCGGCGCGCGGCTGACGACGATCACCTGGAGGCCGGCCGGCACCTCGTCGATCGCGGCGACGATGACGTCATGCAGCGCGGCGCTGTCTTCCGCTTCCTGGAAGTTGTCGAGCACGAGCACGCCGTCGGCCGGCATGCGCGCGAAGAGTTCGCGGAAGTAGCGGCGCGCGAATCCGGCGAGGTCGCCGAGGTATTCCGGGGTGAGCACGGGCATCGGGGCGCGCCGTCCGCTGCGCAGCCCGCGCTCGGCGAGGCCGAGGTAGTGGAAGAAGGTCGCGGGGTCGGCGTCGCCGGGGTCCACCTGGTACCAGAGGCCGGGCAGCCTGCGCTGCTCGAGCCAGCTCGCGACGAGGGTCGTCTTGCCGGCACCGGGCGGGGCGACGACCCAGACGACGGGATGGCGTCGGGCGTCGTCGAGCCTGTCGAACAGCCGTGGCCGCGGCAGGGCGTCGAAGAGCCGCGGGCGGCTCAGTTTCGCGAGCGTCGGTGAGATCGTCGCCATCGGTACCGCCCCCCCGGATCGTTCGATCGGCCGCGCGATCGGTGGCGCGGCTCCGCCCGTTCCGGCCGGGGCGAGGCGCCGATGGGCGACCGCCGGGTCCGGCGTCGGACGGGTGGGTCGATCGGGGCGACGGTGTCCGGCGTGATCGGGTACGCGGAGGATCGTACGCCGGTCGTTACCGATCGCTTACGGATGGCCCGGGCCGGGGCCGGTTCACGCGACGGCTGTCGGTGCGATCAGGTGCTACCTGCCCTGGGTCTTCTGCGTCGCGAAGGTGAT